>QBMH01000114.1 GCA_003249025.1 Leptolyngbya sp. | reverse complement strand
TCCCTACCGCCTGTCCTTGATTGGAAAGCAGTGAGTGATTTAGCCTTGTCAGTTTTGTTTCCTTCTGTCCTCTGGTGCCAATTGCTCAAACTCATCGAAACTCGATCTCACATCGCAGCAAAATATGGATTTGAAATCACGCTCAAATCACTGCCTAATTCGGCTTATCAAGAATGCTGCAAGATCTGAGCTATGCCAACTACACCGCCGATTGCAAATGGGTGATTGTTTCCAACTATCGGGAAGTGCGGCTTTATCAGACCAGCAAAACACCCGCCTACTATGAGCAATTTTTGCTAACCGATCTAGCTGACCTGGAACAGTTCAAGCGCTTCTATTTTCTTCTATGTCGTCAAAACTTCTTGCCATCGGCTGATACGCTGCAAGCGTTCTCCCGGATTGACCTGCTGTTGCAGGAGTCGAATGAAGCACAAGAGGACATCACCAAACAGCTTTATCAGGAGTACAAACAAGTACGGCTAGAGATTGCCCGTTATTTCCGGGCTAAAGCACCAGCGGACATTCCCAATCGGGACGCAACGCTGATCGAAAAAGCGCAGAAAGTTCTAGACCGTATTCTATTCATTGCCTTTTGTGAAGACCGGGGGTTGCTCCCAGCCAAAACTCTCGCCACCGCTCACGACCACAAAGACCCCTACAATCCGCGATCCATCTGGGACAACTACAAAACTGTGTTCCGGTGGGTAGATCAGGGTAATGAAGACCCACCGATTCCCGGCTATAACGGTGGGCTGTTCAAGTTAGATGTGGTGCTAGACGAACAGCTTGAACTTCCCGATTTGCTGTGTTTTCAGCTAAAGCAGTTAACCCGCTTCGACTTTGATACAGAAGTATCGGTAGACATCTTAGGGCACATTTTTGAACAGTCTGTGACCGACCTGGAAGAGCTACGAGCCTTAGCAGCCGGACAGGAATACGACCCGAAGAAAGGCAAGCGAAAAACTCAGGGTGTGTTCTACACTCCAGCCTTCATTACTCAGTACATTGTTGAAGTGGCGTTGGGCGGTTACTTGCGCCGACGAGAAGAAGAACTGCTCTATGATTGCGGCTTAGAATACATTTCCTTGAAAGCAACCCGCGAACTGAAGGACGCTGAGATTCAGTTTTGGCAAGCTTACCGAGATCAGGTTTTACTCAAGCTGCGAGTGATTGATCCGGCTTGTGGTTCTGGAGCGTTTCTAGTGGCAGCGTTTGATTATTTGTTGCGGCAATATGAGCGAGTCAACCAGGCACTAGCAGGGTTGAAAGAAGGGCAGCGCAGCCTGTTTGATCTGAGTAAGACGATTCTGAACAACAACCTGTATGGCGTTGATTTGTCCCCAGAGTCGGTAGAAATTACCAAACTGTCGCTGTGGCTGAAAACAGCAGAGCGAGGCAAAGCGCTGACCTATCTGGATGACAACATCAAAGTAGGCAACTCGATCGTCGCTGACCCACAGGTTGCAGATCGGGCATTCGATTGGGAAGCTGGGTTTGCTCAAGTGTTTGCCGATGGTGGTTTTGATGTAGCGATCGGCAACCCGCCCTATGTACGTCAAGAACTCCTATCGCCCATCAAGCCTTATCTTCAACAGCATTATGAATCCTACGATGGCGTAGCAGATCTCTACACCTACTTCTACGAGAAAGGCTTGAAGATTCTTAAGCGCGGTGGCGTGATGTCCTACATGTGTGACGAATAAGTGGCTGCGATCGGGCTATGGCGAACCCTTGCGCCGCTTCTTTGCCTACAACGGCGTGCTGGAGCAAATCATCGATTTTGGTCACGCACCCATTTTTGAGGATGCCGACACGTTCCCTTGCATTGTGGTTGCCCGGAAGCCGCAAGTGCAACCTGTAGCGCAGGTGAAGCCACAGAGTTCAGCGACCGTGGTAGTCTGTCCAGTTCCCCCGTGAGAAGCTGACCGACATCAACCTATCGCAATACGTTCAGCAGGAAGGCTTTTCAGTTCCCTGGTCACGGTTTACAGAGAACGCCTGGAGTTTAGAGCCTCCAGAAGTTGACGCATTGATGGCAAAAATTCGACGAGTCGGTGTGCCGTTGAAGGATTTCGCTGGAGTAAAGCCTTGTTATGGAATTAAAACGGGCTTTAACGAAGCCTTTTTGATTGACGACGCAACTAAAAAACGAATTGTTCAAGCTGATCCAAAATCCGCTGAAATTATTAAGCCTTATTTGAGAGGGCAAGATGTTAAACGTTGGTGTTCTGAATGGCAGAGCCTTTGGATGATTTTTGCTCGTCGAGGTCTTGATATTGATGCTTATCCTGCTGTTAAAGCGCACCTCAGCAACTACCGAGAGCAATTAGAGCCACGCCCTAAAGATTGGGACTCTAATCAAAATGGAGACTGGAAAGGACGCAAACCAGGAAGTTATGAATGGTACGAACTCCAAGACAGTATTGATTACTGGCAGTTATTTGAAAAGCCTAAAATTGTATACCAGGAAATTAATACATTGCCGTCGTATTCGCTAGATGCTTCTGGCTACTTTAACAACAACAAAGTTTTCCTTTTGCCAACTGCCGACTTGTTTGTTTTGGGATGTCTTAATTCACCAGTGGGTTGGTGGATAGCTCATAGACTTTTTCCGAAGATGATAGGTGGTGCTGTAACGCCTAGAGGCGATTTGATGATTGATTTTCCGATCGCCCCTCCCACTGATGCCATTCGTGCCGAAGTAGAGCCGCTGGTCAGCCGCCTGATAGAACTGACCCAAACCAACCAAGAAGCGTCCAGCGATGTCTTGAACTGGTTGGCGATTGAACACAGCATCGACAAACCAGGGCAAAAGCTAGAAAACTTTGCCAGCCTAGATGTCAAAGAGTTTGTGCAAGAACTCAAAAAGCGCCGACCTCGAAATGCTGAAATAATCAGTCCCGCTGCGCTCAAAGCCATGCAGCAGGTCTACAACGACTACGCCCCAGCGATCCAAACGCGCAAAGCCGAAGCTCTCCAACTTGAACGCCGACTGTCCGACTTGGTAAATCAGGCGTATGGTCTCACCCCGGAAGAGATTGACCTGATGTGGAAGACTGCCCCACCTCGAATGCCGATCAGCCGTCCACTGCCACCGATCTAGTCTGCGATGCCGCTGTTCAGCGATGTCCCATCCACCGATGCAGGGCTATAATTCTCTACACTGGCACAACAGCAGCCCAAACCATTGATTGGTATCTTGCCAGACTTGTAAGGTCTGCAATCCTTTCGCTTGAAGCTGCGATCGCAGGGTTGCCAAATCAAACTTGCGTGAAATTTCGCTGCGGATGGTTTCTCCGGCTGCCATTTCAATCGTTAGGTTTAAGGTTTTTAGAGAAATCGTTTGGGATTTGAGACTACGGAGATGCATTTCAATTTGCTGTAACTCGGTGTTGTAAAAGGCAAAATGTTCAAACTGAGCTACGTCAAAGTTGCCGTTAAACCGCCAGTTTAGATGATGCAACAGGTTAAGGTTAAAGGCAGCCGTAACGCCTTGACTATCGTTATAGGCTGCTTCTAGTTGGGCAGTGGCTTTGTGGAGATCAACGCCGAGCAGAAAATAACCGCCCGATCGCAGCGCTAGCCGCACCTGATCAAAAAAGCGATCGCATTCGTCCGGGGTTAGGTTGCCTAAACTGCTGCCCAAAAAGCAAATCATCCGTTGGGGCAAGTAGGCATCGGATAGCGTTTGAAGCGCTTGCTCATAAGTACCCACTAACGCATGAATTTTGAGTTGATCATAGGCTTGCAGTAGTCTCTGGGCGCTGCTTTCCAAAATTCCCCCGCTGACATCAATCGGGCGATAGCACAGCGGATGGTCTTGCGCTTGATAGGCTTCTAGCAACAGTCGGGTTTTCGTGGAACTGCCGCTGCCCAATTCCACCAGTTCGCAGGCTCCGGTGTGCTGCGCGATCGCCCCGGCATACTGCTGTAAAATTGCCGTTTCGGTACGAGTGAGATAATACTCCGGCAGATCACAAATTTGCTCAAACAGTTGCGATCCGCGATCGTCATAAAAATATTTTGGTGGCAATGTTTTAGGCGATCGGCTCAATCCCTGCACCACATCCATTCCCTCATCTTCTTTGAAAGGAATGTCTAAGTTTCCTAAATAGTCGATCTTTAACCGATTTGCCCCCTTTAAAGGAACTTTTTCGGCAACAGATTGAAACGACCTATCATCACCCGTTTGAAAACTTGACATGCAACCTCCCCAACACCCAACAGGACAAAATGGCTATGCCACTGTTCGCCATTTTGCCATTAACAGCCGTCCCTCTGCATGAAAGGCAAATGAGTAAAGGATGAGAGAGGAGGAAGGGGCGGGAAGTTTTGAGTTTTGCCACTCGCTAGTCGCCCTACGCCACTCGCCCTACGCTACTTGCCTCTTTTGGTTTTTCCCAATGACTCAATATGACCGCGTTGGAAACGTTGCCAATCACGTTAATCACGGTTTTAAAGCCATCCGTGAGGCGATCTACTCCGGCAACGATCGCGACTCCTTCTAGCGGTAAGCCTGCTGCTGCTAATACGGTAGTCATGGTGATGATGGCAGCACCGGGCACACCAGGAGTACTAAAAGAGACTAAAAAAGCGCTCAGGGCGATCGCCAATAGCATTTCTGAGGTGATGGGAATGTGATAAATCTGGGCAATGAATAGCGCATTGAAACTCTGTAAAATGGCGGCACCATCGCGCTTTAATGCAGTACCGAGAGGAATGGCAAAACTCGCAATATCACGGCGTAATCCGTAAGTCTCCTGAACATTTTGGAGGGCGATCGGCAACGCGGCATTAGAGCTAGCCGTGCCAAAGGCAAGCGAGAGTGCTGGAAACAGACTTTGCAAAAGATGGAGGGGTTTTGCCTTGAGGATTGCCAATGTCAGAACATAGATGCCAATCATCAGCAGGGTGGTCAGCAACAAGCCCAACACATAAACCAGCAGTTTGGCAATAACCGCCAATCCTTGAGTGGTAATGATGGAACTCATCAATGCAAAAACGCCGATGGGTGCTGTGTAAAGAATGATCGATAGAATCTTTTCACTGATGGCGTAAACGCTTTCTACTACCGCCAAAAAACTTGCTGCTTTTTCTCCCGCCTGCTGAATCCCTACCCCTATTAGGGCTGCCGAAAAAATGGTTTGCAGTAAATTTCCAGTGCTGAGCGCTTCCACCGGATTGACGGGTACTAGGCTAATCAGCCAATCGAGCAGCGATGGACTTTCCGCTTGAATCGTGGCGACTGGCAAAGCTAATCCTGTGATACCAAATCCAGGCTGCAAGATGCTACAAGTCACCATGCCCAAAGCAACCGCGATCGCGCTAGTGATGGCATAGCTCGTCATCAGTTTGAGCGTGTATCGCCCCACCTGACTCGCATCCTGAATGCGGGTTAACCCCAAAATCAGGGAGGAAAAAACAATGGGAATCACAACAAACTGAATCAAGCGCAGAAATATCCGCCCAATCGGATCTAAAACATAGCGATCAATCCCTGGCACGCTCGCCGGGACAAACTGATTTAGCCCAATTCCAAACAAAATTCCTACGCCCAGTGCGATTAAAATCAGCGTGGATAAGCTAATGGAGCGTTTTTTGGGCGATCGCGGATCAATGATTGTTTCCATGCGCCTCGCAGATAGTCATGTGCGAGGTCATTATCTCAGACTTGATCCAATCTATTTGCCGCCTATGCCACCAAGCCCGATCTCAGCGCCCGAACAGCGGCTTGCGTCCGGTCTTCTGCACACAGCTTGCTCAAAATATTGCGGACATGGGTTTTGACCGTGCCCACCGTAATATACAGCTTGTCGGCGATCGCCGCATTGCTGCACCCTGAGACAATTAGCTCCAAAATTTCTAACTCGCGCTCCGTCAGCGGATAGCTTTCCAACACCTGCTCCATTTCTGGATCAACGGCACCAATTGCCACGGTTTTCGCTTGATTATTGCTGTGACCATTGGATGGCGTTTGACGAACTTGGTGCAGCACCACATTGGCGATCGCGGGGTCAATCCACGAATAGCCCGAATGAGTCGCCCGTATCGCTTCCACCAGCTTATCAATGCTGACATCCTTCATACAGTAGGAATCTGCACCCGCCGCAAATGCAGCCAGCACCGCATCTTCACTATCATGCATCGTCAAAATCAAAATTTTCGTTTTGTCGTTGTGATTTGCAGCTTGAAACTGTCGAAACTTTTGAGTCAACTCGATTCCATCCATATCAGGCAACCCAATATCGACGATCGCCACATCAGGTTGAGTACTTTCCAACACTCTCAGCCCTTGAGAAGCGTTCGGAGCCTCGCCTACAATGCGAATCCCTTCCTGCTGCTTTAATGCTGTCCGCAATCCAATTCGGGTTAGATCGTGGTCTTCGATTAGTACAACATTAAGTTCGCTCATTGTCTCATTCCTTACCGAGTGACAAAAGGTTTAAACCTTGATCATGTTTATCCCTACTATTTAGATAGAGGCTTTAACGCTAAATCACATCCACCAATAGACATAGAGCCTCTCTCTACAGGTCAACAGTTTAATGAATCATCTCCGTCTATGATATGAAAAAGGCAAACAGAGCCATCAATGTCATAATTTAGACTGACATTTAATCAGCGAAGAGTACGATAAGGCTACGTAAAAATACCAGGTCAGCAGACCATCCTTTAAAAGAATAATTGGATAGTTTTGAGAGTCGCATTAAACAACACGAAATCAATGCAAGAAGCGCGATTAATTAATGTCCTCCTAGTGGAGGATGATGAAGTAGATGTGATGAATGTTAAACGGGCATTTAAGAAGAACAATATCTCAAACCCGCTTTATATCGCCACCAATGGGCTTGAAGCCCTTGCTATGTTGCGCGGTAGCCCCAATCAATTTGACGTTGTTCCAGCAGATCGTCGCCTAATATTGCTGGATTTGAACATGCCAAAGATGGGCGGCATTGAGTTTCTACACGCGCTCCGGGCAGATCCTACCCTACAAAAAACGCCTGTGGTTGTACTGACAACCTCTAACCGTGACCAAGACCGCATTGAAGCCTACAACTTTAACATTGCTGGATATTTGCTTAAACCAGTAACATTCAGCGCGTTTGCCAATCTGATGGCAGCCCTAAATAACTATTGGATGCTGTGTGAAATGCCGTAAATGATTGGCAGTTATCTGAGCAATTCGAGGCGAAAGTAGGAATGCGGGTGAGTCGTTCAGCAATGGGACGAGCAGTGCAACGCTTAAAGCTCACAGTCAAAGAAAACCTTTCGAGCGACTGAACGAGACCGAGAACAGGTACAGCAGACACGTAGGGATGATTTTCTAACAGGAGAAATATAAGCTAGAAGATCATAGAACCATGGGAGTAGAGGGATTAATAGAGCCGTTAAAAACCATTCCAGACTGGAGACGGGGCAGAAAAGTACAACATCCCCTGTGGGTGATGCTATTGATGAGTCTTTTGGGCGTGATGAGCGGCTACAGTAGCCTGAGAGGGTTGGAAGACTTCATGAAACGGCATCAGCACGAAGGGGTTGAATGATTCGGTTTAGCCAAAGGGAAACTACCGAGTTACTCCACCTTGCACGATAGGGCAGGGCATGTCGATGCCCACCAAGTTGCCGAGGTTTTCCGGGTGTGGGCGAAACAAGCCATGCCAGTCGAAGCAGGGCAAGGGGTATCGATGGATGGCAAAGCCTTAGCCAGCAAGCTCAAAGACTGTTGTGGGGCGCAGCAAGATTTTGTCACCGTGGTCAGTGCCTGTGTGCAGCAGTGGGAGGGGGTGATTGGACAGACCCGTTTCCACCATGGTGAAAGCAGCGAGATTACCAGTGTCAGGCAATTGCTGCAACAACTGGATGTCCAAGGAGTGTGGGTGACACTCGATGCTCTACACACCCAAAAAAACAGTCTCTGAGATTGTCAGTAGCGGCAACCACTACTGCATTGGACTCAAAGCCAATCAACCCAAACTATTGAAACAGGCGCAGCAGTGCGCTCAAACTCAAGAGCCGTTGAGTGAGTATCAAGCGCTTGATCCCTCGCATGGTCGAGTGGTCAAACGCCGGGTGCGCGTGTTTGCACCCCCACCAGAGCTAGCGCAAGATTGGGCAGGTTTAGCGGCATTTGTTGCCATGGAGCGATCAGGTACGCGCCAAGGGCACCCCTTTCAACGACAGTTCTGGTTTATCATCAGCCAGGTGATTGAGGCTCAACCCCTGGCAACGATGATTCAAGCCCATCGCGGCACGACGGAAAATAAGTTGCATTGGGTCAAAGATGGGGTGCAAGCAGAGGATGCTTCGTTGATTCAATCCCCCAGTCAACCAGGATTGCAGACCTGTGCCTTAAAGTTGCAGGGCAATCCATCATCGCGATCGCTTAGTCTCAAGGCTCTGCGGTTTCAGTAAGATGTAAGCATTGCCATCCTGGAGCTGCCCTCAAATGCCTGAACAATTTACCCACGGTTACGCGTTGCTGATTGGCGTGGGCAAAACGGCTGATGCTCGCTGGTCACTGCCGGTGACGGTCAAAGATGCTCAGGCACTGAAAGCGGTTTTGATCGACCCTAACCTTTGTGCGTATCCCTCCACACCCGACCATATCCGGCTATTGCATGACGAGGGCGCGACCCGCAGCGCCATTTTGGCTGGACTGGACTGGCTGCAAGGGAAAGCCGCCGCAGACTCGGATGCCACCATCGTGCTCTACTACTCCGGGCATGGGATGTTTGACCTTGCCAGCCATACCTATTACTTGCTCCAACATGATTTCGATCGCCAGTCTATTGCCCAAACTGCCCTGGCTGCCGATACGCTGACCGAGAAGTTACGCCAGATGACGGCTAAACGGTTGTGGGTGATTATCGATAGTTGTCATGCCGAGGGTATGGCAAGCGCCAAGGATGACTTGCCTGCGGACTGGTTGCCAACGGCGCTGCCCAAAGGGGTTGTGGATGCGTTGAAGCAGGGAGAAGGACGGGCGGTCTTCACCTCGTCGCGGGGCAATCAAAGTTCCTGGGTACGTCCCGATCAAACCTTGAGCCTGTACACCTACCATCTGCTGGAGGCACTGAAGGGAGCCGCCAACCAACCGGGCGATCGCCTAGTGACGCTTTCTAACGTCATGACCCACTTGGGCAAAACCGTGGCACTCAGCGCCCGCACCCTCAGTCAGGCAGAGCAAACACCGTTTTTTGATACGGCAACGGAGGATTTTCCAGTGGCGCTGTTGCGGGGAGGGAAGGGGTTGCCTAGTCAACCGCAGAGTCCGGCATTGCCCAGGGTAATGACAAATCAGGAGGTGGTGACCCCAGCACTGGCAATGTCGCGGCGTTCCCTGGCGATTTTAGAGGAGCAAGCTGCTGGGTTTGGCAAATTGCAAATGCCCGCCCATTTACGCATTGAACTGGAGGAAAAACGGCAACAGGTGGCAGAATTGGAATCAAGATTGCAGGAAGGGAACGCCAATGAGTGATCGGGCTGAATTAGAGCAAATGCTGACCACGGCTCAAATGGTGCTGACTGTGCTGGAAACCCAAGCCGCTGGCTTTACCAATCTGATGATTCCAGCCCACTTACAGGTGCAACTGGATGGGAAGCGTCAGGAAGTGGATAGCCTGAAGGCGCGGTTAGCCCAGTTGCAGGGGGGCGGCAATGCCACCGTACCGGATAATTTGCCCCGCTACGGCAGTGTATTTGTTGGGCGCAAAACCGAGATTACCCAATGCCTGGAAGCACTGGCACCGGAGGAGCGGGGTTGGGGCGTTGCCATTGATGGCATTGGCGGCATGGGCAAGACGGCTCTGGCGCTGGAGGTGGCGCACAGTGCCCGTCAACAAGCCCTGTTTGATGCCTACCTGTTTGCCTCCGCCAAGACCACCTGGCTCAGCCCAGACGGCGTGCGGCAGGAAACCCTGGCGCTTTCTTCCCTGGATGCCTTTTGTCGGGAGTTTGCCCGGATTTTGGGGCAGGACGAGATTGGCAAAATCACCGATGCCACCGAGCGTCGCCGCGCCCTGCTGGATGCCCTGCGGGGACGACGGGTGCTGCTGATTTGGGACAATCTGGAAACCCTCACCGCTGAGGAACGGGACCAAATCGCCGAGTTTCTGCGGAAGTTGCCCGGTGCCAGCAAAGCTATCATCACCAGCCGTCGCCGCACCGGAGAAAGCGCCGTGACGATTCGGCTAGATAAGCTGTCGCTGCCGGAAGCCAGGGACCTGATGCAGCAGGTGGGACAACGGCAACCCAGAGTGGCGCGGGAACTCCAGCAGGCAGGGGTAACCGGGCAGCAGGCGCTCTACGATGCCGCCGGGGGCAATCCTCTGGCACTGGACTGGACGCTGGGATTCATTGCCCAGAAGGGAGACAGTTTCAGCATGGCACTGGAACGCCTGCGAAATGCCGCCCGCTCTAGCGATCTCTACGGCTTTTTGTTTGCCGATGCGGTGCAGGGATTAGCCGCCCTTGATCGCACCCTGCTGTCGGTGCTGTCGGTGTTCCTCACCCCAGCCACGCTGGCAGCCCTGGCGGATGTCACCGAACTGCCCCCAACCGAAATCCAGATGGGGCTAGGACGGCTGGTGACCCTCTCCCTGGTCAATGACCTGGAGAGTAGTGGCTATGGGCTGCATCCCCTCACCCGCAACTATGTGACGGTGGCACTGGGAGGAAACCCAACCGCAATCCCAGTCAGCACCCCACTGGATGCCACCGCCCAACGCAAAGCCCTGCGCTACTGGGTAGACTATGCCCGCAAGTATGGTGGCTATGGCAACGATGCCTACAAAACCTTCGACCAACTGGAGGCAGAGTGGCAAACCCTGGAGGGCATTGCCACCACCCTGCGGGACCTGTCCGGCATCCCCGGCACCCTGATGGATCGGGAAGCCGCCCAGATGCTGATTGACCTGGAAAACGGACTCTACCAGTTTCTCCTGTTCCGGGGCTACTGGGACGAGCGGATTCGCCTGGGGGAATGGCGCTACCAGGCAGGGCAGGCATTGGGACAGGGTAGCGATGCCGGGTGGGGAGCGCATAATGTTGCCTGGATTTACTACTTTCGGGCAGAGACCGATCGCGCCGCAACCTGGGCAAAACAGATGGCGGCAGCGATGGAGCGGGGCGGCAATCGGCGCGATCGCGCCGTCGCAATCCGGCTTCAGGGGGTGGTTGCCGAGCAACGCCGGGACTGGACAGAGGCAGAGCGGTGCTATCAGGAGGCAGTGGCAGCGTACCGGGAGTTGGGGGATGAGCAAGCGGAGGCGATCGCCCTCAACGATCTGGGAACAGTTGCCCGTCAGCAGCAGCAGTACGATCGGGCTGAGACCTACTATCAGCAGGCACTGACGATCGCTGAAAAGATGGGAAATAAAGAAATGCAGTCAGGATTTTGCGGCAACCTGGGTCTGCTTGCCCTCAATCGCGATCGCCCCCGCGATGCCCGCCCCTGGTTCCAGCGAGAACTTGCTCTTGCTCAGGAAGTGGGACGGCAGGATATGGTGGCTAGTGCCCAGGTAGGGTTGGCGCAGGTGCTGGAGGCGGAGGGGCGCGATGCGGAGGCACTGGATCTGGCACAGCGGGCGCTCCAGATCCAGGAGCGTCTGGGCGAGCAGAATGTGGGGTTTTCGCGGTCGCTCGTGGCGCGGTTGCAGTCCAAATTACCCTAGATCTGATCGTTTCGCTTGTAGCCGTTTATCCAGCAGCGTGTAACGTTGACGATCTTTGACTTGCCGGACTGCCAGGGCGATCGCCTTCTGCGGACCTACTACAATTGCTAGCTTTTTAGCACGGGTTAACCCGGTATAAATCAGATTGCGCGACAGCATCAGATAGTGCTGCATATAGATGGGTAGAATGACCACCGGATACTCGCTGCCCTGGCTCTTGTGGATTGTCACTGCCCACGCCAGCGTGATTTCGTTCAAGTCGGCATAATCGTAGCTCACGGATCGCTGTCCAAACTGCACTATTACCTCTTGTTCTTCCACATCCACCGCTGCAATCATGCCCAAGTCGCCATTGAACACTTCCCGGTTGTAGTCATTCACCTTTTGAATGACGCGATCGCCCACCCGCAAGATCATTCCTGCCCGGATAATCTCAGCTTTGTTCGGGCTGGGTGGATTGACTAGCTGTTGCAACACCATATTGAGATTGCGAGTGCCCACCTCTCCCCGCGTCATCGGACAAAGCACCTGCACATCGCTGGCTGGGTCAAAGCCCTGATTGGGAATCAAGTCGCCCATTAGCTCTCGAATTGCCTGGACTCCATGTTCTGGCTCTGAGGCACCCAGCCACAGGCAATCGGATTGAGGCGCATTCGAGACTGGCTCTAACTGCGGAAATTGTCCCTGATTGATGCGATGAGCATTGCGAATAATGTGGCTAGCCTGCGCCTGCCGAAACACCTGAGTCAACCGCACCACCGGAACTTGTTCAGAGGTAATCAAATCCTGCAACACCGATCCCGGTCCCACACTGGGCAATTGATCGGTGTCTCCCACCAGTAACAGTTGGGCATCGGGGGAAACGGCTTTCATCAGCGAGTTCGCCAAGAATAGATCCAGCATGGAGGCTTCATCCACCACGATCGCCTCAGCCGGGATGGGATTGTCCACATCGCGCTTAAACTTCATCGTTTTCGGATCAAACTCCAGCAGTCGATGCACCGTTTTGGCTTCCTGTCCGGTCATCTCGCTCAACCGTTGGGCTGCCCGTCCCGTGGGAGAGGCAAGCGCAATCGACTTCCCCATGGCTTTCCACAGTGCCACGATCGTCCGAGTGGTGAAGGTCTTGCCGCAACCGGGTCCGCCTGTGAGGATTAGCACGCGTTGACTCGCTGCCATCTCGACCGCATGGCGCTGTTGTTCCGAAAGCGGCGTTCCCGTTTTTTCGATAAACCGCTCAATCCAACTTTGAACGCGGGGCAGATCAACCTCAAGGGGTTGCCTCAAGAGCTGTTGCACTCGCTCGGCTAGCTTGTATTCGGCGGCAAAAAAGGGCGGCGCATAGTAGCCAAATTGTTCCAGTCCAGCGATCGGCGTTTCGGTTTTGACCAACTCCCGCTCTTGCACCATCAAGTGAATTAAAAATTCCACAGAGTCAGGATTGGGATGGTGATCCTCAATATCCAATCGCTTTACTACCTGCCCAATCAACTCATCGTGAGGCAAGAAGCAGTGCCCATCTTCAGAGGCTTCCCCTAGCACATGCAGAATCCCCGCGCGGTAGCGAAACTGAGAACTGGGAGCAATGCCAAGATTCCGAGCGATCGCATCTGCGGTAACAAACCCAATGCCGTAGACATCGGTTGCTAGTTGATAGGGATTGTGGGTGACAGTGGCGATCGACTCATCCCCATACTGCTTGTAGATCTTGACCGCATAGGTGGTGGAAACGCCGTGACTTTGCAAAAACAGCATCACGTCTTTGATTGCTTTTTGCGTCACCCAGGCGGTTTGAATCAGCTTCACCCGCTTGTGGGCGATGCCGGGAACTTCTACCAGGCGCTCAATCTGGTTCTCAATGATGTCCAGCGTTTCCAGCCCAAAGTGAGCAACGATGCGTTTAGCGGTGACATATCCCACGCCTTTAATCAAGCCGCTGCCCAGGTACTTCTCAATCCCGGTGATGGTGGCGGGTTTGGTTTCCCGGTACTGCGTCACCTGAAACTGGGCACCGAACTTGGGATGGTCTTTCCAGATGCCTTGCAGTTGCAGGGTTTGTCCTGCCTGGATGGTGGCAAAGCTGCCTGTGATGGTAATGAGTTCGCTGGTGCGGGGGGCTTTCAGACGAGCGACGGTGTAGCCCGATTCTTCGGAGTGGTAGGTGAGCCGTTCGACCACGCCTTGCAGGGACTCCACGGGTGGAGCCTGATGGGTTGCTGGTTGTTGGCGTTGCTCATTCAACTCGCGTTCTCTGATTACTCAGGACAAACGTATTATAAGATAGTCGCTTGGGGCGATCGCGATTGATGGGAGTCAAAATTGAAAATCTCATTTTATATCCATAAAACCCAGTTGGAGCTTCGGTTGAGCAAGTAATCCCGGTGATGCTGAAGCCATCGTTGAATGGAAGTAACGGAGACCGCTAGGAATGCTTATCTAACAATTTCTGGAATAAACTGTCAGATGCCCAGAAGGATGTATTTTGAAGACTTTGGACAGCAGTAGGTAAGTCAATGAGCTTCAGGGTTGCGGCTTGATCGAGAATTCCGAGAATGCCCGTAATGGCAAGTCCTCTTTCGGTGGCAATGCGACGTGCTTTCATGTCGTCTAGTTAGGATCAAATCCGCATTGAGTTGTTGAGCTAGCAGAATGGCTTCACGCTCTCCGGGGTCGAGTAAATTGACGATCGCATCCGCAGGTTGGCGGACAGGCTGAACGGTGAGCCAATCGGGGGGAGTTGCCATCCAGGCTTGAACAGGTGTGGGAGCAGCGGCATCGGACAATTCGCCGTAGACTGCCTGAGGAATGATAATTTGCTGGAACAGAGCGGGTAGCAGGTTGATTTGACCAATCAGGATCAGGTAATTGAGGGGGGAGGTATTGGAGACAATGATCATTCCGCGCCCAGAACACTGCGAATAGTTTGGACATCCTGTTCCAAGTCATCCTCTGTGTAGGGTAAGTAAGCTTTTTCACGCTTGAGGAATTCGTAGGTTTCCCAACGGGAGGAGAAGGTGAGCATTCGCCGGACTTCTGCGGCTCCTATCTGACCCTGACGATAGTGGTCAGCCGCGATCAGTTCCAGAACTCGACGGGAAATGTTGCCAGATTGCAATTGATTGGCGATGTCATCAGGGAGTTCGATCGTAATTTGCATAGGATTATTTTCCTTCGTCAGTATCGGCACTCATAGTGTCAACATAGGTGATAAGAGCTTTAGCGAGAACACTGTCCTCCAAATAGTGTTTTGCAACCTCAGCGATCGCAGAAGGCTTGAATCGCTTGTTGGTCAAGAAAGCGTAGTCTGAATCATGTCCATTGTGAGGTGGTGTAATTGATCGACATTTTCTTCTACACTTGCCATCATGTAGTGCCCTCACTATATCCTTGCTTGAAATTTGAAGATTATGCCGAAAAAATCCTTTGAAGACAAATATCCCAACATTGCTCGATGGGTCTACGAACATCAGGGCATTATTGAAATTGGTAACGACCCAGATGGACCATTAACGTCGTTTGTACGGGCGATCGATATGGGCGGGATGCCCTGGGAAGGTGAGGATGAATACGAATCGCTGGACGATGCACTGCTAGATCTGGAAGTAAACATCCAGACATATTTGAAAGAACTCTATGGACAATAAAGTAGGAAGGTGAGTAGTTTTATAAAGTTTGTTCCAAAATAATATTTTGTAATTCAGTCAATTATGCCCTGTTAGAAAATTTATTGATATTAACATCTCTTGATCGCAAAAAACTGAAAAAATCAATTCTTTTATACTGACAAGTTTCATATATACTCAGCAAAGTAAGATATTTACTTATTCCAGTTTCTGAGAAACATCCATTTGTTATTTTTCTATAGTTGGCAAAAGCTTTGATGGCATGTTCGGCATTGTTGTTATTCCAAGGGATATTATCATATCCTAGAAATGTAAAAAACTTATTTTGATATTTTTCAAATTTTCTTTGGTATTGAGTAACCACTTCAGAATTTGAAGAAGAAGAAAGAAAAGTATCAATGAATCTCTTTGCTTCTTTCGTATGTTTTGCTAGAAACCTTTTTTTCAACCCATGTTTATCAATGGTCAATATTATAGTTTGAAGCAGTTTACTAAAACCTCCAATAAAACTCTTGTACTGCTCGTCAAAAGGATTGTTTCTTAAATCTTCATTCATGTCTCGAATAAGATGGATCAAACACTTTTGTTGAGGGCATTCAAATGAATCATACACGCTATAGAAGTCAGATACTAATACTCCCTTAAAGTCATTTAAAGTATCTTTTATCATCCTTCCTTCTCTTGTTGGAGAGTATATATAGATAACTTCTTCTAAGCTTGTAAGCACCCATATATAAGCATCCTTCCCTTGTATGCTAACAGATGTCTCATCAGCATGAATTAATTGTCCATTTTTTAGCTTATTTAGAATTTCTTGATATGTTGGAGTGTAATAATCAGCGACTTCATACTTAGAATTATGGAAAACCTGAGTGTTGAACTGATATCCAAAAACATCATTTAGACTCTTCTGAATTAAATTATATGTTTGTCTTAAAGCAATCATTTGGTAAACTATCCATATTTTTAGATTGTTACTAT
Source organism: Leptolyngbya sp. (assembly GCA_003249025.1). Lineage (GTDB taxonomy): Bacteria > Cyanobacteriota > Cyanobacteriia > Leptolyngbyales > Leptolyngbyaceae > ULC077BIN1. The sequence goes on along the minus strand of QBMH01000114.1, from coordinate 6,519 downwards.
ATTTACTTCCTAGAGTATGAAAATCATCAGATGTAAAAGCTTTTCCACATGCTCTACAACGAACTCTGCTGGTGCTATATCTAATAACCCACCTTTTTACTCCAAAATTAAAAAACTTAATATCTAATATGGTTTTGTATTTTCTTCCATGCTTGGACAAGTCAGTACTATTACATCTAGAGCAAGTAGAGGGGATTGAGATTTCGATTTTTTTATTAATTCGATACTGAGAAGAATGCTTGTTTACCTTCTTACCAGTTTGTTTCTTCTTACGACCTCGAAAAAATACCTTTTCTCTTTGATAGTCAAAATAGGAACATTTATTAACGAAATCTAGTTCTTGAAATAAATATTGATTTGGACCAAACTTATATTTAGAATCATCTTTTATTGTGTCTACAGATGCAATTTCTACTCCTGCTCCTATCTCTGCGCCGGAAAAGCCATTTGATACTTTCTCTATTGTTTTAACAACGACTTTTAATGCAGAACAGTCATCTAGATTGTAATCAATAAGTCTCTTCTTCAAAGAGGAACTTTCTGATCTTTCCCATTCATGCCTCCAAGCAAGACTTTGCAAACCAGATGAATTTAACGCTATCCAAGAGAAACCAAGAAAAGAACCAATATCTTTTAGTCCATTTGAAAATGTAGGAAAATAAATTTGTCCAAAAATGTATGAGTTAATATTGACTAAGCACTTCTTTACTTCTTCACAATTAATTGGATATTTATTTTCTAATATATCAACCATTCTTGACTCATAACTCCCATAGTGATAAATAGGAGCACCAGCATATTCATTGATTTTTATAACTAACTTTTTCCAGATCTTCTCCTCGTCATTAGCTGAGTTTGCCCAAAAGCAATGATATGAGATGTTTTCGCCCTCACAAACTAAAAGACCCATTAGATAATAGAAATTCTGATCAGGAATACCCTCAATATCCAAAAATAACTCGACTGGTTTTCTGGTTAATTCCGGCAAGTCTTGGATGTATATTTTCTGTTCTCTAATGGCTAAAGCCTGCAATTCTAAACTATGCTTTACAGGTGTTTGCGTTTTTCGTTTTCTATTTCTTCGAGGCTTGAAAAGATAAGAAAGCTGCTGAACAGTAAAGATTCCCCTCTTGTTATATTTTTGAATTGCTTTTGGGGTCATGCGATCAAGCAGGCTGAGATTATTTTCCTTTACTGCCTGTTCTCGACATAAATCCCGAAATTGACAAGATGGACAGTGTTTGTTCAAGATCAAAGTCGGAGGTTCCGCAGGCTTTTCTTCTATCCAGGTTTGTAGCGTCTTCAAAAATGGAGAGATCGCTTTATAACCGCTGTCCAACCTGACTCGATGTGTCTTACTATCCATCCCCACGATCGTCCCCACCGCAGGCAACTGCTTTTGGATCTGTCCCAAAACCTTGCCAATAAACGCAAGCTCGGTTTTCTGCTCCTTCGTGATGCTGTAAGTCCCAACGGCGATCGTTGGCTCATACACCACCTTCCGGCTTGATGCACCTTGATCAACTTTCGTCAGCACATCACAACCAGCTTCCCAACACTCCACCTTGAGCGTTGCCTCAACAAAAGACGAGCCTTTCCTCAAATTCTTTTCATCATAGGGCTTAGCATCCTCATGCGATTGCTTGAAAGCCGCAAGATACTGAGCTTGATGGGCTTTTCTCCGTTCTTCCAGAATCCGAGGGTAATCATGAGGCGTACCCTGGTCATCTGAGAACAACAGCAAAAACGCCTTACGGGGACATTGGGAATAGGCAACAAGCACGTCTGATGTGATAGTTTTGTCAGCCACAACAGCCCTCTTCAATACAACGGGTTAGTGATTTCTGCTTCAGCCATCTACTTGCTAGTGATGCTTTGCTACAGTATCCCCTACTGCAATCACGGTTCCTGTAAGATACGTTACGATATGCGCTCATAAAAGAGTGCCATGTTGATGAGAAGGGTGCGATCTCAAAGGAAAACGCAAAGTGCGATCGCCGTCTCAGCTTTACAATAGAACCAGAGCTTCCAGGTAGTCCCACCATGAACCTGAATACCGAACTCCCCGATGATATTGCCCAGGCGATCGCTGACTACATCCAAGATCAGCCAACTCCAACCGATATCCCAGGTGTGCTGCAAACGGCTCTGCAAAACTTTTTGACCGAACGAGGATACCTTCACTCACAAAAACGTTTGCACATTACTCCTTCGACCCAGGGCAGCGGCTACAGCGATACCTCAATCAATCACGATCACGTTCTCGCTCAGCCTGAACAAGAACCTTGAGCCTGAGGAGCGTGATTGCTGACACCGGACCACTCTATGCTGCTTATGATCCGAGCGATCGCTACCACTCACAAGCGCTTGCAGAAATTGAACGGCTGTCGCAACAAAAGCTTACGGTCTTGATCCCTTACCCCGTTTTCTTGGAAACCCATAGCCTGATTCTTAAACGACTGGGAATCCAGATCGGGTTTCGTTACATCCAGGAAATTTCGGCTGGAGCAGAACGATTGCAACCGACCATCGAAGATTATCAGACTGCTATCCAAGTTATTCAGCGCTATCCAGATCAATCAATCACACTGTTCGATGCCACGACCGCTGCCCTTTCTCAGCGTCTGGGCATTGCTATTTGGACGTATGACTTTCATTTTGATGTGGTAAACAGCATTGTTTGGCGATAGTGCGCGTACTACACACAGGTTGGCGCGATCGCCCCTCCTACTTCACCAAACTCTCGATCTTCAGCGTGCCAAATTTGGGCGACCAAAAGCCATCGTGTCCTTCAAAAAACGCCACCTCCTTACATTTTCCCCGGCGATTTTCCAGCAGCGAACAGCGCAACATCACCTTTTCCTTCCCCTCCTTCGTGTAGCGATAGCGCTCCAGCAACGCTCCACACACGGGACAAGGCACATCCGTAAAAGCTTCTGGGTCAGGAATGCGCTGAGCATAGGGCACCTCATACCGTTTCCCTTGCGGATTCCAAAACATGACGGCTCCACAGCCTGCCGCTTCACACTTGAGAAAATGATTTGCCTTTAGCTTCTTGGATTTGGAGGGAACTTTGCTCATCGCCTCCCCACACTTGGGACAGGCGGTTTTCGTCACTGTTGCCTGTGGCTTTGACTGGGTTGAGCTTGGCGATCGCGCAGCGGCAGGTTTAGCGCCTCGCACAACCGTAGAGTTCCCGCTTTGAATCGCATTTGATTTCAGCAGTTGACCCGCTTTCTCCAACGCAGGTGCAAAATAGGTACGGTGCCAATCGGTTAGATACCCCTGCCAGTCCTGCTTTCCCTGGGCGATCGCGTCCAGGGCAGACTCCATTTGTGCCGTAAACTCTGGCTGAATCAGCTCTGGCAGTAGTTTTTCCAACGCTTCATCTAACGCCAGCCCCAACGATGTGGGTTGCAGTTTTCCCTTCTCCACCTGCACATATTCCCGCTCCTTCAGCGTCTTGATTGTGGGCGCATAGGTGCTGGGTCGCCCAATGCCCTTGCGTTCCATCAACTGCACCAGCTTCGGTTCCGTATAGCGCGGTGGGGGTTGAGTCTGCTTCTTTTCTGAGTCTGCCTGCTTTAGCGTCAACGGCTGTCCCTGCTGCAACACGGGTAGTTGAGTATCCGCACTCAAGTTATTCCAGTAGCGGGTATAGCCGGGAAACTCCACCACCTGCCCTTTCGCTTCCCAATGCACCGAACCAGATTGTGTCACGACTCGCGTCTTCCGCAACCGCACCGGACAGCACTGAGAAGCCACGGCTCGATTCCAAATCAACTCATACAGCTTTGTCTCATCTGCACTCGCTTGCAGTTGGGCGGGCAATTGATTGACATCCGTAGGACGAATTGCTTCATGGGCTTCCTGTGCCCCTTTGACTGCTCGATGTCGCGTCGTTTTGCTGGGCACATTGGTTGAATCCTGTTTCTCTAGATATTGGCGCACGGCTGCACAAAATGGCTCAGCTAACATGACTGAATCCGTTCGCATGTAGGTAATGTGACCTGCTTCATAGAGCGCCTGTGCCACCTTCATCGTTTTATCAGGACTAAAGCGCAGTTTCGCGCCTGCTGCCTGTTGCAATGATGACGTGATGAAGGGCGGCGGCGGCGATTGATGGGCTACTTTCCCTTCGACTGTGACCACTTGATGCGGACTGGAACGAGCGATCGCCACCAATCGATCTGCCTCTGCTTGATGGGTCACTTTATCGGATTCCTGGCTTTCCTTTCCCTCCGCCGCATCATCCGGTTGTTCGGTTACTGCGGCTGAGTTTGTTCCAGGATTTGCATTCAGTTTGGCACGATAAAACGCCTTAAACCCTTCCCCATACTCCACCCAAACGCTCCAGTAATCCTGGGATTTGAACGCTTGAATTTCCTTTTCTCGCGTACAGAGCAGATGCAGCGTGGCACTCTGCACCCGACCCATAGACTTCGCGCCAATGTTGAGCCGCCAGACTACATGCTTGCTGCCCTTGTAGCCCACCAGCTTATCGAGGCAATCCCTTGCCCGTCCAGCGGCAATCAATGATTGATTCAACGATCGCGGTTGGGCGATCGCGGCTCTAACCGCTTGCGGGGTAATTTCGCTGTAGACCACCCGGCGCGGATTTTTGAGCCGCAATTCCTGTTGCAAATGCCAGCCAATCGTTTCCCCTTCGCGATCGGGGTCAGTCGCAATGTAGACCGCATCCGCTTGCTTCACCGCTTGCCGCAGGTCTGCCAGCACCTTCTTGCCTCTGGCATCCCTGGGGGTATAGCGACACTCAATGCGCTGGTCGAGCAGGTCAAAGCCCAAGGCATCCTCGCCATCATTTGCCAGTTCTCGCACATGCCCCATGCTGGCTTTGACAATCCAACCAGGACCGAGAATCTGACTCAGCTTTTTGGATTTGCCTGGACTTTCAATCAACAGCAGGTTCGCCATGCAGCCAGTCTCCAATCAATTTCTTAATAGTACAGACGATCTGAAAAAGAGGAAACCGTACTGACTGTGTCGCTATCAAAATCTTCGATCTGTAAAACCCATTATTCTGATTCTCCTTTAGACTACAAACTGGTTGCGTTTGAAGACAGGAACTATCAGATGTCTAAATCATTGCCAAGGATTGTATCCCTTCTGCCCAGTGCCACTGAAATTCTAGCGATGCTCGGACTGACTGAGTTTGTAGTCGGGCGGAGCCATGAATGCGACTATCCACCGGAGATTCAAACCCGTCCAATTTGTACTGCTGCTCGACTCAACATCGAAAAGCCGAGCGCCCAAATTGATGCCGACGTGCAAACGCTATTACAAGCGACCTTAAGCATCTATGAAATCAAGCTGGATGTGCTGGAACAACTTAAACCAACGCACATCGTCACGCAAGATCAGTGCGATGTTTGCGCCGTCAACTTCGCTCTTGTTGAGCAAGCAGTTGCTACCCTCAGCCACCCCCAGCCGCAGGTCATTTCTCTGCAACCGCACACGCTGATAGATGTATGGGCAGACATCCAGCGGGTTGCTAATCAGCTAGAAGTCGATGCAAATCCCGCGCTGACAGAATTAAAAGCCCGTGTTGAGACGTGCCAGCAGAAAACACAAGCCACCTCAGCCGGAGATCGCCCCAAAGTTGCCGCGATCGAGTGGATTGACCCGCTGATGGGGAGTGGCAATTGGATACCTGAATTAGTGGAACTGGCAGGTGGACAGGATCTGTTCGGAAAAGTCGGGCAGCATTCCCCCTACCTCTCCTGGAAAACATTGATTGAAGCTGACCCAGACATCATCATCATCATGTCCTGCGGATTTGACCTACCTCGTACCCGTGAGGAAATGCAGCAGGCATTAGCAACCCATCCACAATGGCAGCAGCTACGGGCAGTAAAACAGCAGCAGCTTTATCTGACCGATGGCAATGCCTACTTCAACCGTCCCGGTCCTTGCCTGGTGGACTCACTGGAAATCCTGGCGGAAATCCTACACCCGACGGTGTTCGATGCCAAATACAAAGGCAGTGGCTGGAGTCAGTACCGCGAGTAAGAGGCAAACTCAAGACACAACTGCACATAGTTTAAAGACCGGGATGGCTCTAGTAGGGGTAAGGGTAAGGGTAGCGAAGATACTGTTGGCGAATTCATCAGAGAAAAATCTACCCACCTTGAGGCTTAAGCTCCACGAATCGAGAAACGCGAGTTTTTGCCACAGGAACCCCTGATAACCAAGCATCTAGACGAACCAAATTGAGAGCAACAGCAGTGAGGATGTGCTGAAGATGCGTTTTCGCTAATCCGACATAACGGGATTGCCGCAAGCCAGAACGTCGCACGCCTTGAGATAACTCAGATCTTGCACCATTTTCAACAAGGGCTTGTCAAGAGGACAAAAAGCTGAAAGAAAGGGCGTAGTAAAACTTTCAATTGGACGGTTATGGAAACCATCATTGAACACGCCCAAGGGCTAGTGGGTAATGTTCTAGGTTTGTTGTTTTCCATCAGAGAAACTGGTTTGATGGAGAGGTTGATAATGATG
>QBMH01000113.1 GCA_003249025.1 Leptolyngbya sp. | reverse complement strand
GATTCGCCTCATGCTCAGACGGCTAGCGTAGTTCTCAACTTCTCAGACATCCTCTTAGTCCTCATGACTAAATTAGTTGGCTTGACACTGAACTGATAAATAGTCGTCCCTGAAAAACCTAGTGAACCCCTTCAGGGCAGGGCTTTTAGCCCCAAAAGAGTGGTTAGAAATCGCAAGAAACCGTGCAAACCCTTGCAAATTCTGGGAGAATCCCTAAATTTGAAGGAGGCTCAAACCCCTATTTTCTGGGGCTACTCAAATTCGAGTCTGCCGAAATTGGTCACTGAAACTCTTCTGCTATGCCAGTTGATGCTCAGGCACCCCAAAATTGAGGGAGTTCTTCAGGTTTGACTAAATATTTTCTATGATCTAAGAATAAGGATCTGAAATCCTTTTTGTTCAGTTTACGTACTGTAACTGAACAACCATTAATACTATTTCAAGAGGTTTCTGTGGCTTTATATGCTGAATTACATCGTCATTTGGGAGGCTCGGTTGTTCCCAGAGTTTTATGGCGCTATCTTCAACACAACGACTCTCAATTAGTTGATAAATTTCCTGACTATGCAGAGTTTGAAGACTTTTACACTCGTCCTCGTAACACTTTAGATGAGTATTTGGAACTTCATACTTTAGTAGAAGGAGTGCAGACTGTTGAAGCGTTGCCCTATTTTATTTATCGATTGATGCGGGGAGCGTATATTTTTGAGAATTTGGCTTATCTAGAGCTACGCTATACGCCTTATCTGCGGACACCTGCTCATTTGAGTCAGTCTGAGCGGATTGATTTAATGACTAAAATTGTGCAAGTGGTGGGGCAGGCTAGCCAACTGAGTGAGTATCCGATTGTGACGAGTCAGATCTTATGTATGCATGTCAGGTTGCCCTATGAAGTGAATCGCGCCATTGTTGATTTGGCGGCACAAAATCGAGATTATGTGTGTGGGATTGATATAGCGGGGGGCGATAATCACTATAAAGAGCGGATGGAGGAGTTTGTGCGGCTCTATGCCTATGCGCGATCGCTGGGGTTGAACACCACCGGGCATCTTTATGAAACTCGTGATGGCTGTCATGCCGAACTGCTGCCTTACTTGATGCGAATCGGGCATGGAATTCAGATTCCGCTGCAACAGCCACAACTACTTAAACAAATCGCTGAGCAAAAACAGTGCCTTGAAATATGTCCAACAACCTATCTAAAAACAGGCACGTTAGATGATATTTCACAACTAAAACAAGTGTTCGATCGGTGTTTTGAATCAGGTGTGGATATTGCGATCTGCACTGATAATGCTGGGCTGCATAATGTTCGGTTGCCTTTTGAGTATGAAAATCTTCTAACCCATGATGTGATTGGATTTGAGCAGTTACAAGCTTGTCAAGATGCTGCATTTGAACATGCTTTTGCTTGGCCCTATGGTCAACGTCCTGCTTCTTTACTCAATGGCTTACTTCAGCCTGAACCCTCGAAGGAAGTGCTTAAAAAATATCCAACCCCTATTAAGTAGGTCTTTTTTGTAGAAAACAGTGTATTAAAAGCAAGGAACACCCATTAACGTCCCTTGCTTTTAAAGACGTGTCAATGATGAAAATTTAAGAACCCCGTTCTAACGATGTTTCAATTTGCTTAAACTCTTGCTCTAAGCGATCTTTCATTTTTTGAGGCACAGGGCGATTAGGATAGGAGCTATAGTGTCCTGCTAGAGAGTTTAAGGCAGTACGCATTGTAGTAAACGAGGGAAGCTTAGACAATGATCCATCCCGGCGATAGCGTGACGAAAAATCGTTAATTAGCTGTTTAGTCTGATTTTGAAAAGCAATTTTTTCTGGAGAATCTGGGGATAGTTGAAGCACTTCTCTCAAGCTATTGATAACAGATAAGGTGTCTTGACGATAGTTGCCAGTTAAGGCTGAAGAGCTAGCGAATGCTGATGAACAGTTCACTAATCCAACACAAAGAACCAGAATAAAAGCAAGCAAGCGAGACCAATAGCGCTTCATATACATCCAGGGGATATTAAAACAACGTCTAAACTCCTCACCTTTAGCGATGGTACTCAGAGTCTTTCATTATCCTATCTTGATATGAGCAATCCATGACTAACCGCGATCGAAATCCTGGGAAACAGAAAAGCAAACATTACGCCTACCTAGGATTGACTCGATAGTTTGCTGTTCACTCAAAATTCCTAGAAAACTTCAGATAGAATTAAGACGTTGCTGAATGATGCAATGAATTGCTAGGACCCCAGCACATGGGCGAAGCTGAGGCCGTGAAGAAACCAGCAGCTTCTGCATTGTAAGATCTTGGCAGTATGGTCTTCCAGTACTCAGCCCAATATTTCCTGTTTGAAGGGGGCAACCACCGCCCACAACCAGAGTTAATGAATTTTGAGCAATTAGTAGGCTAAAGTTTCTAGGGTTTCCCGCAAGTAGCGTCGTACAAGAGTATCTAGTCCTAAGCTACTTAACTGACTGTCAGTATTGCGTTCTAGCTGCCAACGTTGAAACCCAGAACTGGAGGAAATCGCCTGCTTCAAGCTTTTCCAAACTTCAGAATCGCCTGGTAAGTTAAGCAGATCTTGAGAATTTTTCACAGTGGATAGAGGATCAAATAACGGTAAGGAGTTAGAACTTTCCATAAAAACCTTTGGGAGGCGGAGTTGACGGGTATCGAACATTTACTCTAAACGATATCAGACTGTTCCTACTTCTTAATCAAGAATAACGTACTCATTTCAGCTAAAGATGTGTGTTGTGACACTGTTTGAGGCAGGAAATAGTATCACAAAGCAGTTTTCAACAATTCCCTAGCTGGTGAGGATTCGTTAAATTCATCAGCAGCGAACTGACAAGTCAGCACTTTCGCTATCGCCCAATGTTTTTGCAGGGTCGCTTGGGGCAACGGACCTTGTAAATGGTTCCAGGGAAGTACTCGATCAAGCTGCCAATTTTCATGCACATATTGTTCCATGGGGGGCAACGTGCCACGTAGTTCTTTGAATGCTCGTCGATAGCTACCCAAGGAATCGCCGTAGTGCCGGGTTAGTTCCAAGAGGTAAGAAAGGCGGCGATCGCCCCGCGACAGTAACGCTTGAATCACTGACCAGTTGTAGCTTTCAGGGCGAAAATCAATGCCTTGCGATCGCAACTGTTTTTGCAAAAATTGCAGCCGTTTTTCTGCCTGCCGATCCACACCGCACCATTGAAACGGCGTGTGGGCTTTGGGAACAAAGGTGCTGCAACCAAACGTGAGTCGCAAGCCGGGAGCCGCTTTTTTGATCGTCTTCATCATCTCGGCGGTTTGCTCTAAGTCGGTCATTTCCTCACCAGGAATGCCTGCCATGCCGTACAGTTTCAGACTGCTAAGTCCGCCTGCTTTGGCATTGATTGCTGCTTGAATAATTTCGTCGTTAGTCAGCTTTTTATTAACGATTTCGCGAACTCGCTCGGAACCGCTCTCGACCGCGATCGTCACTGAGCGACTGTCATGTTTAACTAAGGTTTGCGCCAGTTTTGCAGTAACAGTATTGGTACGAACTGATGAAAAACTGATGCGAACCTGGTCATACTCTGGACGATTCAGATAGTCCAGCAGCGTTTCAAACTCAGGATGTTGGGTGATGGAAGCGCCCAGCAAACCGAGGCGATCGGTAACTTGCAAGCCACGAGCGATCGCCGGAATCAGCGACTCTTCTAGACTTGCCACCCGAAACGGCAGGGTTAAATAGCTGGCAAGGCAAAAGCGACACATTTCCGGGCAACTCCGCACCACCTCCACCATGAAGATGTTTTCCCAAGCGGCTTTCTCGGTGACTACGGTTGAAGCAGATAGGGTGTTTCCGCGATAGGTTTGCTTGGCAATTTGGGCAGGAATGCTGGCATCGATGGGGGCGATCGCTTGTATCCAACCATCTTTCCCGTCATAGGTCACTTCGTACAGACTAGGAATGTAAATACCGGGAACCTGAGCCAAGTGTCGCAGTTGGGTGGCGCGATTGCAGGTTCGCACCGCTTGATAGGCTTCAATAAATTCCCCCAGCAACAGTTCCCCATCGCCCAGCAAAATCACATCAAAAAAATCTGCATAAGGTTCTGGATTGGCAGTTAAAACCGCACCGCCACCAAACACAAGCGGATGGTTATCATCCCGATTTGTCGCCCGAATTGGAACTTGCAACGATTCCAACAAGTTCAACACATTCACATAATCCAACTCCCAGGACAGGGAAAAACCCAATAGTTCCGGTTGAGACGGCAAACTTTCCCGCGCGTCTGTAAATAAGCGGCTGACTTGCACATCGCTTCGGGTTGCCAAGGTTGCCCATACTACCTGATAGCCCAAACTCGTAATGCCAACGCTGTACTCATTTGGAAACGCGAATATGGTGGGAATTGCGTCAGCCGTTGAAGGCGTGGGAGTGAACAGCAGACGTTCGGCAGCGAAGGGAGATGCAGACATGAAATCCTTGGAATCGACCTTATTCAAGGTAACACTTATGTCTCTGAGGTTGATTTTTGGAGGTTGGCGATCGCTCGGTGAAAAAGCGCGATCGCTCAAGTTATCCCAGCAATTGCAGCTATGCGGCAGATTTCTTGAGTAAATATCGGGCGCGATCGATGTCTTGATCTGTTCCTTCAACTACCACTAAAAAGCTGCCTTTAGAAACCTGTTGACTATATTGTTTGGCTTGTTCTGAGGTGAGTCCCAAACCTATCAATGCTCCGGTCAATCCCCCGGCTACGGTACAAATTCCACCGCTCAACAGCACAAACGCGATCGCGGAAGACAGCATTAGTTGCCCCACTCCAGGCAAGACGATCAGTCCGGCTCCTAGCAGCAGCCCGGTGGTGCCACCGATAAAGTTACCGAGAACCATTCCCTTTTTGAGTCCAGTTGCGGTTCCGGTAATTGCCCCAAAGGAGTCAGAGGGAAGGAATGAGGAATTCGGTTGCGGTAAATTGTGACCGAGTAAAAACACTTGGGCAACCGGAAAACCTGATAGGATCAGTTGATCAAGGGCAAGTCCTGCGGCTTCACGGCTAGGAAATGTTCCGATGACAACTCGATGGCGGGTTAGGATTGTGTTGAACACTGCAACTCTATAAGTCTAAATTTTCTGTAGCTTTAACTACAATATTATCGATTTATTAGACAACAAAATATCATCCAATAAATCGAATGTGAGAAAACTTTGACAAAAAAGCGATCGCTAGGGCATTCTAGCGATCGCTTTTGAATTGAAAAGCTCAATTTCTCAAGTTCAACCGCTAAGACCGAGGCGCATACATGATCACCAACACGCCTAAAAGCGCAATCCAGCCTCCCAGCAGATCGTATTTATCGGGGGTAATGCGATCGACTCCCCAACCCCAAAGGATAGACAGCACGATGAAGATACCACCATAAGCCGCATAGACGCGTCCAAAATTTGCGGTTTGCAGCGTAGGCAAGATGGCATACATGATCAGCGCCACTACACCAATCACGCCTAACCAAGCGCTTTTTCCTTCACGCAACCACAGCCAAAATAGGTAGCCACCGCCAATTTCAAACAGTCCAGCCAAGACAAACAAAAACAAAGACCGGAGCATTACTTTTAACCGTTACTTTTTGAGTGGATCGCTGAGGGTGGCGGGTTCTTCAATAGACCTCCTGCACGAATAGTAAAACAGTGTGCCAGTTGAGAGCGCGTCGTTGCACAATCATATAGCAGGCAAAGAGCAAGTCCAGGAGGAATAGGCATGTCGTACCGTGAGATCGCGTTTCTTTCAGAGGGTGAGTTCAAACGCTTATGTGGGGTGAGCCGTAAAACATTCAGTGCCATGGTCGAGGTGGTACGCCCTGCACTAGACCGACGAGGACGCAAGGGCGGTCAAGCCAAACTGAGCGTGGAAGACCAATTGCTGGTGGCATTGGAATACTGGCGAGAGTATCGCAGCCAGTTTCATATTGGGGTGAGTTGGGGATTGCATGAGACCACGGTGGGGCGGATCATCCGAAAAGTGGAAGACCTTTTGGTCAAATGTGGCAAGTTCCGGCTACCCAGCCAACGCCAGTTGTACCAANCCGGCTGGGAGGGGATGGTGATGATGGTTGATGTCGGGGAGATCGAAATCGAGCGCCCTAAAAAAAACAGAAACGCTACTACAGCGGCAAACAAAAATGCCACACCCTCAAAGCGCAAGTGGTAGCGGAGTTTGACACCGGGCAAATCATTTGTACCGCAGTTGCTACTGGCAAAACCCACGACTTCAAACTGCTCAAGCGCACTCGGTTGCCGTTTGTTTCTTCGCAGTTGTGTTTAGCAGACCGAGGCTATCAAGGCTTTGCCAAACTTCATGCTGGCGCTTGTACTCCAACTAAAAAGCCCCGCAAGCAACCGTTACCAAAGGAAGAAAAGCAGCATAACCGAGCCTTAGCACGATTGCGGGTGCGAATTGAGCACGTGATTCGCCGGTTCAAGATCTTCCGCATCTTTTCAGGGCGTTATCGTAATCGGAGAAGGCGGTTTGGCTTACGCTTAAATCTCATCGCTGGCTTGTTGAACTACGAACTGGCACATGCCTCATGATTTATGCAGGAGGTCTACTAAACATCCGTAACCTGTTATGCCGACTCAACAGGCTCCACCAATCAAACTTTGAACTGCCAGGAAAATCAATATTCCAGTTCCAACCGCAACCGTAGCAGGTGCTGCGATAATTGCACCACCGACGGTTATAGTTGCTGAAATCACGCCTGCGCCTGCTAAAGCAGAAGTACCTACCCCAGCAGCAAAACCACCCCCAGCCCCAGCAAGCATAGAAGGAATAAACTTGCCGCATTCCTGTGGAGAAGGCGGTGGGTCAGGAGGAATAGGCGGCGGTGGTTCAGGAGGTGGCTCTACTACTATCCTGCATTCTGGCGATGGCACACCAAGCATTGGATTGCATGAGTGTTGAATACTTAAGGTAGTCAGTCCCAAGCAAAGTGTCCACATCAAGAACAATGCCAGAAACTTTGTCCGGTTGTCGAATTGTTCTGATAGAAATTGCATGATATAGAGAAACCTAATGAAGATGGAACATATTGCTAAATCGATTTGAACAGTAACGCATGACTGAACATATTAAGAGATCGCCCCTCATAGATGTAAAGAGGCGATCGCTCTAAGTATAAAAATGTATTCTTTAAAACTATTTATCCTTTAGTGGCTCGGTAAATACCATAAAAAGCCAGACCTGCCAATGCGCCAACTGCAAGTCCAACAGGTCCAGCCGCTGATCCGAAACCTGCGCCACTGCCTACCATGCCGATCGCACTCATACCCGTTGCCGCCACAGCACCATATCCAGCAGCAGCCCCAACACCAGCAGCAGCGGCTGCTTTCGCAGGTTCCTTTTTAGACATTATTTTTCCCTTGCCATACCTATCTAAAGCGTACCCACTAAAATTTGGAGCGTCAAGATGTAGTCGTTATACGTTTTCTAGCGGTCACGCGTTGAATTTTGCCCTGACGCGAGCGTTCCCTTACTTTCCAAGGGCAATACCTGCTTTGTACGGCTGCGCCAAGGCGTTGAAGCCTATCTACAAGTTGCTGAGTTTCGTGGCGATGTCGGTGATCAGCTACTTCTAGCTTATTTTGTTCTCATTAAAGTAATAAATCAGGGATTAGCTGCCGACTATCATGCCCCCCAGCAAAATAAAACCAATCCATACATTTTGCTGGAAGAGTTGTCCATAGGTGGCATGGGGAATTGTTTGTTGGCAAAGGCGATAATATTGCCAGAGCCATAGACCTACCGCGATCGCCAACGTTAGCCAGTAGAATCCCGTCAGTGCCATGCTAGTGCCAAGAGCCGCTAACAAAATAGCGGTGCCTGCATAGAATATCCCAACTGCATGGGAGACGTACTTGCCAAAAAATAGGGCGCTGGAGTTTATCCCCAGACGGCGATCGTCTTCGTGATCGGACATGGCATACACCGTGTCAAATCCCAACGTCCACAGCACCGTTGCACCCCATAAAAACCAGGTAGGGATGCCTAAACAGGCTGTAGCAGCGGGAATAGAACCACAACTAACCGCGCTCCAGCTAATCAGGACGGCAAAGCCCCAGGCGATCGCCAACACCAGTTGAGGAATCGGAAATACCCGCTTTGCTAAGGGATACAGCACAATAATTGGAACGGCGGCAACGCACAGCCAAAAGGTTAAAGGATTGAGGTAAAGAGACAAGATCCAGGCGCAGATAAAAGACGCGATCGCCACTCCTACCCCGACCCAAATCGACAATGCACGGGATGCTAGTGGACGATTGCGTGTCCGCTTAACTTGGGGATCAATATTGCGATCCCACAGATCATTCACCACACAGCCAGCGGCACTGGTTGCTAACGTTCCCAACACAATCACGCCCACTAATAAGGGGGGCGGCGCTCCCCGTGCGGCTAGAAACACAGCCCACAGTGCAGGAATCATTAAAATTAAGCGTCCAGCGGGTTTATCCCAGCGAAGCAGCCGCAAAATTCTAAGCCAGATAGGTTGAGCAGAGTCGGACGAAGACATCAAAATTAAGAAATAGGGTGAGACAATTGTACCGATGACCTGATTTACTTTAAGTTATAAATTTGCTCCTAGGCGCGGTCAGCATGACGATAACCTTGCTGACAAATTGGTAGCTCTATTTCACTCATTTAATCCAGGTATTTCCTGCATGACTCATCAAAAGCTCTATGAAGGCAAAGCAAAAATCCTCTATTCAACGGAGGCTGCGAATGTATTGCTATCTGTTTTTAAGGATGATGCCACTGCGTTTAATGCCCAAAAACGCGGCACCATTCAGGGCAAAGGGGTAATGAACTGTACCATTTCAAGCCATTTATTTCGACAGTTAGAAACAGCCGGTATCCCGACTCATTTTATTGAGCAGGTGAGTGACACTGAGATGCAGGTTAAAGCGGTAACCATCATTCCTATAGAGGTGGTAATCCGCAATGTGGCAGCGGGGAGCCTTTGCAAACAAACGGGGTTAGAGTTGGGCACGTTCATTTCGCCCCCTTTAGTCGAGTTTTACTACAAGAACGATGAGTTGGGTGATCCCTTGCTCACCCGCGATCGCCTTTTACTCATGAAACTTGCCACTTCTGAACAAGTCGATCAGTTGGCAGCAATGGCACTTAAAATTAACGATATTTTGACTCATTTCTTTCAAGAATGCGGCATTACTCTAGTGGATTTCAAGTTGGAATTTGGATTGGATCATAATCACGAGTTGATCCTGGCAGATGAAATTAGTCCTGATACCTGTCGTTTGTGGAATCAGGCAGAAACCGATCCGGCAGGGCGCATCATGGACAAAGATAGATTCCGCAATGATTTAGGCGACGTTGAGTCTGCTTATCAACTTGTCATGCAGCGAGTATTGGCACATTCAATCTAGAAAATCAAACTTAGCAAGTATGTTAAGTATTGGTACGCACGGATGCGGTAAAATTTGACGGTTTACTTTTTACAGCCTATTCTCGCTGTTTGAGTGATTGAATGTGTCCTCTCTAGCCTGCTTTAACAGGATTTGGTGTGTGGTTGTGCAATATAGCGTGAACAAGATGCGGTTATCTCCCTTATTGGTGGCTTTCCTGGCGGCTTCTGCAACCGTTGGACTATCACACTCTGTCAAAGCGCAAGCTGCCCCTCAAGCTAGTCCAGATCAGCCTGCCGGCACGGAGACGATCGAGATCGATCCATCTTTGCAGTCAACGCAGCAAAAAGATGCGCCCTTGCCCATTCCCTCTCAAGCTCTGGATAGCGCTAGCGCTTCGAGTGCGCCGAATAATAGCGAAGCCACTGTTCCTGAGCCATCCCCCCTGTCCCCAGTAGATTTGCTGACGACACTGCCCCTCGTTGCCCAAGGTGCAGCAGAGCAAGAGTCTCCGGATCGCATCCGAGTCAACCCGCTTGCACCCAAGGCTCCGCAGCAAACGGCACCCACCTTTCAACTGCCAACATCCCCCGCCGCTCCTGAAACTTCTCCCGCTCCAGAAGTCTCTCCTAGTGCCCCTGTCACGCCTTTCGATCCTACTGCACCGACTTCTCCCTTACCCTCTGCCCCGTCTGGCTCCACCGAAGCTGAGCCTAGGGTGCTGGTTGGCGAAGTGCTGATTAAGGGAGCCGATCAAGCGCTGCAAGATGAGGTGTATGGCGTTATTAAAACTCAGCCTGGGCGTATAACAACGCGATCGCAGCTTCAAGAAGACATTAATGCTATTTTCGCAACTGGCTATTTCTCAAATGTAAAAGCGGTGCCCGAAGACACTCCTTTGGGGGTGCGCGTAACATTTGAAGTGCAGGTTAACCCAGTGCTGCAATCCGTTAAAGTTGAGGGGAATCGGGTTTTGCCAGAGGCAACTCTGGCAGAGGCTTTCAGCGAACAATACGGTCAGGTGTTGAACCTCAATCGTCTGCAAGATGGCATTAAAAAGGTCAACGAATGGTATCAAAAGAACGGGTATGTTCTGGCACAGGTTTTAGATTCTCCAGCCGTCTCCCCTGAAGGGATTGTGACTTTACAAGTCGCTGAGGGTGAAGTCGAGGGAATTCGAGTCCGCTTCATTAACAAAGATGGGGATGACAAAGATGCAAAGGGCAACCCTATTCGGGGACGCACTCGCGACTTTATTGTTACCCGCGAATTTCAAACAAAACCCGGAGATATTTTTAATCGGGCAATTGTCGAACAAGATTTACAGCGCGCTTTTGGGCTGGGAATTTTTGAAGATGTGCGTCTATCATTGCAACCCAGTGAGACTGATCCACGGAAAGTGGTCGTCGTTGCCAATGTGGCTGAGAAGAATGCAGGCTCAATTTTTGCCAGTGCTGGGATTAGTTCTGCTAGCGGTTTGTTTGGGTCGGTGGGCTATCAGCAGCAAAATTTGGGTGGCAATAACCAAAAGCTTTCGGCTGAAGTTCAGGTCGGTCAGCGGGAACTCCTATTTGACTTAAGCTTTACTGATCCGTGGATTGGTGGCGATCCATACCGCACCTCCTACACACTTAATCTATTCCGGCGACGCACGATTTCGCTGATCTTTGATGGCGGCAAGCCAGAAGTGAACCTGCCCAATGGCGATACTCCCCGAATTCTGCGCTCAGGTGGATTTATCAGTTTTACGCGCCCACTGAGCCGTAATGTGTTTCAACGGGCTGAATGGACTGCATCATTGGGTTTGCAATATCAGCGGGTATCGATTCGCGATCGCGATGGAAAATTAAGCCCATTGGATGAGCTTGGAAATAACCTCAGCTTTAGCGGTACTGGGCGAGATGATCTATTAGCATTGCAATTTGGGATCGTCCAAGATCGCCGTAATGACTTTACTAGACCCACCAGCGGATCGTTTTTAAGATTGGGAACTGAGCAATCCATTCCGATTGGATCAGGCAATATTTTTTTTAATCGCCTGCGCGGCAACTATAGCTTCTACATTCCAGTACAGCTAGTTAAGTTTACGAAAGGTTGCCGGGTTGTTAATCCAAGACCCAGCGATTGCCCTCAAACCGTTGCTTTTAATGTCCAAGGTGGTCATTACCTTGGAGACCTTCCTCCCTATGAAGCGTTTCCTTTGGGAGGCGCAAACTCAGTGCGAGGTTATGACGAGGGCGATTTAGCCGCCGCCCGATCATTCATTCAAGGGACCATTGAATATCGCTTTCCGCTTATCTCTATCTTTTCAGGCGCTCTTTTCGTCGATGGAGCCTACGATTTTGGCTCTCAGGGGCTAGTTCCAGGCAATCCAGGGGGGATTCGGGGCAAACCTGGTAGTGGGTATGCGTATGGCGTTGGTGTGCGGGTTCAATCTCCGCTAGGTCCGATTCGGGTAGACTTTGGGGTAAATGACCGAGGTGATAGCCGGATAAACTTCGGCATTGGAGAACGGTTCTAATGGAGGCAGAAGTCCAGAGCCAAAGAAATCAGATGCCATCCTCGACCCCTGTTCATCACACATTAGGGGGTGAGTTTACTCTGTCGGGGACTGGGTTACACATGGGCTTGTTTACGCAGGTTCGAGTGTTGCCAGCGTCCGCAGACTCAGGGAGGAGATTCATCCGCGTGGATCTGCCAGATTTTCCTGAAATTCCCGCTCACATTGATGCGGTGGGTCAAACAATGCTGTCAACGGAGCTTACTGCTGGTAAGGCAACGGTTCGCACGGTGGAACATTTACTAGCAGCATTGGTGGGGATGGGGGTGGACAATGCTCGAATTGAGATTGATGGGGCAGAGGCTCCATTGCTTGATGGTTCGGCGCAAGAGTGGGTAGCCGCGATCGCCCAAGTTGGGGTCGTTGCTCAACCCTCATCTCGCTCAGTCTGGTCGTTGCCATCCCCCATTTGGATTCGTGAAGGAGATGCTTTTGTGGCGGCGATCCCCGCTGCTGAACTGCGGTTTACCTATGGGATTGATTTTGACCTGGCGGCGATCGGCAATCAGTGGCATAGCTGGTCACCCCATGCAGATCATTTCACTGCCGATTCATCCTTTGCCTCTGAAATTGCTCCAGCCCGTACCTTTGGCTTAGCTCACCAAATCGAGTATCTGCGTGCGAATGGATTAATAAAAGGAGGCAGTTTAGAGAATGCTTTGGTCTGTAGTGCTGAAGGATGGATCAATCCACCTTTAAGATTTTCAAATGAGCCTGTGCGCCATAAGCTTTTAGATTTGATAGGAGATTTGAGTTTATCGGACATGCCAACGGCTCATTTTATGGCATACAAAGCCAGCCATTCCTTACATACCCAACTTGCGCGATCGCTCAACAGTCTCCGAAGCAAGCTGCCCGTAACGCCACAATCATGATAAGGTCTGGGACTGAGATACTCATGGTATTCAACCCTTTCTCTACATCGCACGCTTATTAAACTCCGCCCATGTCAACTCTTACTGATGTCAATACTGCTGATACAGCGCCCCCCCGCAGACCAATTTCTGACCCGCTTGAAGCAGACGCTTCAACGGATGCTGTAGCCTCTGGTGCCTCTGTTTTGTCGCTTGAAGACATTCAAAAGCTGCTGCCCCATCGCTATCCCTTTGCTTTGGTCGATCGCATTATTGATTATGCACCTGGAAAGTACGCCGTGGGCATTAAGAATGTCACCTTCAACGAACCCCATTTTCAAGGTCATTTTCCGGGTCGTCCGATTATGCCCGGTGTCCTAATTGTGGAAGCAATGGCACAGGTTGGCGGGATCGTGCTGACCCAGATGGCAGACCTTCAAGGCGGTTTGTTTATGTTTGCAGGCATTGATGGCGTGCGGTTTCGCCGCCCGGTTGTTCCAGGCGACCAACTGATCATGACGGTGGAACTAATCAGCGTCAAACGCCGTCGGTTTGGCAAAATGCGAGGTCGGGCTGAAGTCGATGGGCAACTCGCAGCCGAAGGCGAATTTATGTTTTCGCTGGTAGACTAAGGCGACTTGAGCTTCGAGTTTGTAACTCTAATCCAAAAGCTCATCACTTATCATTCATCACTTTTATGGCAACTCTGATTCATCCAACCGCCGTTATTCACCCTGGAGCCGAGCTACACCCTACTGTGCAGGTGGAACCCTACGCCGTAATTGGTGCCAAGGTGAAAGTGGGAGCCGATACCGTGATCGGGTCGCATGTGGTGTTGGATGGGTGGACAGAAATTGGAGAGCGGAATCAAATTTTTCCAGGAGCCGCGATCGGTCTGGCATCCCAAGATAAAAAATACGATGGCACAGAAAGTCTGGTCAAAATCGGCAATGACAATCGCATTCGAGAATATGTCACGATCAACTGCGCCACTTATGCCGATGAGATCACGCGAATTGGGAACGGCAATTTGCTGATGGCGTATACCCACGTTGCCCACAATTGTGTGATTGAAAATGATGTAATCATCACAAATGCTGTGTCTTTAGGGGGTGATGTTCATATTGAATCTCAAGCGCGGGTTGGTGGAATGAGCGGGGTTCATCAAGGCGTGAGGATTGGGCGACTGGCAATGGTTGGCGGGATGAGCCGGATTACTCGCGATGTTCCTCCTTATATGTTGGTTGAAGGTCATACTTCACGGGTGCGATCACTTAATTTAGTGGGTCTGAAACGAGCAGGACTGATGGATATGGACGAAGGGAAAGTCTTTCAGTCTTTAAAGCAAGCCTTTCGGATACTCTATCGCTCTGATTTAACCCTCAGTGAGGCGATCGCAAAATTAGAAACGTCCCTAGATAACGACTATCTTCAACATCTCCATCATTTTCTGAAGCTTTCTAAACAAGCAGGGCGGCGAGGCTCAACTCCGGGCGCAAAATTTGATGAAACTGAAGAATAAAAGCTAAGTTTGGATATCTATCACAAAGGACTTTAGCCTTTGCCCCTATTGGTTACCCCCTATCTAATGAGCAAAACTGCACGTATTTTTATCAGCACGGGTGAAGTTTCCGGGGACATGCAGGGGGCACTTTTAGTAGAAGCATTGAATCGTCATGCTCAGGCAAGAGGATTACAGCTAGAAATTTTGGCGTTAGGCGGCGATCGCATGGCAACCGCTGGAGCAACCCTTTTAGGACATACGAGCGCGATCGGATCGATCGGCATTATTGAATCCCTGCGGTTTGTTCTGCCCGTGCTAAAAGTGCAGCGCCAAGTCAAACAGTACTTCAAACAGTATCCCCCCGATATGGTCGTTTTAATCGACTATATGGGTCCCAATCTGGCTTTCTGTGACTATTTATCGACCCATGCGCCTCAAGTGCCTGTAGTGTATTACATCGCGCCTCAAGAATGGGTTTGGGGAGACGACTGGTTTTGGGGCGTGAAATTTTTTCGATCCGATTTGATCGTCCGAGCAACTCAGCGGGTGCTGGCGATTTTTCCTGAAGAAGCACGCTATTTTCAAAAAAAGGGCGCACAGGTCACTTGGGTAGGGCATCCCTTAA
Organism: Leptolyngbya sp.; assembly: GCA_003249025.1. Classification (GTDB taxonomy): domain Bacteria; phylum Cyanobacteriota; class Cyanobacteriia; order Leptolyngbyales; family Leptolyngbyaceae; genus ULC077BIN1. The sequence goes on along the minus strand of QBMH01000113.1, from coordinate 6,564 downwards.
TCGATCGCCTCCAAACGGCCCCCGATCGCGAAACCGCCCGTGCCGCATTGGGCATTCCTCCCGACCAAATTGCAGTGGTGCTGTTACCCGCTTCTCGCCAGCAAGAAATTCAGTACTTATTGCCCGTCATCTGCCAAGCGGCTCAAGCACTACAAAACAAGTTGCCCAAGATTCATTTTTGGATTCCCTTATCTCTGGAAAAATATCGCCCTGCGATTGAGCAAGCGATTCAAACCTATGAACTACGGGCAACCGTGTTGGCTGATTCATCGCATCAACCTCAACATGCTGACCCTCGCAGTGATGCGTCTACCACCCTACGAGCGATCGCGGCGGCAGATTTAGCGATCACTAAATCGGGCACCGTCAACTTAGAAATTGCGCTACTCAACGTACCGCAGGTAGTTCTGTATAAAGTGAACACCTTGACCGCCTGGATCTTAAACCGAGTGTTAAAGTTTGCAGTCCCCTTTGTGTCGCCTCCCAACCTAGTATTGATGAGACAAATTGTGCCGGAGTTTCTGCAAGAACAGGCGACAGCAGAAAACCTGCTTCAAGAATCCCTTGACTTGCTTCTCAATCCTCAACGTCGGCAAATAATGGTAGAAAACTATCAAGCAATGGCTGAGGCATTGGGACAACCAGGAGCCTGCGATCGCGCCGCTCAAGAAATATTAGACTTACTTCCCTAGGTTTTGGGTTCCAGGTTTCGGGTTTCAGATATGAATCTACCTTCTGCCCCCTGCTCCTGCTCTTGTCTCCAACAAAGTCTCGGACAATCTAAGCATCTCTCCTACTCTCTGGGAATACTTAAAGAAGTTCCGTGAGTTTCGTGGGTGGAAGTGGGTGCATGTGGCGTTTGATCAAAAACTTTTTTTATAGTCTTAGAAGTTACCCCGATCTCAGCCCTGACCTGCGGATGAGGCAACGTGTGAATCGGATGCTGAGCGATCGCCCCCACCTGAATCCAAACGATTGGCATCAAAGGTTTTGGCAATCCCTCGACATTACCCAACCAGTCTCCCATTTTGTTTATCGGTATCTACCCAGCTATTCAGGATTGGACTGTGGCAAAATCCATCCCAGCGATCGCCTCCAGGAAGATTTGTACCTCTCGCTAGTTTGCTGGTTTGATTGGCAGCAATCCTTACGACAAGATTTTTTCACTCAGTTTCAGATTGATCTGGGCGAAGAGATTGATCTAGAAACTCTTTCAACCATTGAGGAGTTAATGGTTTTTCTCGATCGACAACTCATGTCAATTAACCGTTCCTAAAAATTCTGTATCTAGTCCCAATCTCATCAGCAGTTTTTTTCCTAGTTTCTTCTGACCGCCTTAAAATCGAAGAGAATATTTTTTTTGCTGACCGCATGACCTATTGCCTTGGAATTATTACTGATACGGGTCTGATTATGGCAGCGGACTCTCGCACCAATGCCGGGGTAGATTACGTTTCCACCCATCAAAAATTATTTGATTTCTCTCAACTGGGCGATCGCGTGATCGTGCTTTGCACCGCAGGCAACCTATCAATCACTCAGGCAGTCCTCACCCTACTGCATCGAGATATTGAAACCCAAGCTGAAATAAGTCTGCATACCTTAGATAGCCTTTACGAAATTGCCCGTTACATCGGCGATAAGGTGCGGCAAATTCGCGAACAAGATCGCCAATGGCTGGAAAAAGACCGGATCGATTTCCAAAGCAGCTTTTTGTTAGGTGGGCAGATCAAAGGCGAAGCACCAGGGCTATTTCTGATCTATAGCCAAGGCAATTGCATTCAGGCTTCTAAAGACACCCCTTTTCTACAAATTGGTGAAGCGAAGTACGGCAAACCCATTCTCGATCGCATCCTCAACTTTGAAATCTCGTTAGAAGCCGCCGCCAAATGTGCGTTACTTTCCATTGACTCCACGATGAAATCCAACATTTCAGTAGGACCACCCATCAACCTAGTGATGTATGAAAAAGATTCCTTCAAAATTCGCTACGAACTGAAACTGGAGTTAGGCGCACCCTACCTCTCACAAATGCGCCGTTTATGGGAAATCTCCTTGAAAGAAGCCTTCGATCGGATGCCCGATGTCGATTGGGAGCAGTATCTTGAGTTTCCTCAACCCAATAATCGCGCAGATTAGGATGAACCCGGCAATAGGAAAGACCTCACGCTGCTACAGTGCATTCGGAATCGCTAGACCAATTCACTCTGAACTTCAATTGAGCAGCAAATGGTTATGAATTCGAGAGGCGCACCGATAAAGTTTTGGTTGCAATGGGTGGGGGTAAGTACTTTAAGCCTGGGGATGTGCTTTGCCTTTCTAGGATGGGTTGAGGGGCTGCGTCACGTCCCAAATTATGCTTACACTTTTGATGTTTCCTACCCAAATTTTCTCATGAGTATTGCTTCGGGGTGTCTTCTGGGACTGATGCAATGGCTCTTACTTAAGCCCTATTTTGAGAAACCTTTAGTCCCATGGCTGATAGGCAGCATTGTTGGTATTACCTTGATGGCTATGATAGGTTGTTTCGGTTATAGCTTCTACATCTGGGGAAATTTTAATACGTTGTCAACTAGATCAGAAGAATTTAATTTCAGTATCAAAAACGGAGGGATTGCAGGGTTCCTTGGAGGTATGACGTTGGGGTGTATTCAAGGGCGTACATTCCGCCATAAAATGCTTTGGAGTGTGACCAATGCGCTTGCCTGGGCATTGGCGTGGGGAATTAGTCGCTCTGTCACGCACATGGGTTTTTCTCAGTGGTCCTGGCATGTAGGACAGTTTCCTTTGCCGATCATGTTAGCCATTGAGATGGGAAGGTTAGGAACGATTGCTGGATTGATTAGTAGTGCAATAGCCGGAGTTGTTATTTTGCAAGTCCTACCCCATGATCGCCCCTCAGAGTGGCGCGATCGCTAATTGGTAAGTCATGGATGACTGAATTCCGCCGGGGGTGAATGAGCCAGCCACGGGCGCAGCATATCGAGATGAGGCGCTGGCAACCAGAGCAATATGGCGATCGGCAACTGCCAAGCCTTGGGTTGGGTCATAACCGCGCCAACCACCTCCGGGTAAATACACCTCTGCCCATGCGTGGAGATGAAAATCGGGGGTGTCTGGGTCGCCCTCCTGGTAGCCACTGACGAACCGCGCCGCCAGTCCGATCGCCCGACAAACTTCCATAAACAGCACGGCAAAATCTCGGCAGGTTCCCGATCGCTGGTTCCAAGTGACTCCGGCTGGCATGGGATCGCCCGTTTCCCGAATGGTGTACTGGCAACCCTGATAAATTTGCTGATTTAACAGCGACAGGAAGGTGAGCGGCTCTCCATTCGCCTGAAACCATAGGTCTTGAGCAAGTTGGGCGGCGATCGGATCAATCGAGCTAGTGTATCCTGGCTGCTGCCCCAAGATATAAGGCTGCAACTGCACCCACAGCGACACTGGGTAATCGGCTGGAAGGCTGACTGCCCACGGCTCCAAAAAATAATCAAACGGATTGATCCGATGAGTTTCTATATCGGAAACGGTATGAATCACCAGCGATTCTGTGGGCGTTGGATCAAACCAAAGCTGCACCAGCGAGTTGCCATCTAAATCGATGATTTGCGCCTGCTGTTTGGGCTGGGGTGTGACGGTGATGGTGAAGGAATGCAGGGTTTGACAACCATCACTGCGGGGACGCAACCGCACGACATGAGGCTGTAAGGTGACTGCCTGCGAATAAATGTATTGGGTAGTATGTTCGATTTGATAACGCACGGTATCAAGGGAAGAGGGAAGAGGGAAGAGGGAAGAGGGAAGAGGGAAGAGGGAAGAGGGAATGGCGAGTAGCAAGTTCATTCGTAACTCGTAACTCGTCATTCGTAAGCTACGCGGCTGGCTCTAGGGCAAAGAAGGTTTCAAAAATCTTGTCGCTTACATCGTTCATGCGGCTTTGGAGACTTTCTAAATATTCATGTAGTCCAACGCTGACGATTTCGTCAATGGTGATGTAATCCAAATCGGCGCGTAGTCGCCCTAGCGATCGCTCGACTGAAATGCGTCCGCTGCCGATGGGGGTGCCGGTGATGTGGTGCAGCGATCGCTCGGCTTCTAAGACACACGATCTCACCGATCGCGGAAACTCTCGATCTAAAATCAAAAATTCGGCAACCCCTTTAGGCGAAATCCGATGTTGCCCCTGCTTGCGATACATTTCATAGGCACTGGCAGACTTGAGCAAGGCGATCCATTGCAGTTCATCCAGAGTGCTGCCGACATCTTTGACGGAGGGCAGCAGAATATAATATTTCACATCCAAAATTCGGGCGGTCTTATCGGCACGTTCAATCAACCGTCCAATTTGCCCAAAATGCCAGCCCTCATTGTGGGTCATAGTGGCATCCATTACGCCCGCAAACAAATGACTTTGCAGCTTGACTTCCTCAAAAAACCTGAGAACGGCTGAAATATCATTCATCAACGTGTGCGATTGGGCGGCTTCAACCACCATTAGATAGAACGAGTTCACCTGCTGCCACATTTCCGAAGAAATCACTTCCCGCACTGATCGCGCATTTTCCCGCGCCAATCGCAAGCAAGACAAAATGGAATTGGCGTAGTCTTCATCAAACGCCAAAAACTGAGTGACATTTGCCCCAGTCGCCTTGCCATAGCGCTTTTGGAACAAGGGCAAATCGCCTGTAGTTAGCACAATTGGCTCCCATTGGGTGCCTCCCGATGGCGCATCCAGCAACAGGTTGAGGTTGACTTCCACAAAGCGAGCCACATTCTCCGCCCGCTCCACAGAGCGAGTTAGCCAATAAATCGAATTTGCAACACGACTGAGCATATGTTCCCCTTCCTTCCCCTATTTATAGACGACCCAAGTATCCTTACTACCGCCGCCTTGAGAGGAGTTGACCACCAACGATCCTCGCCGCAGGGCAACGCGGGTTAATCCACCGGGATTCACATAGATATCTTTGCCATACAAAATATAGGGACGCAGATCCACATGACATCCCTCAAACTCGCCGTCTACCAAGGTCGGCACTCGTGATAAGCATAGCGTCGGTTGGGCAATGTAGTTGCGCGGAGATGCTTTAATCCGCTGGGCAAAATCTTCTCGCTGCTCTAGCGTAGAATGGGGACCGATCAACATGCCATAGCCACCCGACTCATTCGCGGCTTTTACGACTAGCGTGTCCAAATTTTCTAGGACATGGCTCTGCTGTTTTGGCTCCCAGCACAGGTAGGTGGGCACATTTGCCAAAATTGGCTCTTCGCCCAAGTAGTAATGGATCATATCGGGAACGTAAGAGTAGATCACTTTGTCATCGGCAACGCCTGTGCCGAGTGCATTGGCGATCGCCACCTTGCCCGAACGATACACCTCCATTAAACCGGGCACTCCCAAGAGTGAATCAGCCCGGAACGCCTTGGGATCAATAAAATCGTCATCAATCCGCCGATAAATCACATCAACGCGCTGCAATCCTTTCGTGGTTCGCATTTGCAAATAGCCATCGGCAATCACCAAATCGCGCCCTTCCACCAGTTCAACCCCCATCTGCTGCGCCAAGAAGGAATGCTCAAAATACGCAGAGTTATAAATTCCGGGGGTCAGCACCACAACTGTGGGATCGGGTAAATGATCGGGGGCAAGGTTGAGCAGTGTTTCCAGCAGATAGCTGGCATATTCTTCTACAGGCTGAATATTCATCGTGTCGAAAACCACGGGAAAGGTATTTTTCATTACCCGTCGATTTTCCAGGACGTAAGACACCCCCGAAGGACAGCGCAGATTATCCTCTAGCACATACCACTGACCCGCGCGATCGCGCACCAGATCTGTTCCTGTAATATGGCACCAAATGCCCTTGGGTGGCTGCAAACCGACGCAGGGTTTCAAAAAACCACTCGCCGAAAAGACAATTTCAGAGGGAACAATCCCATCCTTCAAGATCTTCTGATCCCCATATACATCTGCCAAAAACAAATTGAGCGCGGAAATACGTTGCTTCAATCCCTTCTCTAGGATCACCCATTCATCGGCAGAAATAATCCGGGGAATGATGTCAAACGGCATGATTCGCTCGGTGCCTCGACCTTCGCTATAGACGTTGAACGTCACGCCCATTTTAAATAAAGCCACTTGAGCCGCTTGTTGTCGGCGAATGACTTCCTCCATGCCAAGCGTATGAATTCGTTCAATCAGCGGCACCGCATCCGGGCGGGGCTGCCCTTTTGCCTCAAATAGCTCGTCGTAAAACTCCCCTGGTTCGTAGTCGTAAAAATTCACAGGTTCAAGTCCAACGCGTTTTCAGTGCATTCTACAAAAACACTGAGTAATCACCCAGTAGTCTTGATTGCAAAAGTGGCAATTTGCTTAAGAATACACCTTCAGTCCGCGATCGCCATTTAGGGTTGGCGATCGCGTTCTCAAAAACTACTTCCGAACATTACTCCAAACTTTGACTCAGCAATTCTCATTATGAGGAATAGCTGTTCAAAGCCAAGGAATAACGCGATGTGCGACTAAAACTACTGTGTCACAAGCTGGTCGAACTGCAACGGTTC
>QBMH01000112.1 GCA_003249025.1 Leptolyngbya sp. | reverse complement strand
GTTCGGGGTTTGGGGTTCGGGGTTCAGAGGATGATAAAGCTCTAACTCCTAACTCTTGATCCCTCACTCCTGCCCCCTGTTCCTCGCCCTCTGCCCCTTGATCTCCGCCTCCTGACCTCTGCCCCTCTTGTGGAGAACTCCCCAGTAGAATGTTGTTTTTAGCAAAAGCGCGACGGAGGCGACGACGAAATTCTCGCCCAATATTCCACTGCTCTGAGGGTTTGGTTTTAATCCAGGTGCGAATGGTCATATCAGTATGGGAGAGATTTTCAACGCCAAGCACCTTGGGTGTTTCTAAAATGCGATCGCTCCATTCGGGTTCAGCATAGAGTTTTTGAGCGACTTCATCTACGATCGCGATCGCCTTGTCCACATCTGTCTCGTAGCCAATTTGGAGATCAAAATTCACCCGTGACCAAGTGCGGGTTAAATTTTCGACTTTGATAATCGAACTGTTGGGTATCGTGATTAATCGTCCTTCCACATCGCGAATTTGAGTGACGCGCAGGTTCATACTTTCCACTAAACCGGTTGTGCCACTGATGGAAATCGTATCGCCCAAACCATATTGGTCTTCCCATAAGATCAAGCAACCATTGATTAAATCTTTGATCAAATTTTGAAACGCGAGCGAAACCCCAAAAGCAACCAGGGCACCGCCTGTCAGCACGGAGCCAATGGGGATACCCAATACCTGAAGTGCCAAGGCTCCGCCCATCGTCCACACGGCAAACGTTCTTAAGCCTTGTAGTGCAGTAATCGCCGTTGAGATTCGGAGGGATTTGCGCTGAAGATCATCAAACTCAAAAATTTGAAAGGCTCTCAACTGATCGGTTTCCCAGGCAAGCGCAAAGCGATCGATGAGAATTTCGCCGACCCAATTGGCAAACACCATGAACAACCAAATCAGCAGCAGCAGAGCCGGGATGCCCAGCAGATCGGCACTGAGGCGATTGGTTTGAGGGAAGTAGCTGAGAATTGCCGCCAAACCCAATAGGCAGACTGCTACTTGCCCCCAGCCCAAGAGCCAGCGAAAGATATTTAACCAATGACGACGGGTTAACGCGAGGGGCGATCGCCCCGAGTCCAATTGTTTTTTAGGCTGAACAGCATTGTCATGGAACGTGGTTACTGCTGATCGGTCAGTTTTGGTCAGGATGGCTTGCTGCTCGGTAACCTGCTGCGCTCTCAGCCGTTTATCCTGTCGTTCTAGCGATTGCTGCACCAACCACAGCAGCAAGCTAGCACAAAGGGCAAGCAACCCCGCTCTTCCGGCGGCTTCTATTCGTTTTTCAGATTTTTCTGGAAGACGATCCTGCAATTCGGCATCCAATTCTGTACTTAAGGTATTGCGCCATTGTTTGGCTAAATCCTCTACAGACAGCCCATAATACTCGGCATCCAGGTTGGTGACCGTGAGCAACGATAGGCGCTGAGTCCGGTAGTTATCTGTCGCCGCAATCACCGTTTCTCCTCGCACCTTGGCAAGAAACACTTGCAGCGTTTTGGGATCAAACCGGGTGGAATATCCTCGTTTTTGCTGAATATCTTGGGGCTGGTCTTGAACAATGACTCGTTTGAGATTTGCCTCGACTTGGTTTGCGCGCACTTCCACCGGAACTTGCTGACCCGGATTTTTGCGATCGAGTACTGTAGGCGAAGTGACTTTAAACAACTCTTGCTCATTTAGAACAACGGGGGCAACCTCAATTGCACCATAGCGTTGCACTCCAGACGGGGGGGTGTTGGCAGCATCCAAGGTTGCAGGAAAAGAAGGCATTGGTAATTGTGCTACCCGGATGTTTATTGGCAACCCTGCCGAAAGGACGCGATCGCTCAAGGAACTACCCATCAGCAAAACCATAACGCTACACACCAAGAACGCCAGCAACCATCGCCGCCTCATTTTTGGCAGAATCGCCTTGTTATTTATCCTTGTCTTCACTTCCACTCGCTCCCCTCTCACTCATCTACCCATCCACTCATTTACTATCTCTCACGAGCGGCGATTCGACATCCATGCTGCGATAAAGTGCGCCAATAGAATGATCAGGCTGGATTTCGATCGCTAACTCTGCTGTTTGTCGGGCGGTTGGCATGAATAATGTCGGATGCAATGCCTGCCAAAAATAATCTACAAATGCCTCGATCTCTGGGTCACTCATACCCAGTTTGCCCGTTGCTTTCATCTGGTGTTCCGCTTGTTTACGCCATTGTTTGCTGAGGCGATAATCTGACAAATAGAGTACCCAAAGACTATCCAGACGTTTCCACAATGGAAGATAGTCCTGCAAACCAGCATTCACATCACGGGCAAAGGTGCGGTCTGCTTCAGTCAGAATCGGGGGCGGTGCGGGGTCAAATGCCGCTGGATCGATCGGCTGCACACCGACAAACCAGCCTTCAAACAAGATGATGTCAATGTTTTGAACTAGATCGGGAGTGGTGCGATCGCCCGCTCCGTTATGCAAAGACTTGTCAAATCGTGGGATAGAAATGATCTGATCAGAAGGTTGGCGGAGGCGATCGAGGGTTTCAATGCCCAATGCCACATCATGGGTTCCGGGTGGACCACGCCAGATCAGCCGGGGATCTTGAGTTTGCAAAGCTTGGCGATCGCTGAATGTTTTGTATAAATCATCCAATGACCAGTTGAGCGCGTTTAATCCCAAATGCCGCAAAATTACTGTCAACAGCTTACCCAGAGTTGTTTTGCCTGTTCCCTGTCCGCCTAAAATTCCCTGCACAAAAGGTCGCCCAACCTGTTGATGGCGATCGGCGAGTTGTTGAGCGAGTGGCAACCACACCTGCCACAGCGTTATGAGAAAATCAGCCGGATTGCCAAGAGTTGCCTGACAAAATGCACAAAACTCTGGATACACTCGCTGAAGCAGTGCCGCCCGTCGTTGAATGTCGCTTTCGACTGTTACACTTAACCCGTCAAATGCTGCTGCTCGTCGCATGTCTGACAGGGCATCTTGTTCCAGAGATCGCCAGTCCCTGTCCTGTAAAGGGTTTCCAGCCAATAACTTGTTGAGAATAGATTTAAGCATTGCAACACGGTTCAAAAAATGGGGCGCGATCGCTTTAATGGGTTCGATGATTGACGCTACGATCGCAAGAGTCTCACGTTTCAGTTTTCAGTTGTAGCAAATGCCCCTAACTCAAACTATCCCAGTTTTAGATCTGCACCTGTTTCAGACTGATGACCGCGATCGTCAACGGTTTGTCAACCAGTTAGGTCATGCCTTAGAAACGACTGGCTTTTTTGCAGTGATCAATCACGGTGTTGATCCTGCCTTGATCCAGGCTGCTTACCAAGTGGCGCAGCAGTTCTTTGAATTGCCTGCCGCGACGAAATACCAATACGAACTGCCTGCCCTGAATGGACAGCGAGGTTTCACCTCTTTTGGCAAGGAACACGCCAAAGACTATGCTGCACCTGACTTGAAAGAATTTTGGCACATGGGGCGAGAGTTGCCGACTTCTCATCCGCTTGCAGCCGACTATGCAGCCAATTTACAGGTAGCAGAAATCCCCCAGTTTCATCCAGTGATCACCCAGCTTTATGCTCAACTGGAAGCTTCCGCGATTAAATTGCTGCAAGCCTGCGCCCTTTACCTGGGCGAACCAGAAACCCTACTATCAGACATGGTGCAAGATGGAGATACCATTCTTCGGCTCATTCACTATCCACCGATTGCGCCTAATATTGATCCTGCGAGTCTCAGGGCGGCTCCTCACGAAGATATCAACCTGATAACGTTGCTGTGTGAAGCGACGGATGATGGGCTGGAACTGCTACAGCGAGACGGCTCTTGGTTGCCAGTGCGATCGCTGCCTGGGCAAATCATTGTAGACAGTGGCGACATGTTGCAACACCTGACCAATGGCTTGCTCAAAAGCACGACTCATCGCGTGGTGAACCCAGAAAGCGATCGCGATCGACGTTTTTCGATGCCTTTTTTTGTTCATCCCCGCAAAGAGGTGGATTTGACTCCGTTAGCAAGCTCTATTGCCAAAACTGGAACTCAACAATTTTCGTCGATCGCTGCTGGAGCTTACCTAATGCAGCGGTTGCGAGAAATCGGATTAGTTCCCTGAACGTTACTAGGAGATCAGCCTCCAGCGGCAAAGGTTGCCATGATCGCAGCAGATAGAACCAATCCGGGAGACAGCATTAGAATCAACATAAACAGATCGTGAGTATTCATAGACGTGGGTTGAACTCCAATACAACGGAACTTGATACCTTAATGCTAGTCAGTTAAGGCAACACTTTTCACTCAAAGCCTTGAAAAAAGCTAAAGATTGGCGCAAGCATACCAGAAACCTTTAAGCCTGAAAGCGAAATGCAAGAAACTACGCACACCCTAAAAGAATGGCAAGTGGCAGTGAAAGCCCTAGAACAAGGAGAAACCATCTTGTTATTGCGGAAGGGCGGCATCCGCGAGACAGGCGGCAAATTTAGTGTACAGCATGAAACGGTGTTGCTATATCCCACTTACGAGCATCAGCAGCCGGATTTGCTGAAGCCAGACTATGCGGCTCAGGTGCAGCCTGTGGAGTCGGGCTGGCATCCCCATCAAGTGAGGATTGGATCATGGGCAAAGATTACGGAAATGATTCAGATTACCCAAGCAGACGCGATCGCCCGTCTATTGCCATTTCACATTTGGAATTTGCGATGTATCACAGAGCGGCTTAACTGGAAGCCCAGCCAACCCATTCATGGACTGTTGCTGCGAGTGTATAAGCTGCCTAAACCTCGGACCATTCCTTATATTGAGTCCTATGGTGGCTGCAAATCGTGGATTGAGATCCAAACCGCGATCGCGTTGGATGAAGGCAATCCTGTACTAGATGAAGCAACCTATCAGCAGCAGGCGGCGATGATTCGAGGAGCGCTTGATAAGGACTAGGGGGCAGAGCACCTTTTTCTTGCCCTTTGCCCTTTTCCCCCTTTCCTGCCACACCTCTTATCATGAGGGTAAAGCACAACACATTGCCTCATGCTGACCCGGATTAAGGATATTGCTGCAAATTTAGCGCCTCGGCTCATTGAAATTCGTCGTCATTTACACAGTCACCCAGAATTGAGTGGTCAAGAGCATCAAACAGCCGCTTATGTTACTGGAGTGCTTTCCTCCTGTGGATTGCAGGTTAAGGAAGGGGTGGGTAAGGTTGGAGTCATTGGAGAGTTGCGCGGTGAAAACAGTAGTGCGCGATCGCTGGCAATTCGGACCGATATGGATGCATTGCCCATTCATGAGCGGACGGGTCTGGAATTTGCTTCACGGCAAATAGGCACCATGCACGCCTGTGGTCATGATGTTCATACAACGGTGGGATTGGGCACGGCGATGGTGCTTTCGCAATTGGGCGAAATTTTGCCGGGAAATGTGCGGTTTTTGTTTCAACCTGCGGAAGAGGTGGCGCAGGGTGCAAACTGGATGATCAACGATGGAGCAATGAAGGATATTGCAGGCATCTTGTCGCTGCATGTGTTTCCGTCTATTCAAGCGGGAATGGTGGGGATTCGCTATGGGGCGTTAACGGCGGCAGCCGATGATTTGGAAATTACGATTTTGGGTGAGTCGGGGCACGGGGCGCGACCCCATGAGGCGGTGGATGCAATTTGGATTGCCGCGCAGGTAATCACAACGTTGCAACAGGCAATTAGCCGTACCCAAAATCCATTGCGTCCAGTGGTGCTGACAATTGGGCAAATTAACGGGGGGCGGGCACCCAATGTGATTGCGGATCAGGTGAAACTGTTGGGCACGGTGCGATCGCTGCATCCAGAAACGAGTGCATCTCTGCCTGATTGGATTGAGCGGATTGTGGCAGGAGTTTGCCAGCCTTACGGTGCCCAGTATGAGGTGAACTACCACCGTGGAGTGCCGTCGGTGCAAAATGATCTGGCGTTGACCCAATTGTTGGAATCATCGGCAAGAGAAGCTTGGGGCGACAGCGGCATTGTGATGATTCAGGAACCATCGTTGGGTGCAGAAGATTTTTCCATGTATCTCCAACAGGCACCGGGCAGCATGTTTCGGTTGGGTGTGGGATTTCGCGATCGCCACAATTACCCATTACATCATCCCCAATTTGCCGTCGATGAGTCGTCGATTGTCACAGGTGTTGTCACCCTTGCTTACGCTGCATGGCAATATTGGCGGCAGCTTCCTGCCTAAAATCAATGGGTTAAGTAGGAAGCCGCAATCAAACTGAAGATGCTTTCAGGACAGATAAGGCTTTTAGGGTTGTGCATCTTAATATTTAATTCAAGCCACCTACTTATTTTGTTTCAAAGCGTCTAACAAAAAGGATTTTATACAATGTGGTCTATGATCAAAACTGAGTTATTGCTATAAGTAGTGAGAATCACTCTGAACGATTGCTCTAAGACTAAGCAGAAATACGGTTACGCCATACAGTTAGCAGTCCCACTATAGAAAGTCTGGGTTACGTCTAGGATTGGGGTGTTGACCATAACAGTGGGGCTTTTGAGCGAAGGGCTGGTTTTCGCTAACAACGGATGGTAGTTAAGTGAGCAGGTTGGAACGCGAATTAGCAGAAATTAGTCTGGAAGAGGGCGATCGCCGCTTTCGATCCTTAATTGAGGATGCCACTGACATCATTGTGATTCTGGATGAAACAGGCATTTTCCGCTACTGTAGCCCTTCAGCAGAGAGGGTATTAGGCTATCGCCTGGAAGATGTTAATGGCAAATCGGCGGCTGATCTGGTGCATCCAGATGATGTTGCTGTAATCATGGAAATCCTGCAAAATGCGGTGCAAAATCCTGGGGTTGGGCAAGCTGCGATCGAATATCGAGTGCGGCATCGTGATGGCTGCTGGCGTTCGTTTGAAGCGGTTGCGACTAGCTTGCTGGATGATCCTGCCATTCAAGGAGTAGTGGTTAATTGTCATGATATTACCGAGCGAAATCGGGTAGAAGAAGCCCTGCGGGGAGCAAATCGGCAGATTGCTACCATTCTCGAAAGCGTTACGGATGCTTTTGTTTCTCTTGATCAGAATTGGTGTTTTACCTATCTCAATCACCAAGCGGCACAACTGATTCAGCGATCGCGAGAAGAATTGCTGGGTCAAAATCTTTGGGACACCTTCCCTGATTTTGTCGGCTCAATTTTAGATAAAGAATGTAACAAAGCCCTGTCTCAAAAAATTCCAGTCAGTTTTGAAGAGTTTTATCCCTTTCTACGAGTCTGGTTTGAAGTGCGTGTTTTTCCCGCAGCCGATGGATTGTCTCTATTTTTAGTAGACGTGACCGAGCGACGACAGGCTCAAGCTGAACTCTTAGAAATGAGTACGGCGCTAGGAAATGCCGTAGAAGGCATCGCTCGTTTGGATATTAAAGGGCAGTATGTTGCACTGAACCGGGCTTATGCTGAAGGGTTAGGCTATGAGCAAGCGAAAATGATTGGGATGGCTTGGCAAGACACTATTTATTCAGAAGATGTGGCGATCGCAGAGTCAAGCTATCAGCACATGCTAGCCCACGGCAAAAGTGAGGCAGAAGTACGGGCACTTCGTAAAGATGGCTCTATCTTTTACAAAGAATTCATGATGGTTGCTGCCTACGATTGGTATGACCAATTGGTTGGGCATCACTGCTTTACCCGAGACATTACTGAGCGCAAATTGGCGGAAGCAGCCCTCTTGCAACAGGCAGAACGAGAGCGATTAATGGCAGGATTGGCGCAGTTATCCGCCAGTATTGCCCATCGGATTCGCCAATCTTTGAACCTAAAAGAAATTTTGAACACGACGGTATCGGAGGTACGCCAGTTTTTGATGGCAGACCGAGTCGTCATTTATCGGGGTCTTGCCAGCGGCTATCGCATCGCCACGGCAGAATCGGTTCAGCCTAATTACCCGTCTATTTTGGGCTTAACGATCAACGACATGACTTTTGGAGAGCGCCAGCTTACCTATCGCCAAGGACATCATGTTGCCGTGGATGATCAACAGGAGCAATCTCCTGAGTTGCAGGCGTTTATGGCGGAGTGGCAGATCCAGGCTTTTTTGGCGGTGCCAATTTTGCACGGCAATGAACTGTGGGGCACCTTAGTCGCCCATCAGTGTAGTACGGTGCGGTCTTGGGCAGCCTATGAAATCGGGCTATTGGAACAACTGGCAATTCAGGTGGCGATCGCCATTCAACAGTCCGAGCTTTATCGCCAGGTGCGTCAACTCAACGCAAATTTAGAAGAGCAAGTGCGAGAACGAACTGCTCAACTTCAGCAATCATTGACTTATGAAGCGATGCTGAAGCGAATTACAGACTCGGTGCGCGACAGCTTAGACGAAGATCAAATTCTTCAAAACGCCGTTCAAGAGCTAGCTCTCGGGTTAGGAACTTCTGGGTGCGATGCGGGTATTTACGATTTAGAACGGGGTGCTTCTACCATTCGCTATGAATATATTCGCTTTGACCTCCCGCAGGCTAAAGGGATCACCATTGAAATGGCAGACTATGCCCATCTGTATGATCAGCTTTTGCAAGCCCAATACTTTCAGTTTTGCCGCCTTCACGATACAGACATGCGACCGCGTGCGGGGATACATGCTGCGTTCGTTTGTCCGATTGTGGATGACCAAAGCGTCATGGGGGATCTGTGGCTATTTAAACCCGCGAGTGAAGCCTTCACAGATTTGGAAATTCGATTGGTGCAGCAGGTGGCAAATCAATGTGCGATCGCGATTCGTCAAGCTCGCCTTTATCAATCAACCCAGGCACAGGTTGCCGCCTTAGAAGAGCTTAACCAGCTAAAAGATGATTTTCTGAGCACCGTGTCTCATGAATTGCGGACTCCAATGTCTAACATGAAGATGGCGATTCACATGTTGAAAACCATGAACAGCCCGGAGCGCCAAAAGCAGTATTTGGATATTTTGCAATCGGAGTGCATTCGAGAAATTGAGTTGATCAATGACCTGCTTGATCTGCAACGGCTAGAAGCGTCTGCTTATTTGCTGAACCCCGTAGAAATTAATCTGCAAGTGTGCCTTGCTCATGTGGTAGAACCTTTTCGATCGCGAGCGCACGATCGACAGCAACAGTTGCAAATTCGCATTCCAGCTAATCTGCCGCCGATTATGGCTGACCAGCCAACCTTAGAACGGGTGCTGGCTGAATTGCTGAATAATGCTTGCAAATATACTCCTCCCAACGGTGAGATAATTTTGGGCGTGGAGCAAAGGGTAAATCCATCGGGCGATCGCGCCGCTGATATTATAGTTTCTGTAACCAATCAGGTAGAAATTCCAGCAGTAGAGCTATCTCGAATTTTTGACAAATTTTATCGGGTGCCCAGTGGCGATCGCTGGAGGCAAGGCGGCACTGGCTTAGGATTAGCACTCGTGCAGCGGTTCGTGACTGAATTAGGCGGTTCTATCCGAGTCGAAAGTAGTCAAGGCTGGACAACCTTCACTCTTCACTTGTAGCCGCACTTCCAACGACCTTGGGCTTTACAATTCATCATTGATGATTTGTGATGGATCATGCATAATTCTCAGTGCATCTTGGTTTGGGCGGATTGACTACTGCTTGCGTAAATTTTCTTAGATGCTTATGAAGCTAACCAATAAATATCCTAGGTTTTACCGTAGGGACATTTTCTTTAGTCCGGTTAAATCAAGATATTGTTCCGAACAGAGGATCGTCCTATGTCTTTAGACTTTAACCACAATGATTTACTCACCCTTGAGCAGCAACGGATAGAGCGATTTCGTTCCTCTTCTCTGCGTTCTTTATCGCTGTGCTTTCTGCATCTAAACCATAACAACATCCTAGCCGTTCATTGCGCTGAGCCTTGGCTCGTTGACCAGCTACTGTATGAAATGGAACAGCTTTGCTGGGATGCCTGGGTAATGGTAGGCGCATCGCGCTTGTCGATTCACTATGCTCAAGAAGAAATTCACTCTGCAAGTACTCTAGAGTTCAATGAACCGATGCGATCGCACTCCGCTCTTTCACAAAAACATCCCATCTAAATGTAATCTAGACAGCAGCCATTTTTGGCTCTCAAAAACTCAAAATAGAACAGCATCGTCAAGAAAATCACATGGAAACTTGTTAAGTACCGTTTACAGATTTAGGAATATCGAGTATTTATCTATCTGACTGCATATGTCAGCAATCAAAAAAGTTAGTCAAAATAGTTCTATCGCGCCGTTGATGTTGAGTAGTGGCGACTTCTCCAACAGGCAGTATTTAGGTTGTTGTTCCAGGTAATGAATATGAACTCCGAAATTACAGAAACTGAAATTCCAGTGGGAAGCCCTTCCGATTACATCGATCCTGTGGGGCTGGCATCTGATGATCCGCTTCTTTTGCCCCCTGGTGACTCCAGTAGTGATGTCAAGCAACAACTGAACCAGGCTGGGGAGAGTGTTTCCAAGTTTTTGGCTGGGTTGCCTGAATACTTATCTGACTTTTTCAGCGAATATCGTCGTCCTTTAATTACCTTGGGGCTACTTTTTGGCGGCATTTTAGCCGTTAAGATGACGCTAGCGCTACTGGATGCAGTAGATGACATCCCCCTACTTGCTCCTGTTTTACAGTTGATTGGGCTGGGATATAGCGCTTGGTTCATCTATCGCTATCTATTGAAAGCATCAACGCGCCAGGAATTAGGACAGGAGTTAGGAGAATTGAAAGACCAAATTGTGGGTAGTTTGCCCAAATAGCTAGCTGAAGATTGGCAGCGATCAACCAGCCGTTAATAATCAAAACCGCAAAGTCAGAGATCAGGTGAAGGACTGATCTCTGACTTTTATTTTGTTTGCCTATTCCCCTTCTCCCAACGCTTTGACTCCTACTTTTATCTCCAACAGTTGCATGGCTCCAAACTGGGTAGAGAGGGCAACATCAGTGGCATCGCATCCATAGGCGATCGCGATCCGATTGCCGCGTGGTTCTTTTTGGGTCGCATCAAAGGTATACCAGCGTCCTTCTGTGGTTGATTCAGCGCGATCGCCTACATAGGCTTCAAACCAGGCATGAAGATCCATTGGGTCAAGCTGATAGAGATAGCCTACGACCATGCGGGCGGGAATATTGAGGCTGCGGCAGAGGGCAATCCCTAAATGAGCAAAATCCCGACAGACCCCAACATGGCTTTGGGCGGTATCCATTGCAGACGTGGAGGCATCGCTGGTGCCATACTGGTAGTCCACATGAGTTTGAATCCAATGCCGAATCGCTTCCACTTGGTCATACCCTGGCTCTGCATCCCCCACAATTTCTAATGCCAGATCGCCCATCTGATCCGATTGGCAATAGCGACTGGGCAACAGAAACCGCAGCACTTCTTCTGGCAAATTCTGAACCGGGACAAAGGGCGCACCTGGAAACACATCAATCTCAGCCGCCGCTTCGACACACGCGGTCGTATGTAGCCGAAAAGCACCCGTTGGCACGACTAACCGCTGACAGAGATTACCAAAGGTGTCGGTGTATTCAGTGATGGATACGCTGGGTTCGAGCAAGTAGGTTTCAGCCACAACCCACTGTCCATGACCACTGCGAGGGCGCAGTATGAAAATAACTGGGGTGGGTTCGCTGGCTTCAAAGGAAATTTCACACTCGGCACTTAACCGCACAGTCGCCTCCATGCACTCTGTTTAGGCTTATTGGTGGTTATAACGCAATTCTGAGCCGGATTTCAGCCGATCGCTTTAGCGACAATGGTTCGATGGCGGGGTGTATTACTGGTAATGGTGGGACGCTCGAATCCAGCATCCGCGATCTCCTGGGCAATATCCAGCGCAAAGTACTGATCCAGGTAAGGTTCAGTGCTTTTCAATAGCGTCAAAATGTAGGGCGGCATTTTGGCATAAATCTCTGATTTGGGATTCATATCCATAATCGCTAAATGCCCACCGGGACGCAGCAACCGACGAGCTTCGTGCAAAATCGCGATCGCCGCCGTTTGGGGCAACTCATGAAACATCAGGCAAGTGGACACTAAATCATAGGAAGCACTGGGTAAGCCTGTGGCTTCGGCAGCAGCATGAACCCAGTTGGGCGTTGAGGGTGTGTGGAGTGTGGGCAAAAAGCGGGCTTGTACTCCGTAGGTTTTGTCTTGCGATCGCAGTTGGGCGCGGTGGTGGGCGATCGCCAGAAAATAGGGCGACAAATCGACTCCGGTAAGTGTCGCATCCGGAAAAGCAGCTTGCAGGGCAAACGTACTCATGCCTACACTACAGCCCAAATCCACAATATTGCTAGGCAGTTCGGACAACTGGGCTTTCAGTGCATCGTGATAGCTTTGGCGTAACCGAGAATCGCCTGTTGCGTCGCCCTCTTGCCAAATTCGCGCATGAACCGCGTGGGCAGCAACTTCTACTTCTAAGGCAGGCTCCCAACCCAAATTCCCTTCTTCATAGGCGTGGAAAGATGTGGTGTAGTAAGCGGGATATGGCAAATTGGGGTTTTGCACCGCAGCCAGATCTGCGCTCCAGTCTCGTGCCCGGAGAGTTGCCACTTCCTCTAGCCAGGGCACCCCAATATCATCCGCTCGTTGGATCATCATTTGACGCGCGCGATTTTTTGCTAGAGCGGCGATCGGCTTAATCGCTAGAATGCCATTGACTAAACGGGAGGCGAGGTTGGGTGCGGAAACAGTAGCAGTCATAAAAAATTAGATAAAACGATCGCAAATATCTAAACTCATTATCTAGCACGTAGCCCAGGCAAGCGACTAAGGACTACAATTATTTTTCTTGGTTATATTTCTCTACTTGCCCCACCATGCAGTCACACCTTAATCCTGATAACGATCACAAGTCTTTTGAGTTGCCCGGTGCAAAACCCCACTACAATCCCGATCGCCCTGGGCAGGTAGAGCATATTTTCTTAGATCTGATCTTGGATATTCCCAACCAGAGCTATGAAGGAACGTGCAGCATTCAGATTAAGCCAGTCCGCAGCGGGATCAATCGCTTCACTTTTGATGCCGTCAATTTGCTGATCAACGCGGTGACTGTGGCAGAAACTCCGCAGAAGTTTGACTATGACGGTGAGCAGTTGCAGGTGCAGCTAACTGAGCCAACGGAGGCTGGAAAAATCGTGACCGTGGCGATCGCCTATCGCGTGGAAAAACCCCAGCGTGGACTGTACTTCATTGCGCCCGATAAGCACTACCCCAATAAGCCCGTGCAGGTGTGGACTCAAGGCGAAGATGAAGATTCCCGCTTTTGGTTTCCCTGCTTCGACTATCCGGGACAACTGGCAACCTCAGAAATTCGGGTGAAAGTGCCCAAAAACCTGATTGCCATCTCCAATGGTGAATTGGTGAAAACCAAAGATGGCAAGGACTTCAAGATTTTTCACTGGCATCAAAAGCAGGTGCATCCTACTTACCTAATGACGCTTGCCGTCGGCGATTTTGCCGAACTGCGCGACGAGTGGAATGGCAAACCCGTCACCTATTACGTAGAAAAAGGGAAAGAAGCCGAAGCCCGAATCAGCATGGGCAAAACGCCGCGCATGATTGAGTTTTTTAGCGGGAAGTATGGCTACGCTTACCCGTTTCCCAAATATGCCCAAGTTTGCGTCGATGACTTTATCTTCGGCGGTATGGAAAATACCTCCACCACCCTGCTCACCGATCGCTGCTTGATTGACGAACGAGCCGCTATCGATAATCGCAATACCGAAAGTTTGGTTGCCCATGAGTTAGCGCATCAATGGTTTGGCGATCTCGTGGTAATCAAACATTGGTCACACGCATGGCTCAAAGAAGGCATGGCATCCTATTCCGAAGTCCTGTGGACGGATCATGAATATGGTGCCGAGGATGCCGCCTACTATCTGCTGAACGAAGCCCGCAACTATTTAGAAGAAGACAAGTCTCGCTATCGTCGCCCCATCGTCACCCATGTGTATCGAGAAGCGATCGAACTCTACGATCGCCACCTATACGAAAAAGGAGCCTGCGTCTATCACATGATTCGGGCAGAGTTGGGCGAGGATTTGTTCTGGAAGGCGATCGCCCAATTCGTCAACGACAATGCCCACCGTACCGTGGAAACCGTGGATCTGCTACGTGCCATTGAAACTGCCACTGGACGCAATCTACTATTTCTCTTCGATCAATATGTCTTTCGCGGCGGACACCCCGATTATAAAGTCGCCTACTCCTGGGATGGTGACAGCAAGCTTGCCAAAGTCACCGTTACCCAAACCCAAGCCAAAGACGGCAACAGCAAAGACCTGTTTGACCTGAAAATTGCGATCGCTTTTGGCTACGTGGCAGAGACAGCAGACGAGAAGCCACACCTCAAGCCCTTCACCGTGCGAATGTGCGATCGCGAACAATCCTTCTACTTCCCGCTGGAGCAAAAGCCCAGTTTCATCAGTTTTGATCTCGGCAATCCCACGTTGAAAACCGTAGCGCTAGAATATCCGATCCCCGAACTGAAAGCCCAACTACAACATGATCTCGATCCCGTTTCTCGCATCTACGCCGCCGAAGCTTTGGCAAAAAAAGGCGGCTTGGAAGCAGTCAACGCTCTTGCCGCCGCCCTGAAGCAAGAGCCATTTTGGGGAGTGCGGGTGGAAGTGGTGAAAAATTTGGCAAGCATCAAGCTCGATCAGGCATTTGC
This sequence comes from Leptolyngbya sp., assembly GCA_003249025.1. GTDB lineage: Bacteria > Cyanobacteriota > Cyanobacteriia > Leptolyngbyales > Leptolyngbyaceae > ULC077BIN1. The sequence goes on along the minus strand of QBMH01000112.1, from coordinate 908 downwards.
AGGAGTGCTGATGGGATTGGAAGATGGCGATGCCAAAGTGCGTCGTGCCACTGTGGAAGCCTTGGCACCCATCAAAACCGCAGATAGCTACAAGGCTTTGAAGCCGATTGTGGAAAAAGGCGATGCTAGCTATTACGTGGAAGCTGCCGCCATTCGCGCATTGGGCAGCATTGCCGGAGCGAACCTGGTGGATGGGAAAGAAGAAAAAATCTTGAAGCTGCTAAAGTCGGTGCTAAAAGAGCGGCAGGGCTGGAATGAAGTGGTGAGATCGGGCGCGATCGCGGCTCTCAGCCAAATGAAAACCTCAGAAGCCGCCTTGGATATCATTCTCGACTATACCGAACTCGGCATTCCCCAAGCCTTGCGCCTCGCCGCCATTCGCTCCCTCGGTGCCATTTCCAGCGGACAAACCAACGTCAATCTAGAACGGATTCTGAACCGGCTCAAAGAACTCTCACGCGAAAGCTTTTTCCTCACTCAAGTCTCTGTCGCGAATGCATTAGGGCAGATGGAAACCGCCAAAGCGATCGCTATTCTTCAAGGCTTGGCAGACCAAACTCCCGACGGTCGCGTGCGCCGCATTGCCGAAGAAGCCGTGCAAAAAGTCCAGAAAAACGCCGGATCAGACAAAGCCGTCAAACAACTCCGCACCGAACTCGACCAACTCAAACAGGAAAACCAAGACCTGAAAAGTCGTCTGGAATCCCTGGAAGCCAAATCAAAATAGGAAGGCTAACGTTCGTATTCAGCAGCGGCGAGTAGCCTTTGCATCTCTACCAAGATCTTGATACTGGCCGCTGCAATACGGTTGTTAGCCATACATTAAACTAAAAGTCTCTTAGCTCAAGTTCGGTAATGTTCTAGGTTTGTTGTTTTCCATCAGAGAAACTGGTTTGATGGAGAGGTTG
>QBMH01000111.1 GCA_003249025.1 Leptolyngbya sp. | reverse complement strand
TTAACGAACTCTAGCCCAATGTCACTACCTCACTCAAAAATGGGCGAACCGTGAGAGTGCTGTTTCAACAAATTATTTACTATCCATCAAAAGGAGAACGTCATGGTTGCTCAAGTAAATTCACCAGCAGTAAAAGTCTTGGAAGTTGCAGATGATTCGCGTCTTTCCAGGGAAGTAAAGGCATTTTTGAAATTACTGAATTCAGGGGGTGCGGCTTTGGAGACATTACCGCCACTTGAAGCGCGTCAAGTGCTGGTGGATGCACAGGCTTCCGTTAAAGTGGATCTTTCAGGTATTGACGAGTCTGAGAAGACGATTAGCGCTGATGGTTATCCGATTACGCTCAACATCGTGCGACCTGAGGGTGTTAAAGGCACACTGCCTGTTTTCATCTTTATTCATGGTGGCGGTTGGGTGCTGGGCGACTACCCAACGCACAAGCGCATGGTGCGCGATCTTGTCGTGCTTTCAGGCTTTGCGGGGGTCTTTGTCAACTACACGCGCACGCCAGATGCCCAGTATCCACAAGCGATCAATGAAATCTACGCCGCTACTAAATGGGTCGCCGAACATGGTGAGGAGATTGAGGTTGATGGCAAAAATCTAGCAGTCGTCGGCAACAGTGTCGGCGGTAACATGACGGCTGTCACCGCATTGATGGCGAAAGCAAGAGGAGGTCCACACATCAAGTTGCAAATCCTGATGTGGCCGATCGTAGACGCTAGTTTTGAAACGGATTCTTATCATCAATTTGGTGAGAAGCGGTTCTTGACTACACCGTTGATGCAGTGGATGTATGACATGTACATCGCTGACCCAGAAAAACGTCAAGACATCTATGCCTCTCCGCTACAGGCTACGGTTGAGCAACTGCAAGGCTTGCCTCCGACGCTCATTCAGGTTGCAGAAAGCGATATTTTGCGTGATGGTGGCGAAGCCTATGGACACAAGCTCGATGAAGCCGGTGTAACCGTGACCACCGTGCGTTACAACGGCATGATTCATGATTTTGGATTGTTGAATGGTTTAGCCGAAGTTCCGGCTGTTCGTTCGCTTTTTGTCCAGGCTGCTGCTGAACTGAAGAAGCATCTGCAATAGGCAACGATCGTTTCTTTGGTCGCCCGTTGCAACAAGTCTTCACTCTTACTGGGTGTAGCGATCGCAAGTTTGAGATTGCTCTGACTTACCCAACGAATTGGATAAGTCAGACGGCGATCGCCTCCACAATTTGTTTTTCAGAATGTAGGGCTTGAGAATATTCAGCGCGATCGCGCTATGACGAACCAAACAGTGAACAAGGAGAGACATGAACATCAACAAAAATGATACAGCGATCGTCGTCATCGATCCACAAAACGATGTCCTCAGTGAAACCGGAGTTTCCTGGGATTTGGTGGGTGATAGCGTCAAGGAGAACAAGACCGTCGAGAACATTGAGCGAGTCTTCAAAGCGGCAAAGCAAGGTAGTTTTGAAGTGTTCATCTCTCCCCACTATTACTATCCCACTGATTACAATTGGAAATTTGCTGGCACTCTGGAAGAGATGATGTTGGGGGTAAAGGAGTTTACTCGCAGTGGTCCGCTCACCCTTGATGGATTCTTAGGATCGGGTGCCGATTGGCTCGATCGCTACAAGCCCTTTATCGAGGATGGCAAGACGATCGTGGTCAGTCCCCACAAAGTCTATGGACCGCAGAGCAACGACCTGGTTTTGCAACTGCGTAAACGCAACATCAACAAGGTCATTCTACTCGGCATGCTGGCAAATCTCTGTGTTGAAGCCCACCTACGCGACTTAATCGAACAGGGATTTGAGGTACTCGTTGTCAAGGATGCAACGGCTGCCCCGCACCATCCTGAGTTAGGTGACGGCTACAAAGCGGCACTGATCAACTTTAGGTATGTTGCCAACGCGGTTCTGTCTACGGATGAGGTTGTAGAAGCTATGCAGTAACGGTAGCAATTACGGTTGCCTTTGTTTACAGCTTGGCATTGTCTTTTCAACTGTGGTTGTCTCCATCAACGTCATGCTGCTACGTTAAGTAAAGTTGGGATAAGTATGATGGTTCCAGTCCATTGATCCAATGCTCAAGGAGACATCTGAAGGTATGTACGAACAAGAGTTAGCGGCGACCGCCCAAGCAATGGTCGCCCCAGGCAAGGGCATTTTGGCGGCGGATGAGAGTTACAGCACCGCGAATAAACGGTTTGAGAAGCTAGGCATTCCCACGACTGAAGAAATGCGTCGGGCATACCGCGAAATGCTGTTTACCGCTCCTGGGATTGGTGACTTCTTTAGCGGCGTGATTTTGTTTGATGAGACGATTCGCCAATCCACGAAGGATGGCACTCCGTTTACCAAAGTCCTGCTCGATGCTGGCATCATTCCCGGCATTAAGCTTGATGCAGGGGCAAAACCGTTAGCCAAAGCGCCGGGTGAAACGGTGACTGAGGGTTTGGATGGCTTGCGCGATCGCATTGCTGAGTACTACCAAATGGGTGCCCGCTTTGTCAAATGGCGGGCGGTGATTGCGATCGGTGATGGAATTCCATCCAATCGTTGTATCAAAACCAATGCCCACGCCCTTGCCCGTTACGCCGTGCTGTGTCAGGAAGGCGGATTGACCCCAATCGTTGAACCAGAAGTGCTGATGGATGGCGATCATACATTGGAGCGCAGTTATGCAGTGCATGATGAAGTGCTCAAAGCGGTGTTTGATGAACTCTACATTCAAGGGGTCGAAACCGATCAGATGATCCTCAAGCCCAGTATGGTCATTCCGGGTAAAAAAAATCCCCAGCAGGCAAGCGTTGAAGACGTAGCACAATGGACGGTGAAATGTTTGCGATCGCGCGTTCCGGCGGCTGTTCCCGGTTGTGCCTTTCTATCTGGCGGACAAAGTGATGAACTCGCGACTGCCCATCTCAACGCGATGAACACTCTATTTAAAGACCTGCCATGGCAACTGACGTTTTCCTACGGTCGGGCGCTCCAGCAAGCCGCCATGCAAACCTGGAATGGACAAGATACAAATGTAGCTGCGGCTCAAAAAGAACTGTATCATCGTGCCCAATTGAACAGTGCCGCTGCATTGGGGCAATATCAACCTGAAATGGAGAAGGTAGCTGCCTGAACTGTTTCGCACCATCACCGGGATTTCTCTGTTAAGGGGCGATCGCCCCTTAACAGAGAAATCCCCACCGTTGGCAAAACTTCTCCCCTAAAGAATTGCTTCCTAGATGATTTCAGCTTCACAAACAACCTCAAAGAACTATTGAAAAGACCGTACTCCATTTACAGGGCTATTTCATTTTGTCAAACGCCTTTTTAGCATCGGATAAAAACGGATGGAACAGATGGCTTTTTATCTTCATAGATTACTTATCCGCTTCATCCGCTACAAAATCTGTTGCTATAACCCTGCTCCATTTGGCTGCAAACTGCTGTAGGTGTACATTTAAACTGTTTAAGGAGACGGTTGCTCCGCTAGTCCCAACTCTAACTGACCATCAGAAGCTACCTGAAAAGCTTCAGCCCATTGCAAATATTTTTCTAAAACTCCTAGTTCTCTTGCAACAGCTTTAAGGGATAGCCGTCTTAGAATGTCTATTGTAATTGGTCTCTTTTCATCCCAAAAAATCATAGCGTTAAGAAACTCTAGTGAGGGTCTTGAGGTAACAAGCTTAAAAATAAATTTAGCCTCTTCCTCAGTCTCAAACGATAAAAAGTTTACAGTGTCATCAAACATTACTGGCTTTCCGTCTAAAGGTTCAACAAGGCAAAACCTTAGGTGCTTATAAAACCCAGAAATTGCTATTTTCCAATTCTTGAAAGAATAGGAACCAACACCGAAAATAGAATATGGTGGTTTATTTCTATAAATAGAACTTTTTCTATTTCTTAGATACCCATCATGTTCAAGTAAATATTGCCAAGTTTTAGGAGATGTGTCTTGAATAAGGCTTGTATCATCACCAACTGATCTCTGTGTAATCAAAATAAGTTTTCGATAATTATTAGTTCTACCATTACCAAGATCTGAACTCTTTAAAAGAGGATACAAATAACTCTCCTCTAAAGAGTATTTTTCACCCATTCCATTTAAGAATAAAGCGTCATGAACTTTCTCTAACTCCATTACTTTAGAGCAATCATGTTTAATTCCAGAACGCCATATATATCTTAAATTTTGACCTGCCAAGTATCTCCATTTTTCGTATTTAACTGTATCTCTGAGAATTAATCCATCTCTTTCACCAATCAGGTATGATATCCTCTTTGACCTTAGATTCTCATAAACTTTGCAATCAAGACTACTATCAGAGTCAGTAGATAAAATAAAAAGACAAGCCTCTACTGATGCCCCGAAATAAGCTTTTGCATCAATCAAATAGATATGAGTAGAAAATCTACCATTGCCTGACTTCTGCTTTATCTGACGCATTACCTTACGAGCAACAGAATACTTACACAAAACGGCTATAGTTCCTTCCTTACTCGATAGCCACTCGACGTATTTCAACAGCATCCATTCGGAAATGTCAAAATTCCCTGAGCCAGTAATAGCCTCAATACCCCGACGATTCTGAAAGTTTGATTTTGCAGGAAAATTTTGACCATTCAGACTACTTAATTCACTACTTGTCACCCAAGGAGGATTACCCAGCACTAAAATGTATCCCGGAAGGTCTGAAATGATATCTTCCCAATTCGTACAAAAAAAGTCAGACTCATATATAGTTGCATTTTCAAAATTTGAATACTCAGATACAGAAAGCTTTGCTTCCTCGACATATGCCCCATTTATATCTAATCCTATGACTTTTGAATTTTCAAATACATTAAGTGCAGCTCGAACAAAGGCTCCTTTCCCACAGCTTGGCTCTATAACAATCTCCGGTGATATGTGGTGATTTACTTTAAGCGTTCGAACTACCTCTTTTGCAAGATCGTCGGGGGTTTGGAAATCACCAAATTGCCATTTCTCTATTGATTTCGCCATCTTTATCTATCGAACTCTAACTATTCCTGAGGTGCTACCAGCTTGCTGAATAACTCGGCTGTATTGCAATCTCCACTGAAGAGCATTTGAGATTGTTAAATATCCTTGGTTTAGAGGCAATTCCAGAATTTGGTCAGCCAACTGATTTGCACCTATTTCATCGACTGGCAAATTTCTCTCTATTATAAAGGCGATGATATCATCCTTATTTCCATTTCGATTCAAAATATCTATGATGCCTCTGGTCGTCTGAAAATCTCCTGTTCTACTCTTATCTATAAAAATAGTATGCTGCATATCTAATCTTCCAGTTCTATTTGCCGGATCATCATACTTGTTGTAAACAAAAATCAGAAGGTGGTATCCCAGACCAAATACTTTTTGAGTTGCTGATTTAAAGGGGCAAGAAGATTGTGGTTGTTTGATGCTTGTCACTTTAATATCAACTTCAAGAGCAGGAAGATCAATACCTGAGGCTGAATTTCCTGCTTGGCAACTATAGTTCTGAGCTAAATAAGCTGTAAATTTATGTTCCAGATAAGTGCCGACAGCTTTCCCATCTGTCACACCATAAAGAATAGGCTCATCGTAGATAGATTCTATTTCAGCAAACCTAGCTGCTTCAGCACACAAGCCTTCAATGGTCAATATTGGCTGCATTCTTCTCTCAGATCACACTACTGCAATAGTACATCAGTCTGTCAAGGCAGGAAGGAATACATCAAAACCTTTCACCTCACTCATGCAGTGTACATAGTACGTAGCTTGAAATAAGGGAGTTACGTACACCTAGCTATGTATTCGATGTCACTCTTACTAGATAAGCACCCAACTCTTCCAGAATTATCCTGCATAGCTGCGGAGCAATACCCACTTGTTAAGGAATTAGGCAGACGCTTCACAGCTAGATTCAGGATTTCAGGGTGTTATCTGTAACATCGCAATCGATACCAATAGCAGGTGGGAGCTGGGTTTAGGTAACTTTTGCAGGTATCGCTGGTGGTAGGAGTTTACCTCGTAACAGCAGTCGTACTGTCCCTAGGGCAATACTACCGATCGCGATGTTGGCACCAATGAAAAGCAGCACTGCTAACCCTTCCATCACGCCAGTCATGCCCCGTTCCACAAAGCGTAAAGGTGCCAGCGCCAGGGCTGCAACGCCGAGCGTGAATGCCCAATAGGAAGCGTTAAAGGGTTGTTGGCACAACCACGGTAACAGCCGCAGTAGAATCAATGCCTGCAACAAGCCGTAGCCGAAAAGCATTTGGGCAAAAATATCGGGCTGACCAGTGGTGATACTCAAGTAGGCAACACAGCCAACAACCGGGGGTGCCAGTTGAATGCCCAGCGTTGGACGGAGGGGTTTGGGTAACGCTTCCAACAGGTAGAGGCGCTGCATGATGACAGATTCCAATGCCAGCCACGAAAACAGCCCCATCCCAAAAAGCAACGCGCCCCATTCTCGATAACCGAGGCTACTGGCAACGATCGTACTGACAAAACTACCTGCAACTCCCGTCAGATAAAGTATAGGCGTGGTCGCTTCTGGCTTGCGTCCGCCCATCCAGAACTGACCAGAACGATACACACCAAAACCCAACTGACCGATCGCGCTGATTGTGAATAGCTCGACCGCAGCAACATGGGAGTAGGGTGCGATCGCCAGCGCCACCAGCAACGAAGACACGGGCACTAACCCAATAAAGCAACACAAAACGGGGTGCTCAAACTCAGCTAAAGCCTCTTCGCGCGCCCACAGCCATTTGCCGAAGTAAAGCAACAACAACAGAAGCCAGACCGCAACTGCCAGTAGCATAATCGCTTCACCAATCCAGACAGGTAAGTGCCAGATTTTACTCGCTACCCGCCAGCCGTTTCCCAAGCCCACTAAACCCAAAATCATGCCAAAAAAGGAGACGGGAACAATGATGCGATTGACTTTTAAGCCAACAAATTTTAGACGCGATTTTCTCATAGTCGAACTTTCTGGCAGTTATTGAGGGATGCAAACAATCCAAGGCACAACTTCACCTTGCGTCCGTAGAGTCGTCACCAAAACGCTTACTCATCGCTTAGAAGCAGGCAATATGAACGTCACCGTTTCGCTGGTGATGACTTTGTGAGTGGGGTCGGCTAGTTCAATCAGCACCTTGTGCGGACCCGGTTCCAGTCCGACCAGGATGATTGTTTCGCCGCTGGCATCGACAAAGTGCCACGGTGCGTCATCGACGGTGATGTGGATGTGACCGATGCGTGGCGATACGTCGAGGGCACCTTTGCCAAACACTGGCAACACACGCAGGTTTTCCGTTCGGTACTGGATGAAGATGCGCCCCTGAACCAACGGTTCAGGGCAGCGGTGGATCGACAATTAGCCTGGCGGGTGGTTCGTTGGAGATCGCGATCAGTGGTGATGTACCGCGAATGTCTTTAGCGCTCTGGGTTGATGTGCTGGTGGCGATCGGGGTGTAGTCGGTCATGGCGATTGGAGACTTGAGAGCGGGATGTCTGTTAAAGGAAGGCTTGATAAATAAGCGGCGCAACGATATCAATGTTCTTCACCAACTCATCTGAGATCGAGAACCGCTGTTGCAAATAATAGGGATCGTTGTAACTCAGCCATACTTTGCCATCCGCCGCTTCCCATGCCACTACTTTTAATGGTAAATCCAGAGCGACCGTCGGTTCTGCGACCATGAGCGGCGTTCCAGCTTTTGGGCTACCAAACAATAATAACTGCGTTGAACGCAAGCTCATCCCCACTTTTTAGGCTTCCACTTGTTGATCAATCCGGGCAAAAATGGTGATGTTTTTTGCCTGAAGGACGGCTACTAAGTGATCGATAGTTTCAGTCACCGAATAGGGACTGGGCTGGCTGATAATGCCGTTAGTTGCATTCATGGTCGTGGGATCTCCTGGCGTTGATACAAATCAATGCAGACCACCCGCGATCACTAGCGTTTCACCAGTGATCCAGGCTGAATCGGAGGAAGCGAAGAAAACAGCAGCAGGGGCGATATCCTGCGGTTGTCCGATGCGACCCAGCGGGGTTTGCGCTTCAACCTGTTTACGGAAGTCACTCTCAAGCACTCCCAGGGCAGATAGTCCTTCTGTTACTACCATGCCAGGATTGATGGCGTTAACACGAATGTTGCGTGAACCCAGTTCTTTAGCAAGCGACTTGGTGACGGCATCCACCGCAGCTTTGGTAGCGTTATAAACAGAGCCAGTTGCGGGCGTGGCAGTACTGGCGATCGAGCTAATATTGACAATGCTGCCGCCCGTTGATCCAAAGTACTTTGCTGCTTGTTGCGAGGCAAGGATTAAGCCCAGCACGTTGAGATCGAACTGTTTGTGGAAATGCGTTTCCGTAATATCTTCGATTGGCAGATATTCGTAAATGCCAGCATTATTAACCAAGATATCAACTCTGCCAAAGACCTGCTGCGTTTTGACAAAAAGCTGTTCGGCTTCTGCTTTTTGGGTGATATCGGCTTGGACTGCGATCGCTTTGCCGCCAGCGCTCACAATCTCATCCACCACGCGATCGGCTCCCTCTTTGCTAGAAACATAGTTGACGATCACGGCTGCTCCTTCGGCGGCCATATGTATGGCAATTGAGGCACCGATGCCTTTGGATGCACCTGTTACAATTGCGATTTTTCCGTCTAGTTTCTTCATGATGTATGAGTCCTGTAGAGATTAAGTTTAATGAATCATCGACAGCGAGATCTTTGCGTGATCAACCGCTTTTAGGGTGCTTTAAATCTGTGCCATACCGCCATCAACAAACAACTCAATACCGTTCACAAAACTGCTGTCGTCTGAAGCGAGAAAGACAACGGCTTTGGCAATCTCATCAGGCGTGCCCACTCGTCCTAGTGGAATGTTGACGGCTTGGCTGTTAACAAACTCCTTCAACTCCTCATCACTCAGTCCCAGGTGATCGTAACCAGGAGTCGGAACTACGCCAGGACTAATAGCGTTCACCCGAATCTGGCGCTCTTTGAGGTCGAGTGCCCAGTTGCGAGCAAACGATCGCACGGCGGCTTTGGTCGCGCTGTAGACACTGAAGGCTGGAGTACCCTTGATAGAAGTGATCGAGGCATTCAGAATGATGGAAGCACCGTCTGGCAGCAGCGGTAGCGACTTTTGAACCGTGAACAACAGCCCTTTAACGTTGGTATTGAACGTTTTATCAAAGTGTTCTTCGGTAATTACTCCGAGCGGGGCGATTTCACCACCGCCTGCATTGGCAAAGATTATATCAAGATGACCTTGCTCTTGCTTGATTGTAGCGAACAGGCGATCGAGGTCTGCTAGCTTGGAGGCATCGCTCTGCACACCCGTGACGTTTTCACCAAGATCCTTCACAGCGGTATCCAGTTCAGGCTGACGACGACCCGTGATGAAGACGTAGGCACCTTCGGCGACAAAGCGCTTGGCTGTGGCAAGACCAATGCCGCTGGTGCCACCCGTGACAAGAGCAATTTTCCCGTTTAGTTTGTTCATAATGATGAATTCTGTGAATATTGGGTTTGAGCGTGAGTGTTAAACAGTCCTGGTGTCTGCATTTCTTGACTTACAATTTTGAGAACAGCAGATTTAATCCTTCAGTCATCGTGGGATGGGTCAACACACCATCGCGCAAAACGGTGTAGGGCATGTTCGCTTGCATCACCATCTGCACCGTTGAAATCATTTCGCCTGCTGCGTGACACAAAAATGAACAACCGAGAATCCGATCGCTTTTCGCATCTACGATCGTCTTAAGGAATCCATCAGTTTGACCAAGCGTTCTCGCTCGTGGAATGGCGGAAGCATCCAGTTTTGCCACTCGGATGCCGTATCCTTTTTGCCGTGCTTCGGTTTCAGTCAATCCTACCTGAGCTAGTTCTGGATCGATGAACAGACAAGATGGAACTGGGCGATCGCGGGTACTGCGATCGCCCCCATCAATGAGATTCGCTTTAATGATCCGATAATCATCCAGCGCCACATGGGTATATTGCGGACCTCCATTGATATCGCCCAATGCCCAAATGTTGGGAACGCTTGTTTCCAAGCGATCGTTGACTTGAATAAAACTGCTGGCATCCATCGTTATACCCGCAGCCGCTAAGTTTAAGATATCGGTGGTGGATGCACGACCCACAGCGACGAGCAAATGCGAACCTTGGAGACTAACTTCGCGATCGCCCACCTGGATTTGCAGGACGGTATCATCGCCCGCGCGATCAATCCACAGGACTTTTGACTTCAATAGGAATTCAATGCCATCTCGTTCTAAGAGAGTTTGTACGGCGATCGCCATGTCAGAATCTTGCGATGACAAAATTTGTTCCCGCTGCCCAATCACGGTAACGCGAGAGCCAAAGCGCTGAAACATTTGGGCAAACTCCAACCCAATGTAACCACTGCCCAACACGATTAGATGCTCTGGCAACTGTTCTAACTCCATAATCGACTCACTGGTGAGAAACCCAGTTTCTTTGAGTCCCGGCACCGATGGAATCAAGGGTCGTGTACCAGTGTTGATAAACAATCGATCGGCGGTGAGGTGTCGAGTGGTGCCTTCAGCCGTTGCCACTTCGATGGTTTTGGGAGCCACAAACCGTGCCGTGCCGATGATGAGATCGTGATTGAGAGCCGTTTCTAAGATGTGCAAATTCGCTGCGCGTGCCGCTTTTACCACCGATCGCTTACGCTGGATCACCGCTTCTAAATCAACGGTGGGTTCATTGCTTTTAACCCCATAAGCAGAACTGTGACGCACGGTATGGGCGACCTCTGCACTGGCTACCATTGTTTTCGTGGGAATGCAGGCGATGTTGATGCATCCGCCACCAATCATCTTTAAACTGCGTTCCACCAGAGCGGTTTTCCGTCCAACCGCAGCTAGCACAGGAGCCAATGTTTTACCCGCTTTGCCGCCGCCGATAATAATGTCGTCGTAGTATTCAGTGTCCACTGGTTTCTCCTTTGCGTTTGACATCCAAACAACATCCGTCTTTGATGCTAAATTGCTTTGTCTAGAAACCCTTTCTCGATTGATGATTGATCGATCTCTCAGTGCCCAGGGTTGCGATCGCTGTGATCACCAGCAGCATTGAGGTGCACCCTGTTCCGATTCTATTTTGCGGTAGCGGCGTGTTCGATGAGCTTGGCAACAGCATCCGGGTGGGAAATCATCACTACATGGGAGGCACCCTTCACAGCGATCGTCTCCTTTGAGTTGGCACGCTTCGCCATGAAAGCGTGCACCGCTGCTGGAATGTTCAAATCGCGATCGCCATAAACGAACCAGGACGGGATAGATTTCCATGCAGGCATACCGGAGGCTTCATTAAACGCGGCTTCCATAATCGGGCGCTGGGTGCTAGCCATCAGCTTTGCGTCTGCAAGAGGCACATCCGCAGCAAATTGGGCGTGGAACTTGCTCTGCTGAATGTAGAGATCCTTGCCGCCATTGGGTAGGGTAACTGGCGGCGCAAGTGTCGGTGCGAGTGTACTGCCTGGGTAACGACCGGAGAGAGCAGCAGCAGTCTCGCCCGCCTCAGGAGCGAAACCAGCAACGTAGACCAGTGCTTTCACGTTCTGGTTGTCATTGACCGCATTGGTGATTACTGAGCCGCCGTAGGAGTGCCCAACCAGTACGATCGGACCCTTGATATCCTTGAGGATGCTGGCGACATAGTCCGCGTCACTCTGGACTCCGCGCAGTGGATTGGCGGCGGCGATCGTCGGATACCCTTTTGTGATCAGCTTGGTCAAAACACCGTTCCAACTGTCAGACTCAGCAAACGCGCCGTGGACGAGGACGATGGTGGGCTTGCCGTCTTGGGCGCTGGCAGGGTTCATGATGGCTCCCAGTGAAGTAATGAAAATGACTCCGAGGGACAGGGCGGCGATCAAAAGCAGATGGATACTATTTCTGCGGATAAGCCTGTTCATGTGGTGATCTCCTGTATGTTCGTTGATGTAGTTAGATTGCGAAAAATAGTTCTTCTAGTCGATGTGATCGGGCGCAGTCACCTTTGCCAAGCCGTCGTCTCCTTGACGTGTCAGCAGTACATTACTCAGCAACGCATCGCAGGCGCTGCATAGTGTGAAGAAAAAACGCCCTGTCCACATCTTTGGTGAATCTTGGCATTTTGTGACTTCTACGGCATGACAAATGACGCACAAACATCACTGACCCAATAAGCGCAACGATTCATTCCAGAGGCGATCGGCGTTGTCTGGATCGAGAGCATAGGGTGCAACGCCGCTGTAGTCTTCGGTGCGCTGGAGCACGATCGCGGCTTCATTACAGTCCTCAAAGTAGCGACCACCGACACCCTCCAGCAAACGGGAAGTTGCCAACAGCACTGAGGTGGCAGCACCCTGCTCTGGGGTCTTCTGTCGCTCCGGTGGAGTCTGGATGCCCCCAACATGGCGCTGGAGGTTAGTGGCGATCGCGCCAGGCATCAGAGCATTCGCCGTAATACCATCCCTGAACCAGCGTTTAGTAACACCGACCGCAAAGAGGATATTGGCGGTTTTGGACTGCCCGTAGGCGAGCCACGGATCGTAGGGACGGAATGCAAAGTGGATATCCTCAAAGACAACGGGTGAGAGCAGATGTCCACTCGAACTAACGGAGACGAGGCGCGCCGCACTATCTGCCCTCAGTGCATCGTGGAGTCCCAGCGCTAGGGCAAAATGTCCAAGATGGTTGGTGGCAAACTGCATTTCCCAGCCCTCAGGCGTATGTTGTTCGGGCATCGCCATCACACCTGCATTATTGACAAGGATGTGTAATGGTTTATCCCATGCGGCGACAAAGGTGGAGATCGAGGCGCGATCGCTCAGATCAAGCGAGGTAACGTGAATGGTTGTATTCCCAGTAGTGGCACTGATGTCAGCCGCTGTCTTTTCACCAGCATCAATGTTCCGCACAGCCAACGTGACTTCAGCCCCCGTCTGAGCCAGTGCCCTTGCGGTTTCTATACCGATGCCCGATGCCGCTCCAGTGACGATCGCTCGCTTGCCAGAAAGATCAATGCCTTTGGCGACCTCAGCAGCGGTGGAATGCCGTCCAAATGGTGTCTTAATCTGTGTCATCATCTGCTTCTTGATAGATTTCAAGTGTTATCTTCGTTGTCCATCCACATCTGTGATGAACCTTACCACTCGCGATCTCCAATGCCCAAATAGCCTAAGTGGGCTGGATTTTTGATGTTGTACTGGGTCATCAGAGTTTGTCGAGTACGACTCGCTTTGATGAAATCCGCCGCCTTTTCACCAATCATGATCGTGGGTGCGTTTGTATTGCCTGCGGTGATTGTTGGCATGATGGAAGCATCCACAACACGCAACCCCTCAACCCCATGTACCCGTAGTTCAGAATCTACCACCGCCATTGAATCCGTTCCCATTTTGCAAGTGCCAACAGGGTGATACACCGTACTGCAAGCGTCCCGGATGTACACTTCGAGGGCTTCATCGCTCTGAACCTCAGCACCCGGAGCAATCTCCTTGCCACGAAATTCATCAAAGCCGTTGCTGTGCAGCAATTGGCGCATTAACTTAAGTGCTGCTACTAACTTCTGTACATCGGCTTCACATTGCAGATAGTTCATCCGAAACATGGGTGCATCGTTGGGATCAAGCGATCGCAAACCGACACTGCCTACGTTTTGGAAACGGGTTAAAGAGACGGCTCCCGTAAAGCCAAACTCCGCTGGGGCATAACCAGAGGGCAAGAACTGAATGGGACCAAAGAAGAACTGTAAATCGGGCGCAATCTCGCGATCGCCCTCACTATGCAAAAACAATCCGGCTTCGACCCCATTACTGGTGATATCCGGCTGTACGGCTTGAGTAGCCGCATACACCACAGAGACAAGCAGGTGATCTTGCAAATTTTGACCCACACCCGGTAAATCAGCGACCACTGAAATTCCCATCGCTTGAAGGTAATCTGCATTCCCAATACCGGACAACAGCAACAACTTCGGTGAATCAAACGCACCCGCGCTTAAAATCACTTCCTGGCTGACTCGCACTTGATGGAGCTTGCCCTCCTGTAGATATTCCACCCCAACAGCGCGAGTGCCCTCAAACAACAACCGAGTCACCAACGTGCCTGTTGTTACAGTCAAATTGGAGCGCTGGCGAATGGGCAGGAGAAAAGCCGCCGCCGCACTGTGCCGCTTACCATCCTTGACCGTCAATTGATAGGGTCCTGCTCCTTCCTGTTGTGCCCCGTTGAAATCGGGATTGTAGTCATAGCCCATTGACACGCAGGCATCGACAAAGCGTTGGGAAACCACAGCAGCGGGCTTGATATCGGTGACACTCAATGCTCCATCGACCCCGTGGTATGTAGAGGCTCCGCGTTGCTGGTGTTCCGACTTCTTAAAATAGGGCAAGACCCCCTCGTAGTTCCAACCAGGGTTTCCTAACGATTGCCAGTGGTCATAATCGTGATGATTACCCCGGACATACATCATGAAATTGATGGAACTACTGCCCCCCAAGACTTTGCCACGAGGACAAAACATCTTGCGATTATTTAAGTACGGTTCTGGTTCAGAGAAGTATGCCCAGTCCACTTCGGAACCCAATAGGCTCATGAATTCTGACGGGATGTGGATCTCCGATTTCGTATCTGGGTTGCCCGCTTCGAGCAATAACACGGTTGTGTCGCTGTCTTCGGTCAGACGATTGGCGACCACGCAGCCTGCCGACCCTGCACCAATCACAATGTAGTCATATTGAGTCATGTCATCCTCCTTTCGGGTTCTATGTAATGGATGAACGTAGGCAGGAATAACGAGAATTGATAGTACCACGACAGCAAGACAAATTGGTGTCGTAGTGCAAACTTATCCACTGCACACTTGCAAACTAGTGCTAGTGGCACCTGTAGCTTCTTTCTGTAGTCACTGGATATTGAACATCAATCTCAGATCTACCTACCGTACTTGCATAACTCTATGCCTTGGCGATAGTCAAAAAGACTGACTGAACCGCTTGGAGGAAAATAAGCACGGCAACCCTCTGGGGCATCCTCTACATTCACTTGGTCATCTTTACGAATACCTAATTGAGATCTGGGCTGCTCTAACTGGCTAGAAATAGGGCTAGCTGGCGGAGTATTGGAATCACTTGTCGCTTTAGTCGGTTTTTCTTGATCAGATCTTCCCGTGATAGTTGATTGAGAGATGATTTGATCAGGCACAGATCTAAATAATTCAACTGCATTTGCAACTGAACCTATTGATAAGGCTAACGGAATAGCTCCAAACGAGAGGGAGATCGCCATAGGAATCGAAGGGCTAAATCTATATGCAGCAGCTATTAGAACGATTGAATTTTTCATCACAGTTTTCCTTGGTAAAATAAACGACTTAAAAGCAGATACATTTCAGGTTTGGGCATGTTATTTTCAGATGATTCAAAAAGGTCTAACTCCTCACAAAATTTGTTGGATTACGTTTGTAACGTATCTAAGTCAGATTGAATATCTTTGCTCAAAGGGACTCGTAACACCCAGCGATCACGAAATAAGTTAAACCAGGGCTATTCCGTTCTAATTGAATAGTTGATATGCTAGGCAGGTAATCCCT
>QBMH01000110.1:1074-15663 GCA_003249025.1 Leptolyngbya sp. | reverse complement strand
CAAGGTTGCTTGCTATCCTACTATTTCCTACCACCACCTTGAATTAACCCTGGGTATTTCCCCCCACCTGAAATGCTTGAGAAATTAGTTCTTTATGCAAACGAGCATGGAAGTCCAGATGGAAAGCCCTATTTTTCAGCAAATGGTAAGCAGCCTTTAACTGGTAAAGAGTGGGGGAAAATGCGCTCTAAATTTAACTGCCCACATGGTTTTACAAATGTCTGGGAGCGGTCGGCTTTACGTAATGGCGAACGAATTAAATCTCCTGATGGTAAAGCAGTTCATTTAAATCAAAAGCCACTTGACCTTATGAAGCTAATCATTGAAGCTTCGAGTGAGGAACACGATGTAGTTTGGGAGCCATTCGGCGGACTTTTTACTGCCTCTTTAGCTGCCGATATACTTAATCGTAAAGCTTTCGCTTGTGAAATTGATGAAGCCTATTTTTATTATGGAGTCAAAAGGTTTACTCAATTAGTTCATCAAGACTCTCTTCTTTGACTCCAAGATGTCTTTTCAGGGCGGATTTTATTAATTCATCTCGACGGCTGGCTAAAAGTCTATTCCACTGTCCAACTTTCATTCCAGAGAACTCTGTTTTATAGAACCCATTTGATATCTAGCCTACAAACCTTAACAGGAGCCGTTTTCGGTAAATTAACCGCTTTTACTGAAACGCCCTGATAGTAACAGTTTCACAAAAGATCCAAAACAGGCTCTATAGACACGTTCCTTAAAACTCTCAATTCCTGGATGTACAATCCTATCCATTTTTGCAAAGTTGGTGTCCAATCTGTATTTGAAGCGGGTAGTAAGTTCCCGTAAGAGTTCCTGATATTCTTGCGTAGGCTTATAACTTCTTCCATCATTTTCCCAAGAGCCAACTATTAGCTCAGCTTCAAAGAACTCCTCTTCCGTTCCTTTGAACTTATATCCACTGGTGTTTGTTTGCTGCAAATTTGCTGTTCTTTGGGTCGTGTCTTCTGGTTCTAAAACGAGATAATCAGGAGGATTATGATAATGGTCGTCTCTCGCCTTTGCAACTGAATAACCAGACACAACACACACATCCAGAATTTTAGGTTTTCCGTAGATTACGGCTTCAGGCAACCAAGCTAGCAACGCGACATAAGTTTGATCGAATTGAAAGTGATTCTGACTATCTTTAAATCGGGCTGTTATTTCAGTAGCTAATGGAAACCATGCTTTTATTTCTAATCCAGGTGTAGGTTGTATGTTGCCGATGAAGACAGTATCAGGAAATCCTGGATCTTGCCTTTTCCATTCTCCGAAAGGTGGAAATATCTCTTTCTTATTCAGAAACTCAACAGTATTAAACTCAATCAAATTTCCCAATAACGGTGATAGCTTAGAAATCACTTTAGCGAGATTAACCGCTGCATCAGGAGATATTGGTTTAGAAATATCCAGTAGATCAAACGTATGACCAGATAAATCTGCCAGATACTGGGTTGCCAAGCTGATAACATCTTGTGTGTTCATCGTTCTCCTTCACAAGATGTGGTGCTACAAGTTTGCTCAACTGTTCGTAAAATCTCATAAGGATCTACACCCATAGCATGAGCAACTATAAGGAACTCAACAACATCTAATCTTCTTTCACCATTCTCGTATTTTGCAACGAAGGATTGGGGCTTTTCGATAGCCTTAGCGAGGGTTGCTTGAGTCAGCTTGGCATCCTTTCGAGCTGCAATCATGCATTTACGGAAGACATCATATTTTGGGCTAAAAATAGATTTCATCGTGCTTTACTCAGCACAGTATTTACTGAAGCCAAAATAAACCTATTTTCGGATAATCCCAAAACAGGATTTTAAGCACATATATGCCGTCGGTCAAGGCATACATAACAACCCCCTTGCGGCGGACAGGCACAAATCCTCGGTGCTAAGTTCGAGGTTAATTGCCGCCGCTGAAGGGGAACGTTATCTAAGTGCTACGTAAAAATCACAGTTAAAGAAATTGAGTTTTTTAAACAGTTCGTGCTGTTATAGCTGATTTACCTTCGGCTTTGGGGAGAATAGGAATTCTATGAGGGATTACATTTAGTTCTCTAAAAGAACTTAGGTTAACCTCTACTTCCCGAAGAGAGCGAACAGTAGCATGGTTCAAAGCATTAACACAGCAAGATTTAATACAACCCATTTGGATCAGTTGGCAGCAGATCTGAACCGGGACGGAATTTGTGTGATTCGTGGGTTGTTCGATCGCACCTTGATAGAAGCCTGGGCAGGTGCCTTTGATGCCTTATTTCAAGAGCGGCAACAGCGACCCGGCGGAGTTGCTCCTAGAGGGACTGCTCGCGGCTATGTCACATTGCCCTGGGTGTCTCCCTTTGCCGATCCCGGCGTGTTTGCGAACCCAACGATTTTGGGAGTGCTTGATCGCGTCTTCTACCAGGAATACAAGCTAGTTCAGCTAGCCGCAGATATTCCCATGCAGGGATCTGAGTATCAGGAGATTCATCGCGATTTTCGACCGCTGTTCTCCGATCAAATCGTGACACCGCTGTATGCGTTAGCCGTTAACTTTCCATTGGTGGAAGTGACCGCAGCAAACGGTCCGTTTGAGATGGCACGAGGAACGCATGTGATGTCGCGGGAAGAAGGCTTAGCCAAAATCCAGGCAGGAGATATTTCAATGGAGCAATTTTACATGCAGCCCGGTGATGTCATGATTCGATCGCCCTTGGCATTGCACCGGGGTACGCCTAACCACACGCCCCAGCCCCGACCTATGGTCGTCATGGGTTACATCATGCACTGGCTCTACACCCATAAGGTAGATTTAACCCTGCCGCAAGCTTATTACAATGATTTACCGTCAGAAATTCAGCAGTTACTCAGGTGTCAAACTGTGGAGAAATTGCCTGACTATGCAACGGAAACCTATGTAAATTTTAAGTATTGATGACAGTGCCAACCTATACCAATCCGGTTTATCTAGAGTACTTTGCTGATCCCTTTGTTTGGCGGCATCAGGATATTTATTATGCGATTGGGACAGGACCCGCAGAAGCCGCAGTGCAAGGGGCTGAGATTTGGCAGCAAAAATTTCCACTGCTGCGATCGCCTGATTTAGTCCACTGGCAGCCTGCTGGAAGCGCATTGCAGCGACCTGATCCTGCCCTAGGAGATAATTTTTGGGCACCGGAAGTTGCTTACTGGGAGGGTGTTTTTTATCTCTATTACTCGGTTGGGCAGGGAGATAAAAACCATCAGTTGCGAGTTGCCATCAGTTCTGATCCCTTAGGACCGTATCAGGATGTGGGTGAGCCGCTGGTTGATCCAAAAACTTGCTCCTTTGCGATCGATCCTAGCCCGTTTCAGGATGATGATGGGCAATGGTATCTCTTCTATGCTCAAGATTTTTTGGATACTGACAAAGGGGTTCGAGCCGGAACAGCGCTAGTCGTGGATCGCCTGCTGACGATGACGACCCTAGCTAGGGAACCCAAAGTGGTTTTACGGGCGCAACACGACTGGCAGCGTTTTTTGTCAGATCGCGCCATGTATGGCGGCGTTTATGACTGGCATACGTTGGAAGGTCCGTGTGTGCGTAAGCACGATAACCGCTACTACTGCTTCTATAGCGGTGGACGTTGGGAAACCGAAAACTATGGCGTTGATTATGGCGTGGCTGAGCGGGTGTTAGGACCTTACTCTGATGACGGAAACGAAACGGGTCCACGGGTGCTGCGATCAGTTCTGGGCAATGTTTTAGGTCCAGGGCACAATTCGATCGTCACCAGTCCAAACGGTCAAGCAGACTATGTGATTTATCATGCTTGGGATAACCAAATGCAAGCCCGACGGATGTGCATTGACTTACTCAGTTGGACGGCGGAAGGTCCTCGCTGTCAGGGTCCCACATGGACACCACAGATTATTTAAGTATTCCTTCACGCAGAAAGAAGAACACAATTCATTTTTTAATTCATTATTTCAACTATTAATCTAAAAACCATCTTTCGATGGATAAAAACTCCTCTTCTGGTAGATAGACAAATCTAACTAGGCTGCTATTGTCTATTAGACGCTTGTTTAGATTACTGGTCGTTTCTGTTATTAGATAAATTTAATTATTTGATTTGGTTAAATCAATCATATATGGGGTTATGGCATGTCTATGCATCATGTTTCAGATAATTCTTCTAGTGAAAGAAGCGCAGGTACACTAAAGTTGCTGGGTGATCACACCCAATTAAAGCAAGTCATTGCTGCGATCGATTTGCGCTGGTCTAAAAATACTTTGGAACGGGGCACTTCTGAATTAGCCGATCTCGTTTGTTTTTCTCATTTGCGTTGGGATTTTGTGTATCAACGCCCACAACATTTGCTCAGTCGCTGCGCTCAAACTCGCCGAGTTTTCTTTGTTGAAGAGCCGATCGCTAGCCCGGATGATACTTGCTGGTTAGACATCACTCAGCGGGAGTGTGGAGTTTGGGTTGTAGTGCCTTATCTCCCCAATAATCTAGATGAAGAACAGGCGATCGCGCTGCAACAAGTGTTGCTCAACCAGCTATTGGCTGAGGCTCAGATTCAGTCTCCCATTCTCTGGTATTACACGCCGATGGCGGTGCCCTTCACGCATGATATAAAAGCGGCTGCCGTTATTTATGATTGTATGGATGAGTTGTCTGCCTTCAAAGGCGCACATCCCCAATTGCAAGCGCGGGAAGCCTATTTATTCAAATTGGCTGATTTAGTATTTACAGGTGGACGCAGCCTTTATGAAGCCAAACAGCATCAGCATTCCAGTATTCATGCGTTTCCCAGTAGCATTGATGCGGCTCACTTTGCCTACGCAAGAAGTTTGGTCGAGGAACCCGCTGATCAAGCGGAAATCCCCCATCCCCGATTAGGATTCTATGGCGTGGTTGACGAACGCATGGATCTCGCCCTGCTGGACGGAATTGCTCAAGCAAGACCCGATTGGCATTTGGTGATTATTGGACCCGTCGTGAAAATTGATCCGGCAACACTGCCGAACCATCCCAATATTCATTATTTAGGCGGCAAATCGTATCAGGAATTGCCAACCTATTTGGCGGGGTGGGATGTGGCTTTGCTGCCCTTTGCCTGCAATGAATCAACTCGGTTTATCAGCCCCACGAAAACACCCGAATATCTGGCAGCAGGCAAACCTGTTGTTTCTACCTCGATTCGGGATGTGGTGCGTCCTTATGGGGAAGAGGACTTGGTACACATTGCGGATACTGTCCCCGAATTTGTATTGGCGATCGCCCAAGCACTGGATCAAACCCAAACGAATTCAGAGTGGTTGAATCGGGTCGATGCGTTTCTATCGCAAATCTCCTGGGATTTAACTTGGCAGACAATGAACGATTTGATTGAAACTGCGATCGCTACCAAATCGCAAAAGACACCGGACACTATTCAGCCAAAAGCTGCTGTAGGTGCTCGTTCAACTCTGGCTAACCAACCCGTTTCCATGACCGTCAACATTAAGAAATCGGTAAGTTAAATCATTCACTTCAAGGAGTAGCTTATGTTCGACTATTTAATTGTGGGTGCTGGTTTTGCTGGCAGCATCTTAGCAGAGCGTTTGGCAAGCCAAAGCAACAAAAAAATCTTGATTGTAGATACTCGTAACCACATTGGCGGCAATGCCTACGATCACTATAATGAAGCAGGAATTTTGGTGCATAAGTATGGTCCTCATATCTTTCACACCAACTCGCGGGATGTGTTTGAATACCTGTCTCGCTTTACGGAGTGGCGACGGTATGAGCATCGTGTGCTTGCTAGTGTAGATGGGCAATTGGTGCCAATGCCGATCAATTTGGATACGATTAACAAGCTATATGGTTTAAATCTAACTGCCTTTGAACTGACTGAATTCTTTGCGTCCGTTGCTGAACCGAAAGACTGCATTCGCACCTCTGAAGACGTGGTAGTAAGCAAAGTCGGGCGAGAACTCTATGAAAAGTTCTTTCGTAACTACACCCTCAAACAGTGGGGCATTGATCCTTCAGATCTAGATAAGTCTGTGACGGCTCGCGTTCCGACTCGCACCAATCGAGACGATCGCTACTTCACAGACACGTATCAAGCAATGCCGCTCCACGGCTATACGCGCATGTTTGAAAAGCTGTTGGCTCATCCCAACATCAAAATCATGCTCAACACCGATTACCGGGAGATTAAAGACATCATTCCCTATAAAGAGATGATTTACACCGGTCCGGTTGACGGCTTCTTTGACTACCGCTATGGCAAGCTGCCCTATCGATCGCTCGACTTCAAACATGAAACCCTAAACGAACGAGTCCATCAACCGCAAGCAGTGATCAACTATCCCAACGAGCATCTCTATACTCGCGTCACAGAATTTAAATATCTAACCGGACAAGAGCATTCAAAGACCAGCTTGGTCTATGAGTATCCTAAAGCAGAGGGCGATCCTTACTATCCCGTGCCGCGTCCTGAAAATGCTGAACTATACAAGCAATATAAGGCTCTAGCAGAGGCTACGCCCGGTGTTCACTTTGTGGGGCGGCTTGCTACGTATAAGTACTACAACATGGATCAGGTGGTGGCGCAGGCATTAGCGCTCTATGCTCGGCTGGGCGAACGTCCAAGCTGGCATCCTGAAAAAGAGAGCTTATCCGTGAAAAAGGCGATCGCGGTTGATGCTGTGGGTAATCCTGCTTTCAGTGCCTCTGCTGCTAAGGCTTCAAACCTTCCTGTCTCAGCCTCTTCAGGTAAACCAGAGCCGCAAAATGGTAAATCTCTTTCATCAACCTGAAACACTGCCAGTTGCAGCCAAGATCCTGAAAATTTTTAATTGAGCAAGGTGGGAGCGTGAGAAATTCAAGCCAGATTCCATCCCATCTAGAAGTATGGGGTGGAATCGAATGTACTGTAAATCGAGTCGGCGATCGCTATTTCGATCAGCTAGAACTCAACGGTCATGCGAATCGTATTGAAGACCTTGATCGGTTTGCGGCATTGGGGATACAAGCAATTCGATATCCGATTTTATGGGAACGGATTGCCCCCGATGGGCTGGAACAGGCAGATTGGTCCTGGGCAGATGAACGACTAGCGTATTTGAAGCAGCTTGGCATTCGCCCGATCGTGGGTTTAGTGCATCACGGTAGTGGTCCTCGCGATACGAGCTTGGTTGATCCTGCCTTTCCAGAGAAATTAGCGACCTATGCCCGTGCAGTCGCCCAACGATATCCCTGGGTCAGCCAGTATACTCCTGTGAACGAACCGTTGACCACAGCCCGGTTTAGCGGGTTGTATGGTCACTGGTATCCCCATCAGTGCGATGACTTGATGTTTATGCGGGCGTTGTTAAACCAGTGTCGGGCGACAGTGCTGGCGATGCAGGTAATTCGGCAGATTAATCCTCAAGCTCAATTGGTGCAAACGGAAGATGCCGGTAAAATCTTCAGCACCCCGTTGTTGTCCTATCAGGCACAATTTGAGAACGATCGCGGCTGGCTCTCTCTGGATCTGCTCTGCGGTCGTGTCAATGCGTCCCATCCTTTGTGGGGTTATCTGCTGTACACGGGCATTCAAGCAGACGAATTACTGTGGTTTCAAGACCATCCCTGCGTACCCGATGTCATTGGAATTAATCGCTATGCCTGTAGCGATCGCTTTCTGGATGAACGGCTCGATCGCTATCCCCTACATACCCATGGCGGCAATGGCAAACATCAGTATGCCGATGTGGAAGCCGTATGGGTCTGCGCTGAAGGAATTTACGATCACTTCACGCTGCTCAAGGAGGTTTGGGAACGGTATCAGCGACCCATCGCCATTACTGAAGCCCATTTGGGTTGTACTCGTGAGGAACAGTTACGCTGGCTGAAGGAAATCTGGCAGACAGCACAAGCCCTATACCAGGAAGATATAGACATTCGAGCGGTGACGGTTTGGTCGCTTTTGGGAACCTATGACTGGAACAGTCTGGTCACTCGCGCAGACGGGTTTTATGAGCCAGGGGTGTTTGATGTCCGGTCTCCCTTGCCGCGATCTACCGCGATCGCCACCATGATACAAGCCATCGCCGCAGGGCAAGACTATCACCATCCGCTTTTGGATCTACCAGGCTGGTGGCAGCGATCTCAACGCCTCCGCTATCCACCCGTGAGCTTTATCAAGGAACTGGGGAAATGGACAGATGCCACGGTTGTTTCTACGCCAAAGATGAAACAGGTAGCCGTCACAAACGGGTCTTCTGCTTCCACTCCGCCCCTGCTGATCGCTGGAGTCACAGGCACGTTGGGTCAAGCTTTTGCTCGGATCTGTGAAGTGCGCGGGATTCCGTATTATCCTCTGTCCCGCCAAGATATGGACATTACCAATTCTGTCGCGGTTGGGGAGATATTGGACGAGTTACAACCTTGGGCAGTAGTGAATGCAGCGGGCTATGTGCGGGTAGACGATGCGGAACGAGAACCTCACCTCTGCCATCGCATTAATGCGGGAGGAGCCGCAATTCTGGCAGATGCTTGCGCTCAACGGAACATTGGACTGATCACCTTTTCCTCCGATCTGGTGTTCAATGGCGATTGCCATCAGCCTTACCTGGAAGGCGATCCGGTCGCACCCTTAAACGTTTATGGTCATAGCAAAGCGCAGGCGGAGCGATGGGTTTTGCAGTATCATCCCCGTTCCTTGGTGATTCGCACCAGCGCCTTTTTTGGTCCCTGGGATGAATACAACTTTCTGACGATCGCTCTCCGCGCCCTCACAGCAGGACTGCCCTTTATGGCAGCAGAAGATGTGATCGTGTCTCCCACGTATGTTCCGGATCTGGTCAATACCAGCCTTGATTTACTGATTGATGGTGAAACTGGCTTGTGGCATTTGACCAATCCTGGGGCAATCTCTTGGGCAGAGTTAGCCCGTTCAACGGCTCAGCTTGCTGGATTGGATGCTTCCTCTATTCAATCCTGTTCTACTAAAGCCCTCGGACTGCAAGCGACTCGCCCCGCTTATAGCGTTTTGGGGAGTGAACGCGGCATTTTGCTACCAACCTTAGATCAGGCGATCGCTCGATATGTACTGGAGTGCAATTAAAGGCGTTATCGATATTACAGCGACTGGCGATTTGAACTGATAACTGGAATACGGTTTGAAGAGGTTATTCTGTGCGTCAGTTTAAGACCCCTCGCTCAACGGGATTTCAATGTCTTGCCGTTTCCGTGGCTTCAGCCTGGAGTGAGTGACCAGAAAGAAATTGATTGACTATCGCGCGAGTTGCGTGTTTGATCGTTCTACACTGATATATTAATCAGCGGTATTAGACAACTATTCCACTTCACCCACAGGAGAGCAACCAATGACGCCCTAAAAACCCCCTTTAAAGCCAAAAAGCCCGACTGCGCTAACAGTTAAGGCTAGATGGTTTACCAATTCAGAGATAGGAAGCAGGAGATAGGAAACAGGAACGCTAATTGAAAGCTTTAGACGGCAGGATATTAGGCTCCAAACTTTGCTATGCCAATTTTAAGGGTATTTTGCTGAAAGATGCAACCTCTTTATAGATAATTTTGGTTATTGCATGACTTTCTATCTCCCCAAATAACCACTAGGGAAGAGATATCCATGCATATACTTCAATGTTCCAAACATTTTCAATTCTGTGCGATCGCCCCATTTTTCGCCGTTTCCCTGCTTGAATTACCTGGAGGTGCCGCATGAATGCACCTCGTCAACAGGCTCCCAAATTCGAGTACGTGCGGGAGTTAGACAATAGGTTCTTAGCCCTCTTTCCTCACCGAGGCGACTACCTCTGGGCAGAGCATCCTGATCCAAGAGAACGCCCCCACTGGCAGACCGAAAGCCGCCATCTGCTGAGCGATCGCCTGATTAAACAGGGAGCCTACCTGTATGGGGTGCGGTTTGGCAAAGAAACGAACTATGTCATGGTCGAGATCGATGCGGGTAGTCCCTATCACCCCGGCAACGACCCGCAGGCGATCAACAGCATGTTCGCTGCCCTAGAGCCACTGGGGTTAGTGCAGTGCGTAGCAATTCAGAGCAGCGATCGCACTCCATCACTGCTTAGCGATCGTCGGGGGATTCATTTCTATTTTCCCTTTGAGGAGGCGCAAAACTCCTATCAAATTGCGTTTGCTGTCAAAGCGTGCCTCGCCCGAACCGGCTTCAAAGTTCGAGACGGTTGGCTAGAAATCTTTCCCCATCCCCGACCCTATCAGAAAGGAAAACCATCCCTTTACCGAGGGCATCGGCTACCCCTTCAACACGCTTCCTACCTGCTCAATGATGATTTTGAGCCAATCTACACCCTGGAGACAGAGTTTGTCGCTCAATGGAACCACGCTCAACGCCGCAATGATGTAGACACTGCCACCATTGAGCAGGTCAGTCGTGAGATTATTCGCAAAACTCAGTTTCCCAGCACCAGTGCTGCCAAATTCAACGCTGACTTGGATGCTGAGATTGATCTCGGTTTTACTGGATCAGGACAGACTAATTATCTGTTAGGGCGCGTGATCATGAAAGGCTATATTTTTCATCACGTTCTAGCAGGATGCATTCCTCTGGAAGGGGAAGCTCTTACCACTTATGCCGTTGAAACCACGCAGTCTCTCCCAGGCTATCAGGAGTTTTGTGGACACCAGCATGAAATTGAGAAAAGAGCGCGGGACTACACAAGAGCGATCTCCACTAGTCGGTACTACCACTACGACCCCAGTAAATCCAAGCGCTCCAAATCATCCTTAAAACTGCCCTCAGATGGTGAAAGTACAAACGCACCCACCTTAAACGAACGACGATCAATGGAGGCAAAACAGCGCATTCGTAATGCGCTGGCGGACATGCTAAACAAAGGCACCCTACCCGCTCAAACAACTGCCCGAAAACGAGCGATCGCTGCCCGTGGAGTTAGCCCCCGAACTCTCGATAAATCTCGGGACTTGTGGCACCCTGAATACCTTCAATCTACCTCAGAAATCGATCACACACCCCCGATCGAAATCAAGAATTTGGAATCGCTAGAACTGGCTCAGGGAAAGGAAGGATACACCTTTAAACATAATAAGCTTGTGCCTCCCTTTGCTGCCCCTCTAGGGCAAGCAAAGGGGCATGATCTAATAGGGGGGTATGGGGGGAATTCCACAGGCATCGATAGTACGCCTCTCCAAGTTGCTCAAACAGTTACCTCGGTTCCAGCACAGCAAGAGGCAGTAAACTTTGCCAAGCAGCAAGCTATTGCGGCACATATGGCTCGGATGCAGCTATGGTTAGAGAGTGGAGATCCGATTCTGGTAGCAGAAGCCCAACAAGTTTTTACTGCCCAAGCCCAGCAATCAGAGGATAGTCCCCCTTTATTGGTTGAAATAGATTTAGACCAATCGGCAGGTTGTCTACTTGAGGATGGAATTATGCCACGAGGGTTTGGTGTTGCGAAGCAAAAACAACGGGTTGCGCGTAAGGCACCCTTGAAAGAGGTTCAGCAGATCGATCAGCGACTGCGTGACTCGGCGATCGCTGATGCAGAGTCGGCGCAAGTTGCTGTTGATTTTTTCCAGCAGCAAGACCCCGAAGAAATGGCTTTAGCTTGGAGCATCGGAGTATTCAATCCCTTAGGAGAAATGGAGGCGACTCATGCCCGCGAACTCACTTCTGAAGAGGAAGCTTGGCTCTATGTTGCTCAAGCCATCGAGTGGTTGTTGACTGAGGAGGATGAGTTGTATGCTATCTTCTTCACGGCTCCGCCTCCCGATTTTGCATTAGATCAAGGGGATTGGTATGTGTACCCTGAATTAACAACGTTCCTAGATGAACCGACACTGCTCAGTACAGTCGTAGACCAGTACCCCATCACCTTGGAAATACTTCAGGCTGCTATCAACCGACGGGTAGACCGATTAGGGTGGTCACCGGAGCAACTTGAGCAGTTTCTGCAAAAATTAGAATTTGAGGTGCCTCAAACCCAGTTTAGTCGAGATGACTGGGAGGTACTTCTGTTTGAGTTGCGGATTGCGGAGGAGCGTCAATCTGTTGCTGAATGATCTGCGCGATCGCCCTTGGGTTTGTTTCCCGTTGGTCAATGACCTTCTCAATCACCAACCCAAGCTTGAGAAAACCGGGGGTTACTTCAGTTCATCTACTCCCAACATTTGCCGTATTGCCTCCCGGCAGCTATCTTGAAAATGTTGAAATTCTTTTGGCGCTAAGCGATGCCAGCAAGGTTGCAAATTAAAGCTGAAGATTGTTCCCCTTTGGGACAGTTCATTCTGCAATACCTGGAAAAACAGAGTATCAGTATGAACCGTCTAGCGGAGTTGTCTGGAGTACCGCAACCCCGGTTAAGAGGAGCTTGCTTTAAGGGCACTTGCCCTACGCCTGAAACCCTGAGAAAGTTAGCTAGAGTGATGGGAAGACATCATTTGGAGCTTTATACCTTAGCCTATGAAGGGCGGATAGAGCCGCTTCCAGAAGATGCCGATGATGTTTCCTTAGATAGGTTGATGCGAGAGTTGTTTGAGACAGCCAGAGAACTGGAGTTCGCAGTTCCAAAAGTTCGCCCCTCTAAAACAAAAATCCGCAAAGCTCTGCTAATACTGGGATTTAGCCCAGAAAACAATGCTGTGTCTGAAGTTAGTTAAGTAGTCATCTCAATATAAGACTGTGAGTACCTATCATCTATCCAGCGACTCATTCAGTTGTTATCACAGATCAGGTTTCTCCTCTTAATCGGCAACGGAGAGCCTTATCTTTTAAAGCGTCTTCTTAAACCTGTTTGAGCAGATGCTTGATCATGTTGTCTTTCACCATTAATTGGCGCAGCACCTCTAGCAAAAAGTCTTGCGATTGTTCTAGGCTTAATCCTTTAACCTGCTCTTCATATACCTTAAGGTTAAATTTTTGCTCTAAGCTAAGCTCCATGGGGACATTCATACTTTTTACTCTTTGGGTTAGCAACACTAAGCCAGACAAACGTGCCCATATATTAACAAAGATTACACATACTTGACAAGTGAACAGTTTTAGAAGATTGCGAATAAACCTTGGGAGTGAGTGACTAACGCTTGATGCAAAGACCACTCTTGCAGCTTTATGATGGAGGGATTAGCGTTGACCAAGCCTGTAAATCCTTCTTCCAAGGACAATTGCCTATAGGCTTAAGGCAGAGATATCGTTTTCGGAATCTAGAATGCAATGGATGTAATGGATTTTTTTCAGCTAAGCACGGGCAACTGGCGATCGCAGCGCACCACCCATCACCTCGCATTCAAACGCGCTGAAATGGGAGAATCGGCAATTCGAGTCGAAGCGTTTGCCGCAGATCATCCGCAAGTTATTGAGATTTGCCAACTCCATGAGGTTGACCCTGCATTGGCGATCGGCGGGGCATTTGTCTCTTGGAATGGATCAATGAGTTGGGATCGCAACGACGATGAAAACCATGAAGGTTCTACCGTCTTTGCGCTTATTCCCGATGCGGATCATCCCCACCAGGGAGTTTTGCTGCGAGAGCGAGGGTATGCCGAAATTGTGCCTGTCGCCGGACAGTATCACATGGATGATGAAGATGGATTAGTGCTGACGACCGAGTATGAAACGATGAGTTCGATCGAGCGTTTTTGGTTTGCTAGCCCCAGTCTTCGAATGCGAACCAGTACTGTTAAGCGATTTGGTGGCTTTAGCACGGCTACTTTTTGTACTGAATTTCGGGTTGCTGACGACGATGAAGCTGCCTCTAAGTCAGGAAGTGACCCCGCAATGCTTTCCTCTGATCCGGCTCAAATGACGATTGAATCTCCCAATAAACCCATAAAATACTTTTCTTTTTTGGGCTGTTGAATCTTGGCTGATCCATTAATTGTCACTACCAGTACCGACCCATTTATCCGTGGGCTGGACTATCTCTATGGCGTTCGTAGTCTTGCTTTAGCGCCAGAGATGATTGGTATGGTTGATAACCTGGATCATCGGACTGCGATTTGTATCTGGATTGGTAATCATATTGATGGGGTAAATAGTCAACTGAATGCCTATCTCCAGAGGTGCCACGATTGCTTTCATCGCCAAGAGCAGCGTCCTATCCAAATTTTTGCGGCTCCAATCATTCAATCGTTTGGGATTGATGGGCTTTGCAATCTAAAAACTCATCCTGTGACGCTTTTGATTGACGTAGGACGAGTAGTGCCAGAAGACTGGTTGCGGTTGGTTGCTCATGAATATGCCCATGCTCATGTTGGTTCTCCTGGGCACCACTTACCGTTTGAGCGATCGCTGACTCATCTTTGCCTAGGATTAGAGATTTCCGCCCCGCTCAATCAACCTGAGCAGCAAGACTGTTTGAAGTTTTATCCTGATTGTGTTTTAACTCAAGATCCACTGGCTTTTTGGCGCGGTGAAGGAGCAAATCAGCGATCGCTAAATTAAGTTATGTAATTTTCATCAGACTAAATCGAATAATGCCGCCCCCATCCCTATATGATCAGGACTAACTTTGTAAGACTTCATCAGAAAAGGGAGATTTTGTAGGCGTGGCACTTCCTCTTTTAGAATATTCCCCCAATAGTCAAAATCAACGGGTCGCGAGCTA
>QBMH01000110.1:0-1064 GCA_003249025.1 Leptolyngbya sp. | reverse complement strand
AGTTCCTGGAGATGAGCAACCCAGGATCTACTCCACAGACAACCTGCTGTCTTCAGCAGATATGGGCACTTTAATTGAAGTAGCCTATCGTCAGATTTTCTTCCATGCTTTTGCTGCTGATCGTGAGCAAGCTCTGGAATCTCAACTTCGCAACGGTCAAATTACAGTCCGTGATTTTATTCGCGGCTTGCTGCTCTCCAATACTTACAAGCGTAGTTTCTATGATCTCAATAGCAACTACCGTTTTGTAGAGCAGACGGTACAACGAGTACTAGGTCGTGCTGTTTACAGCGAACGCGAAAAGATTGCCTGGTCGATCGTCGTCGCCACCAAAGGCATTGTGGGCTTTGTAGATCAACTGCTCGATAGTGATGAATACCTGGAAGCGTTTGGGTACGATATCGTTCCCTATCAGCGTCGTCGTATACTGCCAGGTCGGGCAGAGGGCGAACGCCCTTTCAACATCACGTCTCCTCGTTACGACGAATATTATCGCCGTAAGCTTGGCTTCCCTCAGTTTGTTTGGCAAACCACTGTTCGCAGCTATGTTCCACAAGAACAGAAGGCTGTGGCAGGAAGTCCCTCTCAATTCCTCAATATGGCGCGGAACATTAATCCTCAGGGGAATCCGCCTCAACGAATCTCAGCACTTAACATCGATATCGAACAATCTGTTCCCTATCGTAAAAAGTAAGTCATCCTGAGCCATTCAAAAACGCGGGGGCTGTCTGTTTATTCAGTGCAGCCTCCGCGTTTTTAGTTTTTAAATAGTCGTCCCTATAGAACCCATTTGATATCTAGCCTACAACCCTTAGCAGGAGACGTTTTCGGTAAATTAACCGCTTTTGCTGAAACGCCTTGATAGTAACAGTTTCACAAAAGATCCAAAACAGGCTCTATACGCCTATTCTTTGCCTTTCTTGCTCATGAGATAGCCCTATCACCGTTGGCTGATGTTGAAGCCTAATTGTTAGCTAACCAAGATGTATTGGGGGACGGTAAGGATTCTGCCCACATTCCGCCCTTCGTACTGTCACAAGCGGATTAAATACCCTCTTCAACTC
>QBMH01000010.1 GCA_003249025.1 Leptolyngbya sp. | reverse complement strand
GTCGGCAAGCGGCAGAGGCACGAGGATATATTCCTCATATCCCTGACAAAGATGCACCCCTGCCAGCTCCAACTGACCCCAACCGCCATCCGCCCCGCCGTTGGGTCGTCGAAGTGGCGCATTCCTGGTTTAATCGCTTTCGAGGAGTGTTGATTCGCTGGGCTAAGTTATCTCACTCTTACTTAGGATTTGTTCAGATTGCCGCTTGTTTGATTGTCGGTCGTAAGCTCCTAACATTTTCCGGATAGGCTCTAAGTCGCTCTCAGCATATGATAGGCAACTAACAGTTGGGTAATCGCCAGCGGATAGCTCTGGAGGGCTTCTCCCGTTG
Organism: Leptolyngbya sp.; assembly: GCA_003249025.1. Taxonomy (GTDB): domain Bacteria; phylum Cyanobacteriota; class Cyanobacteriia; order Leptolyngbyales; family Leptolyngbyaceae; genus ULC077BIN1. Next base: position 43,959 of record QBMH01000010.1, on the reverse strand, counting down.
TACCCATGACTTTGCCTAACCCTGGATTCATATCGCGATTACAGAACGAAAGCAAATTTGGTGATTCGCTACAAATAAAGTGTTCTAGTTGAATCACCTGCTCTTCGGTTGCGCGTCCATCCACTTCCAACACATCCACGGGTTTGCCCATATCTCGATCTAGCCCCAGCCGAATTGCAGGGTTGGAATAGGCAGCATGGCTAGTCACCACCTTGGTTAAATCAGGATGAGGAATGTTAGGGCGAAGAACCAGTCGCACGTTTAATTGCCCATTTCCCTGAGTAGATGCATCACTTGGAGGATAAAACGTCACCACCATATCAGCCCATTGTCGTTGAGGACGAATATATTGCTCCGAATCTGGCTCCCGCTTTTGCATTTCTGCAATCACCTGTTCTGCGGTATAGCCACGTTTTTGAGTGTCTCGTTTTACCTTCCACTCAGTTCTGAGCGATTCAGGGGGTGCCAGATAAACCTTCACGTCGTAGCAGTCGCGCGCACCACGGGTGGAGTAGCCGAGCAGCCCTTCCACAATCACAAATTTATTCGGTTTGATATATTCGGGTGCTGTGAATGTTCCAGTTTTATGACTATAGATCGGTTTTAGAATGGATTGTCCCGTTCGCAGCAATGATAAGTGTTGCTGCATGATGTCTAAATAATTACAGTCCGGATGGAGGGCTGTGATTCCCATTTCTGCACGCTGGGTGCGATCGTATCGATGGTAATCGTCTGTACAAATCGTGGTGACATTTTCAACTCCCAATACCTGGGCAATTCCTCGTGTCAGAGTTGTTTTGCCAGCCGCACTGTCGCCGACGATGCCTAGGATGATGGGGCGATTGGTCATGAGTTCTCCTAATACACGCGCAATCCGTAATGAGCGCATCTCATAATGATCATCCAAGCGTAAAACTTAAGGGAACCCAATGCAAGCGATAGAGAGTTAGCTTAATTTAACTTAGGCATGACGAAGCTTTTGTTGAGAGATGACCACTACCTTGAGTATCAATCTCAACTTGGATAACTTTTTCTGATGTTTCAAGGGGATGACAGATCTGTGTCAGTGCTATATATTGAGGGGGTGTGAGGAGCGAACCAGCAAGAACGCCGAGACGAAACACGGAAAGTCGTCGGCGTTCTTTCTGATTTTAAAGAACTGTACTCCTCAATAGGATTTTCAGGTTTAGAACCCGCAAGTACCCGCAGCGACATTGGTAACCACGCCAATGTCGGGTTGCACTGTTCCTGTGTTGCCCACCAATGGCTCTCGTTGCAGAGTGCTGCCAGCAGTCTGGCGCTGAAATTCGTACCCGGAGAGACTGGCAGTGTTGTTGAGCAACCGGGAACAGAGCGTTCCAGTACCTTCTGAAACAATTTCGTATTCCACTCGGGCGTTGGGTGTGTATGCGTTGGGGTTAGTAACGCGATTGTTGGTGACCGAAGCAAACATCTGCCCTGTAGCGGCTATCACACGGATTCCAATCCCCGGAAATTGGACGTTGTTGACCTGATTATTGTCAATCTGCACCCGGAATGACGAATTATCAACAGAAATAGCGTCAATTCCAATGAAAGTCGTATTGGTAACGGTATTGTTCGCAAGGGTGGCGGTGGCGGTGGTGTTTCCTTGAGGGAACACAACTATGCCAGAATTAGTCGTGTTTTGCACCGTGTTGTTGGAAATATCAATTGTTAAGGGCGCAGCGACGGGTTGAGTGGGTACCAGAATCATACCAAAGCCAATCCCTGTGCCGATCGTGTTGCGGCGAATCGTCACAGCCCCGGTCAAATTGCCATCCAAATTTATCCCAGTACCAATCAATGCAGTGATGACGTTATCTTGAATCGTCACATTCCGTAGCCCTGTCCCGGTAATGCCGTTCCCACTAAAGCCCGTAATGTTAAACCCGCCCAGGGTCGTATTGTTCCCCAGCGTCACGGTATCCGCTATTCTGGGCAGCGTACCAGGACCCGACAGCGGCAATTGCAAATTCCCTGCCTGCACGGTTGCCAGGGTTTGCGCCACACCCGACGACAGCACCTGCACGCCATCCTTAATCGTGAACGCCGGAATCCCCGGATTGGTGCCCGCCTGCACATAGACAATGTCATTCCCCGTAGTGCCTGGTGCTGCTGTGATTGCTGCCAACACCGTGCCAAAGGGACTTTCAAAGGTGCCGGTGCCACCCGCTGCCCCTAACACCGCATGTTGAAACACGTAGGGCTGTCCCGTCCCTGGGTTTTGAGCAATGACGGTGCCGCCACTGCCACTACCCACGGTTTGCGTACTGGTTTGAGTGGTTTCCGTGATTTCGGTACGGGTGCTGGTTCGGGTGCGCTCTGTCACCGCCACCGCTTGATTGCGAATCGCACTATCGCCCACTCGTGCCCAGTTATCGGCGGGTTGCCCCGTTGTTTTGCGTCCGATATTGGGAAACTGGAGGCTGACAGTCGCCACCGCCGTCGTGCCAAACTCGCGATCGCCCTGCACCGCTAACCCCGCCGTCATGGTGTCATTCAGCCGCAGCGCCAACCGTCCGCGCACGCCCACAAAGCCACTTACGCCTTCGCCACTGTAGTAATACAAGCCCAGGTAAGAGCGCAGGTCACTGCCGGGACTCAGTTGAGCCAGCTTCACACCCGCTTCAGCATCAAAGCCAGCGAGGGAGACTTCATCGAGGGCGCGGGTGAAGCGGGTCGTCTGGTTGCGGGTGGTGGTGGTGCTGGTCAGCGTACTGGCAGCCGGTAAATCAAACAAGAGATTATTGCCCTGGAACCGAATATTCGTGGGTGCAGTCGTGCCAGTGCCACCGCTGAGGCTGGTGCTGGTGTTGCTGGTGCTGGCGGTATCGGTGAAACTCTGGCTGGCAACTTCGCGACGGCGATCGCCCACAGGCAAGTAACCATTGACGCGAAACTCCATACCGGGCAACACCGCTTCGACTCCGGCTCCCAGTTGGCTAAAAGTCGTTCTGCCCGTGTCGCGCACGTCTACTCCCACATAGCCGCCTAAAATTCTGCCGCTGCTGGGGTTGAAATCTCGATAGCCCAGCGCAAAATTGCCCCCCGGATTGCCGCCATTCGTATCGAGCAGTAATCGACCTTGAGCATAGGTCAGGTTTTTGCCGGGAGTTTGGGTCAGGGGGACAAAGCCCTCCAGTCCGAAGAAGGAGCTTTCGTAGCCCACACCGGGACCGCTATTGAAAGAAGCTCCGCCGCGAATCGGGATGGGAGTGTAAGGGGATGTAGGGGTTGCAGGAGTCGCAGGAGCAGAGGGGACAGGGACGGCAGGGGTTTCAGGAGTTTGACCTAGAATCTCAGCCGTGGAAATCTTGGCTTCTTTTAGAGTGCGAGGCATGGTGCGAGGATTCGCATCCGGTAAAGCGGTTGCGGGTTCGTCTGCCGCCTGAGCAGGAAAAGATGAAACCCAATATAGGGCAGTTCCGGTGAGTAGCCCTAGTAGGATGAAACTCGGTGAGCGTCGTTGCAGTAATTTTCTCACAACCACAGTTTCGATGCCTTTTCAGAGATATTACTGATTAACTGTGGTTATCTTCTTTGTGTTTGTTACCAAAAGAATCAGGGTATTCACCAGGCTTTTGCATAAACTATAAAGATGAAGTCAATGCTTGCGTAGAGATCCATTGAAGCTGTTAGACAACTGATCCTGTCGTTTGCTTTTGTTTCCCAAATGACTTGAGAGTCTAGCCCTTCGCATTACGCTTAAAAGCGTAGTCGTGATGGAAGTAAAAAGCTTGTGCAAATAATTAGGCGCAATGTCGGATTGACGGTGGGTGATAGTTTGATGCGGGTTTATGTAGCCTTACCTAAGCCTGCCGGACAGTATCCAGGGATTCTGTTTTATTCCGATATTTATCAACTAGGCAGCCCCATGACTCGCCTTGCCGATCGCCTTGCAGGATATGGCTATGTGGTGGCAGCACCCGAAATTTTTCATCGCCTTGAACCGATTGGAGCCGCGATCGCACCGGATGATTTGGGGCGACTGCGGGGAAATGACAATGCTAGCCAAACGGCGATCGCAGAGTACGATGCCGACGCACAAGCAGTGTTAGATTTCCTCAAAAAAGAAGAAACGGTCATCCCCGACAAAATTGGCACCATAGGCTTTTGCATTGGCGGACATTTAGCCTTCCGAGCCGCTTTTAACGATGCAGTGAAAGCCTCAGTGTGCTGTTATCCCACCGGGATTCATAACGGCAAGTTAGGCAAAGGCACAGCAGATACTTTAGAGCGCATGGCAGAGCTGAAAGGCAAATTGTTCATCCTATTTGGCACCTTAGATCCTCACATTCCCGAAGCAGCACGCACAAGGATTATGCAAGAACTTGTCAGAACGGGCGTATCTCACACGATGTCTATCTATGAAGCAAACCACACGTTTATGCGCGATGATGGCGATCGCTTTGATCCGGCTGCAACAGATGCTGCCTGGACAGAAATAACTGGATTCCTGAGCCAGGTGTTTGGATAATATTGAACTATGCCATGTTGTTTTCGATCGCCCAACGAGCTAGCTCTGTTCTGTTATGCAACCCAGTTTTACCTAACATATTACTAACGTGGCTTTCAATGGTTCGCTGGCTGACGCTGAGTTGCTCCGCAATTTCGCGGTTTGCCATCCCTCGCGCTACAAATTGAACTACCTTTAGCTCAGTGGGTGTGAGTTCCACATCAAACGGCACCTGAATTTTGGGTGTGGATTCATTCCCTCGACCCGGACGCTCAGACATGCGTGTTGCCTGTTTCAGCGAAGATTCAACTTGGGCAACCAGTTCTTCTGGCTCAAACGGTTTGACCATATACACGTCTGCCCCAGTATTTAGCCCTTTCACTCGATCTTGGCTTTGCCCTTTTGCCGAAAGGAAAAGCACTGGAATCCAGTTGGTACGAGGATCTTCACGCACATGACGCACCAAGGAATAGCCATCCATTTCGGGCATCATCACATCACAAATAATCATGTCTGGGGTATCTTGCTCTAAAACTTCTAGGGCTTGACGACCATTTTCTGCGGTAATGACTTCGTAGCCCCGAAACTCCAGGTAGTCCTTCACCAACAAAATGAGGTTAGGGTCATCATCAATTAGCAGCAGTCGTCTGTGATTTCCTACGCTGGTTTCTTTCATGCCGTGCAACTCACCTATTCCTGAATGAACTCGCTGGTAATCTGTAGAATTTCTAACAACTTTTTTGCTGCTAGATCCCCTCTTTTGGAAAAGGGTTGCTCCCTGCTGAGCGACTTAGGAATACCTGCCACTATTTTAGGTAGACCTATGATAACCGCTGCACTTTATATAAATCTTATATATCAGTAATACGTAAACGAGTAATTTGATACTGGGGTCAGTATATTTTCTATTTTACAAAATAAGTCCTTATAAAGCTGAATTTGTTCCATTAATCAGGTCTTTCGTACTGCATATTGATTTTCAACACCACGTTTTAATCACTTGACCTTGGATTTCTTGATTTAACCAGGGGGTATTGGATGCAGATGATTTTAATGACTGAGGCTTTGCAATCCAACCCTGCTGGGGATTAAACAGAATCATTTCTGCGGGTTGAGCGATCGCTTGCGTACCCGCAGGGCTTGGCGCGATCGCAGGAGGTTTTTGCTGTAAACAAATTGCGGGACGAGTACTCAAGGCTGACCAAAGCTCGATCGCTGTCCATAAGCCAGTCTCAACAAATCGATGCCAGAGTAGCGGCAGCGCCAGTTCTAGCCCGATCGCACCCGGAGGAGCTTCGGCAAAAGGGACTGTTTTTTCTTCATAAGTGTAAGGGGTATGATCAATGGCGATCGCGTCAATCACACCTTGCTGCACTGCGTCGATCAATGCCACCTGATCGGTTGGAGTGCCCAAGGGCGGATCGAGCCGCAAATTGGGATCGTAGCTGGCAATCATTTGAGTATTTAGGAGTAAATGCATCCAGGAGGTGCTGGCAGTAATCGGTAAGCCCCGCTCTTTGGCATTGCGAATTAGCTCTACGCCACGAGCCGTAGAAATTCGCATCAAATGCACTGGCGTACCAATTGCTTCGATGCATTCTAGTAGCGCAGCCAGGGCAGCGGTTTCGGCGATCGCCGGGATGCCGGGTAGCCCGATCTGAATAGAATCCGTTCCTTCGCGCATCACACCATTGCCTGCTAACTCTTGATCCCATGCCCACAGCATCACAGGTTTACCAAATGGATGTAGATATTCCAACAAGCGGCGTACCATCACCAATTGCAGCGGTTTTCCATCAGCAAAGCCGACAATATTCGCTGTTGCTAGTTCCGCCAACTCAGTGATGTGTTGCCCTTTGGCTTCTAGAGTCAGTGCTACCCAAGGCTGAAGTAAGGGAACAGTACCCACAAGGTTAGATTGATCATGCAGCCATGCAACGCTGGCAAGATTATCCAAAGCGGGAGCAGTGTCGGGCAGAATGGCAACGCGGGTGAACCCCCCTGCGGCGGCGGCTTGCATCAAAGATTTGAGGGTTTCGCGCTCTTCAAAACCAGGTTCGCTAGAGTGGCTGTAGAGATCAACCAATCCGGGTGCCAGGATTAAACCAGATCCTTCAGTGAGGGTCGCATTGGATGGATAATCGGCGATCGCCGTTTCCACCGCCATCACCACACCATCAGTAATTAAAACATCCGCAATCCGATCCATTTGGGAACTCGGATCAACCACTCGAACTTGCTTTAGAAGCTCACTAGGCATAGTTTTTAAGATATAAATTTTGCCTGATGAGCGATGAGGAATGCTGAATAAATTCAAAATTCATAGTTCAGAATTCTACAAAGCTCCTGCTGCCGTTTTATCCAATACTCCGCCTTCCAGATGCGCTGTGATGTTCATTGCCATCATTACAGGCGATTGATCTGCCGTTGCATAGTCAATCACGCTGACGGCTCCATTCCCTTGTTTGAAGCTCCAGAAGCGATCGGGAGGTAAGCCCAACACATAGCAAAGAATCGCTTTGTTGACGGCATCATGGGCAACGACCAAGGTTGTACCCGGTTCAGGCTGGTTTACCGCAGTTTGAACGATCGCATCCCAAGCCGTCGTGGCACGATCCCAAACTTGCTGAAGATTTTCTCCCTCCGGCATTTGCACCCCTTCCGGCGTGTGCTGCCAGCGTTGTAGTTCTCCGGGAAACTCTTGTTCAATGTCGGTTTCTAGCTTGCCTTCCCACAATCCATGGCTAATTTCCTTGAGATTGTCCTCAAAGCCCAACATCACATCCGGATGATGTTGCAAAATGATCTCGGCGGTTTCCTTGGGACGCAGCATCGGGCTGGTAACCGCATGATCAATGGAAATAGCTTTGAGAAACCCGGCGGCTTGGTTTGACTGCGATCGCCCATTCTCATTCAGCGGCACATCAATTTGTCCTTGAAAACGCTTCTGGCGGTTCCACTCCGTTTCGCCATGGCGCACCAGCAGCAAGCGCGTGTAATAGCCTTTCTTCGCCTGAGGAATCGGTTCGCCTAAGTGAGCGGTCTGGTTCAACGATTCCACCTGCACTAAATCGCCCCATCCTCCGGCAAAATTGAGAACACTGATGCCGCAATTGGACTGATGCACTGCTTGATAGCTGCTGGCATCTAGCCCGATCGCCGTGCCAATGAGCGCCCGATTAATCCCACTATGAGCAACCAGCAGCACGGTTTGATTGGCGTGATTGGGTAAAAAATCTTGCCAAAACTGCTGAGCGCGATTGAACAGTTCAACTACCGGAAAATACTCCTCAGTCCCGCCATTGGCTTGTGGAATCAGCATTCGCATTTCGTGAGGGCAATTCTTCCATTGCTCATACTCATTGGGATACTTTTCCTCCACATCGCTAAATAGCATCCCTTCCCACAGCATCAAATTGATTTCTTTTAACCGATCAACAGTTTGCAAAGGAACCTTTGGCGAGGTTTTCAAGTGAGCCAACACAATCTCTGCGGTGTCTTTTGCTCGTCGCAATGTGCTGCTGTAAACAGCATCAAACTCAATTTCACTGAGTGCATCTCCCACTTGATGCGCCATCGCTTGCCCTTGAGCAGTCAGGGTTGATTCATCCAAATAGCCCTGCACGCGACGCTCAACATTGAAGCTGCTTTGACCATGACGAACCAAAATGACACGAGTAACCATAAAAGAGGAGAGGGAATAGGGGATAGAAATCTCAGCGGTTGGGATCAATCTGCGATCGCTAAGACAGATGCATTCTACCCTGTTCCTAACGCCCTGTTTGAATCCAGCCATTTTTTCCAGGGTGCATTGAGCGTAGTTAAAACGCGCCATTCGCCATTTCCTGTACCCTAGATCCATAGCAATCTGAGGATTTCATGACGATTAAGCGGGTGATTTTGGTGACGCTGACGGTGTTAGCAGTCTTTCTCATGGGGCAAGATTTGCTGAATAGCTGGAATCAGCCCCAAATCCAAAGCCGTTTGGAACTGTATCAAACCAATTTACTGTTGCGGGCTACAGAGCTACAGGAGAATGATCCCAATATGGATGCGGCTCGCAAGGCATTCTTGGGTGCAGAGCCAACTAAAAACGCTTTGGAACAATATCAAGATGTGCAGCAGCAGGTACAGCAAACCTTAAAGCAGACTCAAGCACTGTTGAGCGAACGTGATTCCAGCAATAAAGCCCAGCCAGAATCTTTGGGACAAACTGAACGCAAGCTCACTCGCTTAGTAACAGAACTAGATCTGAAGTTGGGAATTCTGCGATCGCAGCAGGGAGAGGCAGCGCTTGCCCAAACAGAATGGAGTAAGGTGATTCAGCAGGCAGAAGCCGACTCTGGATTAAAACCTTTGGCAGCAACGGCAGCAGTGCTACAAGGATTGTGGGCTAAATCTCCTCAGTTACTTCCTGATGCCGAACCTCAGATTCAAAAAAACCTGGATGGCTGGTTTCGCGATCGCGCTTTGACTCAGCTATATACCCTGCAACAGCGTTCCTCTGATTTGCAGGCACTAGAAATTACCGAACAACAAGCCGCAGAAAAAGCCTTAACCAGTTTGGCGATCGTGGGCGGCATTCCCGTATTAAGCGGTGTGATTGGCATTGGGCTGCTCATCTTTGCGATCGGGCAATGGGTTTTGCAGCGCAAGCAAGCCATTCTCTCTACCGAAAGCCTGCAACCTTGGACCACTCCTTGGGATGGCGAAACCATTTGGCAAGTGCTAATTTTGGGCTTTTTTATGGTGGGGCAGATTGCCTTACCGATTTTATTGGCAGTGCTGCAACGGGCGACAGGACTAAATCCTGCTGGTTTTGGAGAGCAGGGCAGAGCCTTATTTATCCTGTTCAATTATGTGCTGTTAGCAGTGGGTGGATTAGGTGTGCTGTATTGGTCAATCAAATCCTATTTGCCATTACCAGAAGATTGGTTTCGCATTAGCTTGAAAGGCAACTGGTTTTGGTGGGGGTTGGGCGGCTATTTTGCAGCATTGCCGTTGGTCGTGGTGGTGTCGCTGGTGAACCAAAAAATTTGGCAGGGACGAGGCGGCAGCAATCCCATTTTGCCGATCGCCTTAGAAGGGAAAAATAGTTTTGCTTTGGCGATCTTTTTTGTCACCGCCGCGATCGCCGCTCCCATTTTTGAAGAAATTTTGTTTCGGGGCTTTTTGCTACCTTCTCTCACCCGCTACTTTCCGGTTTGGGGCGCAATCATTCTCAGCAGTTTCCTCTTTGCCGTTGCCCATCTCAGCCTCTCGGAAGTGTTGCCGCTGATGACCTTGGGCATGGTGTTGGGCTTTGTCTATTCGCGATCGCGCAACTTACTGTCATCCATGTTGCTCCACAGTTTATGGAACAGCGGCACCTTGCTGAGCCTGATCATACTCGGCTCAGGTCAAGGATGATTAGTAAAGTACCGCTTTAACTCCAATCATCCCGCTTGGAGCTTTGCCCCCGATATACCTGGGCGATCGCGTGAATTTGACGAGTTTTTTCAAATAGGACAGTTTCTGTCAGATCCCATTGTTCTAGTACTCTGTCTAGATCAGCTTGAATATCTCTAGCCCCCGGAAAGCCCTGGTAGCGAATGCGGAGACGTGCCAGTTCAGCCAAGTTGTGGTCTGTCGGGTCACTTGCCGCTAAGAGGGTATCCACCGTTTGGCGATCAAGCCTCCATTGCGGATGCTGCTGGTCTTTGAGTTCGGCTGCTTGGCTCACAAGTTCATTATTCCTGCATAAAGTTTTATTGTAAAAGGGCGTATTCATCAGCGATCGCCAACAAATAAGGTATATTAATTTCCCATCTTCCGCAAAGTGCAGCCCTAACAAACTTAAAATTACACATCTAGTAAACCAAGGATAGTAAACCAAGGATTGGCAACAGGTTTTGATAGAGGATCAATTTGTGGATGTAATTCAATTGTTGCAGTAGACTGACTACAGAAAATTGCGATGTTCAATGTTTCGTGATTGATTTAGGAGTGATGCAAGGCGGATGGCAACAGCACTGAGATCTCAACGACCGGTCGCGCGCGATTCCCCTAGGGATTCTCCTTCGGAGACGCTTCGCGAACGTTTCACGAATCGCCCTTCAGCACCGCGCCGCAAAGCTCACCTTCAGCCTGTTCAGGGCGCTACCTCCGTTCGCAACAGAAAAACGCCTAATGCTCCTTTAGCAGCGGTTTCTCAACTCTCCACTGCTCGTTTATTGCCCAACTGGTTGCGCTTACTCATGCAGGCTCAGCGAGGCTCTTTAGTCGTCACTTTTGCGTTGGTTGTTGCCACTTTGATGGTGTATGGCGGCACAATGTATATGCAGCAGCTTTGGGGTAAAGAATATCGCAAGCTGAAAACGATGCAGCGCAGTGAGCGCCAAATGTTGGCTGCTAGCGAAGTGTTAAAAAATCAAATTATTCAGCAAGCAGAAAGTCCCAATTCAGGCTTGGTTGCTAAAACTCCGCAGCACACGCTGATCTTAGAATCGGCTCCGATTCGTACCGTCAAGCCAGCGGCGATTCCTGTGGTGATTAGGGCTGAAGCATCGACAAACGCACCTTTAGGATATTAGGATGCTTGACCATGGGTAGCTCTCCTTATTCCTTCCGAACACCGCGAGATCGGAATCGTTTGCCAACAAAGCAACCTAGAGTGTTTGGTTGGGCAAATTCGCTGAAGTTTCGAGCCGTATTGGTGTGGGGGGTATTAATCTCGGCAATGGGTTGCCTGGTGGTCAATTTGTTTTACGTCCAAATTGTGCAAGGTAGCTTGCTGCGTGGAATTGCTCAAAGCCACCAGGTGACCCAAATTCGTCCTTTTATGCCCCGGCGCAATATTGTTGATCGAGATGGAAATATTTTGGCGCTCGATCGCCCCGTTTTTACGCTTTACGCTCACCCTAAGCTGTTTAAGCTCTCGAAGGAAGAAGTTGCCGAAAAGTTATCTCCGATCATTGAGCGTCCCGCTGCCAGTTTAGTCAAACAGTTTAACGAGGGGGATACGGGCATTCAGGTCGAATATTCCCTGATTGAAGATATATCCAATCGCGTAACTGAGTTGCGCTTAGATGGCTTAGAACTAATTCCCCATCAACAGCGGCTCTATCCTCATAAAGAAGTGGCTGCGGATATTGTTGGCTTTGTAGATGGCGAACATGTTGGGCAAGCAGGGTTAGAACTCAGCCAGCAAAATATTTTGACTCGCCCTAGTCAAGAAATTCGGCTACGCCAAATGGGAGATGGCTCTCTCATGCCCGATCAAATTCCAGCGGGCTTTCTGAACCAAGATGATTTGCAGCTACGGCTAACCCTAGATACTCGTTTACAGCGCGCAATACAACCGATTCTACAAAAGCAAGTCACCAATGTGGGTGCCAAAAAAGGCACAGTGATTGTGATGGATGCCTACACTGGAGAGCTTTTGACCCTGGCATCTTATCCATCCTATGACCCAAACCAGTATTACAAAGCAAAACCAGAACGCTACAAAACTTGGGCAATTACGGATCTCTATGAACCCGGTTCCACGTTTAAGCCGATTAATGTGGCGATCGCCCTCGAAAATAAAACCGTCACGCCTGATACTCTGATTGATAATCCCAGTGTCATCAGCATTGACGATTGGCCCATTAACGGTGGCAGCGGCGGCAGCGATACCGTCACCAACGTTGTGATCAACTCTTATAACGTCGGCATGGTGCATATTGTAGACACCTTGAAACCAGAGGTCTATTATGCGTGGCTGCGACGATTGGGACTGGGGGGCGTAGTTGGCGTGGATCTACCCTCCGAAAGTCCAGGACAGTTCAAATCCCGCAAAACCTTCCTAGAAAGCCACATTGATCGGGCAGTCACCGCTTTTGGTCAGGGCTTTTCTCTCACGCCAATGAAGTTAGTTCAGCTTCATGCCACGATCGCAAATGGCGGCAAGTTAGTCACTCCCCATGTGATTCAAGGATTATTTGATAGCAAAGGTCGGCTCTATTGGCGACCCGGTTTACCCGCTCAGCGGCAAGTGTTTTCCCCTGCGACTACTAAAGCTATCCTACCCATGATGGAAGGCGTAGTCAGGCAAGGAACCGGAAAGGCGGCACAACTGCCGGGTTATCACGTCGCCGGAAAAACCGGCACCTCGCAAAAAGCAAACGGATTTGGCGGCTATTCGGAAAGCGCCTATGTGACTAGTTTTGTGGCGATCTTTCCGGCTGATAAACCTCGATATGTTGTCCTCGCGGTAATCGATGAGCCTGCGGGTGGAGGATATGGCGGCACGATCGCGGCTCCTGTAGTGAAAGAAGTTTTACAAGTACTGACAGCGTTAGAAAATATTCCTCCCAGTGTTCCGGGTGAGGTTGGAGCAGAATCAGAGGGCGGCACAGACTAAAAATTGGCTAATTCAAAAAATCGTGCGGAGACTTCACTGTAGTAATGAAACTTGCATCGCTGATGCCTGCCGCTTACCAAGCTTCTCCAATAACTGAGTGATTTCATCTGCCTCCTGAGTATTGCCCTGAGAGCGATATAAGTCTCTGGCTTTTTGCAAGGCAGCGATCGCCTCAGCCGTTGTGCCCTGCTGGTCTAAAGAGATTCCCAAGTTGCGGTAAACATTGGCATCGTTAGGGTCAAGACTGATGGCTTTTTGCAAAGCGGCGATCGACCCCTCCAAATTGCCCTGGCGACCTAGAGCAATTCCCAAGTTTGTGTAGGCACTAACACTGTTGGGGTTGAGGCTGATGGCTTTTTGCAAGGCGGTGATCGCCTCTGTCGTTTTTCTTTGGTTGTCTAGAGAAAATCCCAGGTTGATGTAAGCATCTGCATCGTTGGGATTAAGGCTGATAGCTTTTTGAAAAGCAGCGATCGCCTCGTCCATCTTGCTCTGCTTCTTTAGACCGATTCCTAAGTTGTAGTGTGCATCAGCAAAGTTGGGGTTGAGACTAATGGCTTTTTGAAAGGCAGCGATCGCCTGTGACATTTTGCCCTGTTTGTCTAGAGCAACTCCCAAGTTGTAATAATCATAGGCATTGGTGGGATTGAGGCTAATGGCTTTGCGATAAGCGGTGATCGCCTCAGCCGTTTTGCCCTGGTCTTTTAGAGCAACTCCCAAATTGTAGTGTGCAACAGCAAGCTTGGGGTTCCAATTGATCACCTTGCGAAAAGCCGCTTCTGCTTTTTTCCAGTCTTTCTGCTGTAAAAAAGCCAGCCCCTGATCAAAATAAGCCTTAACACTGCCTTTCTGAGCCAAAATCGCTGGAATTGCCTGATTCGCCTCTGCTATTTTCCCATCATCATTTTTCAGTGATGCAACGTGAGTCTTTGTCGGCATAGCCATGCCCAAAGCAGTCTGTTGAGCCATGAAACTTAACCCAGTGACGACCAGCAAAACACCAGCCACCCCACCTGCCCCCATCTGACCAGACCAATCCTTAGCCACTTGCTAACAGCCTCAACGTGATACTCATCAGCATTATTCTTCCATGACCATAACTCGAAATGCCGCTTTGCCCGAAATTCTGGGCTGATCAAATTTTCACAGGCGATGCAGATTCGATATAATCCAACCGCAGAGTGCGATCGCTCAATCTGCAAACAATAAACCCCTGATTGCTGAACCAGGGGTTTATTTAAAAGCACTATAGCAATGGCATTAGACTCAACGAATTATTTAACTAAGCTAGCATCCGCCTTGACATTGCCCAAGTAATTACCAATTGGCAAACTAGGAGAGCGCTTGTAGGGCACCACATCTTCCCCAAAGTAACGAAGATATTCTGTGCTATCTACCATGGCGGTTACTGTTGCCTGTAACCCTTGATTCACCAACAATTCCAGATATTGGTGGATTTCAGCTTGAGTAACAGGAGCGCGACCCAATAAATGGCGGAACAGAAATTCAATCACCTTCGCTTCGGGATAAGGCATATAAAAGCGCTGGCAATATATCTCTGAACTGGCTAGGGTTCTCACAAACTCCCGAACACCAATCTCTCCATTGTGAAAGTTGCTGTCAAGATCCGCTTTTCTCAATTGAACTGGTACTAGCTCACCCTCTATATTCATAATTTGAACATAGATGGCGTTCAGCAATAGTTCCGTATCTGCCCATCCCATTCCGGGAGTCATCCGATAAATCCGGGCAGGCTTGCAAGGAGCAGTATCAGCAGTGGAGTCTACTGGTTGTATTAAGGCGTTGTTAGAAGAACGCCCCAATGCAACAAACGCCGCCTTTGATTCTTCTTGCTGACGAGTTTGCGCTGCAATATCTGCGATCGCCTTACCCATCATGGGCATCTTCGACCCATCCATTCGAGCCTTCACCGTTTCAAAGCTTGGCACTACTAAGTCTTTGTTTTGCTTAGTCAGTGTGTTGTAAAGCTTTTGAGTGTTCGGGAAATTAGCAGCCGGTAGAGTTAAGTAGCGGTTATAAGGCACTACATCTTCTCCAAATGCTTGCCCATACTCCATGCTGCCTACGATTTCACTGATAAAACCCTTCAGCCCTTTTGTTGCCAAAATTTGGTTGTACTTACGGATTTCAGCTTGATCTAAGGGTGCCCGTCCCAAGAAGTGTTTGGTGCCTAACTCAATCACTTTTGTATTCGGATAAGGCGTGTAAAACTCTTTCAGGTACAGGTTAGAGGTTCCTAATCCTTCAATAAACTCCTTCAGATTAATTTCGCCGTTACCGAGTCTACTTTCTAAAACGCTAAATTCATTTTGGACAATGTACGGTGCAACATCTCGTTCAAACACTTGGCGATAAGCAGCACCCATAACCAGTTTCAGATTGGGCTTATCAGACAGATTCGTCAGTTTAAAGACTTTCGTTTGTTCACGCTTCTTACTGACCCCTTGATTGACCCGGAATTGAATATCCGGCTCAGTCCGCAATTGGGCAGCAGCAGCCAATTCCATAAAGCGCGGCGTTTCTTCCTGAGTAACTTTGCTGCCCTTATCGGCGATGGAGCCAACCCGATTACCGCGTAGAGATAACCCGGCTGGAGTGACATAGCGTTCGTAAGGAACCGTATCTTCACCAAAGGCTTCCGAGTATTCCTGACTATCCAACATGGCATCAATTAGGGCATAAAAGCCTTTCTTGGCGCAAATATCGAAGTAGGCATTAATTTCCTGGCGACCATAGGTCGGACGACCCAAGAGCCGACGATGGATATACTCTACGGATTTAGTCACATAGAGGGAAGTCCAATAGAGGCTGCGGAAGAGGTTAGATTTTGCCAGACGACGAATAAATTCGCGCATGGTAATTTCGCCGCTCTCCAGCTTGATTTCATCGACTTTGAGACGCTGCCCATCGTATACTGCCCGTCCAAATACTTGCAGGTAGGTAGCCTTGATTACTGCTTGGGTAGAGCTTTCAGAATACTTAACGCTGATGCCCTTGGTATTACCGCGATCGCGACCTTTTGCGAAGCTACCCGTATAGCTAGGAGTTTGGTCAAACTTAAATACCTTTGGACCTAACGAGCCAGGAGCCACACCCCGGGCCGCTGGATTGCTCAACTGATTATTAATTCCTGCACCCCGATTAATCAGAATCCGACGGGTATCCTTGCCAAAAGGAGCCGGACGGGTACTGGGATTCTTGGTTTCTTTCGGGAAAATGGCACCAAACTGAATTTCCAATGGATCGTTGCCAGATCCATACACATGCTGGTCAGGCAAGGGGCGATCGTACGCTGCAAAGGTAGTAATAAACTGAGGAACTTTACGGAAGGGCGCACTGTAGTTGAATAGATCTTGTTGAGGACCCCAGTTGCGACACTCTTGTGCCTCTTGCCCCAGACCCCGTAAGTACGGAACCGTTTCTTCGCCAAAGTAATCAGCGTATTCTCTGGAGTCAATCAGCGCATCTACTAAGGCAGGCAAGCCTCCTGCGGAAACGATGGAGAAGTACTTCTGAACTTCCTCACGAGAACTAGGACCCCGACCCAAAATGTGACGAAACGCTAATTCTAAAGCGCGGCTGTTGATATAAGGCTGGTAGAAATTTTTGCGGTAAAGGGGCGATTTTGCTAAACGACGAATAAACTCCTTCATAGAGATTTCGCCGTTCTTCACCTTAGACTCTAAATCAGAGATACTCAGGGAGTAAGCGCGGGTAATATCACGCTCAAACACTTGGCGATAGGCTGCCTTTATTACGTCATTCTTTTCAGTGGTAGACAAACCAGGCTTCATCGCATACTTAGACCGCTTTTCAGCCGCATTCGCATAGATCTGAGGAAGTTGTAGACCCTGTAGATCGTTGGAAGAACGCTGGCGTACTTGAGTAGAAGGAGTAGGCGCTTTGAACTCGGTAATCAACACGTCAAAATATTGACGGACGATCGCCTCAGCTTCAGCGTCATTACGAAAATAGCTAAGTCCAGCGGCTTTCATTTTCTGTAGAGCCACTGTAGTCGCTTCCCCAGAGCAAGCCCGTTCAATAATTTCTCGCAAGCCCCGGACGTTGACAGAAATGATGTTGGGATCACCTGCCACGATCGCATAGGTCACATAGCGGAGAAACCAGCTTAAGTCGCGCAGAGACTTAGCCATGTTGCTAGGACCATAGCGCGCAATATTAATCGGTCGAAAATTGACAGGAGCCGAACCACCATCCGATGTGCCCGTAAAAATAGAGCGAATACCGTCTAAAAAACTGGGGGTGTTCTTGGTATCGCCATAAGTAACAGTGCCTAACTTCATCCCCTCTTCAGTGGTTAGAGCAACTCCAGCGATCGTCATCACTGGAGCCTCCGCCGGCTTTTCAAGGAACGCCATAGGCGAACCACCTGTAAAAATGCTATTAGCTGCACGCGACACAATGATGTCAGAAGTGCGAGCGAGCGTTTCTGCAATTTCCAGCCGCTTTAAGCCAGAACTGAAATAAGTAGATAGCGCGTCTAATTCTCCCTTTCCTGGAAAGCGATCTTGCTGCTCAGCCTGGGAAATTGTAGCGACCGCTAGAGTTTGGTAAAGGTTGGGGCGTGCAACCGAGCTTCCACCGCTTGCTTTAACACTCATTGGATTTCAAAAGCTCCCTTTACGGATTGTTATTGTTTTAAATGTGACCAAAACCTTACCTGCCAATTCACCTAGACAATGCTTGCTAAGAAGAGGCAATAAGTCCTTAAGAACAAAGGCTATAGGTAATAAGCCCACTTGTTTTTAGATTAAAACGATTCAGATTCAACAATTTTTTATTAAAAAATGTACGGAACCCAATTCGCTTGATTTATCGACCAATCATAGAGGATTGGGGTAACTCGGCTGAGAAACCAGAAACCTTTCGTTACAAAATTGAATAAACCTGCATCAAGAGGTTCTGAGGACATCTATAATCATCCACTGAATTCAGTCTATCGGTCTCTCCAAAGAGAATACTATCGCTGCTGTCACCCAGGAAAATTCGGCGTTGCTGAATGGCGCAATGAATCACTAGGGAACCTGGAACATCGCCGAATTTGAGATAGTGAAGTAGCAAGCGAATTGAGTGCTTCAGCATTGTCACGGATTTAGAATAACAGAGAGTCTTCCGATGCAGTCGTGCTAAATAATTGCGTAACCGGGTGTTTTCTCCTTCCACTCGCGTCATATTAAGTCTTACTGACAATCTGGTCTCCCGCTGGAATAAAACCTGGGTAAACTGACCAACCGTCGGTCACGTAGAAATAGCATTGCCAGGTCTGTACGATCGCCCCACAAGGGAGCAAAGGTCTTCGCGCTGTGGTCTCCCAATACCCAGCCTAGGATTCCTTGCTTGAAGGGGTCAACCGCTGTCCACAGCCAGATTTTGTTTTTTTGAGCGGACAAAGGTTTCGAGTTCATCGAGTTCTCCCACCTCTGGAGTCGTTTGGGGGTCGTAGGCATCCGGCAGGTGTTCTCCTACTTGCCTCACCCAAGTAATCACAGTGGTGTGATGGACTCCTGTGACCCGCTCAATGCCTCTAAACCCCATGCCGTTGACATACATTTTCAAGCAGGTTGCTTTAATTTCATCGGAGTATCCTTTGGGGGCTGTATAGACATCAATAAACTGACGACCACAAGCAACACAAATGTGATTTTGTTTACCTCGCATCTTCCCGTTCTTACGGGTATGACTGGAACCGCACTCAGGACATTGCATCAGATTTATCCTCAATTCATATCCTTATTATGCAACGCCCAAAATTCGTCTTGGTTTGCAGAAAGATCCCTTTTGCTGATGCATGGGTACTTAAAATGGCTATATCTAAAATAGATGTAGCGGCTCCAAAGTGATGGCAAGTCAGTATTAAGTATTATTACCTTGCGTGATATGATTGCAGATGGTTTGGGCATCTCAAAATAGCTCTAAAAGCCCAGAGCTATTAGCAACTCTTTGGATGCTCGGCAGTTACAAGCTGAACCGTTAAAGACCCCCTATCTAAAATGAGTCAAGTACCCGAACCAAGTCCTTTGCCAGCGGAAACTGACAATTCTATGCAGGAGTATTATCAACTTCAGCAAGAGTTGTTATTCACTACTGTGATTTTGACGGGTATTATCTTCGTTTTTGTTTGGTACTTTTATTCCTTAAGCATCGCTCTGAATTATTTGCTAGGAGCAGGCACAAGTGTGGTTTACTTGAAAGTGTTGGCTCGAAACGTTGAGAAGTTTGGTAGGGAAAAAGAGCAGATTGGAAAGTCTCATCTTGTCATTTTTGTTGGGTTGATGATAGTTGCAACTCAGTCAAGACAGTTGCAGATCTTACCAATTTTTTTAGGTTTTTTGACTTACAAAGGCGCTCTCATCGTTTATATGTTGCGAACATTGATGCCTTCTAACTCTGGTTAGTTAGGTCAACTGGGAACTTTAACTGTTGAAACCCTGAAATTTGTTTGGAGTCCAATGCTGAGTTTTATAGCTGCTCCCAGCCTTCCCCTTGCCAGCCTGGAAGTTGGTCAGCATTTTTATTGGGAAATTGGCAACCTTAAAGTTCACGGTCAGGTTTTTCTGGTTTCTTGGCTTGTTATTTCACTGTTAGTAATTGCCTCAATTTTGGCAACCCGTAATATTCAACTCGTTCCTTCTGGGATGCAGAATTTTATGGAGTACGCCTTAGATTTTGTGCGAGATCTAGCAAAAAACCAGCTTGGAGAAAAGGAATACCGTCCGTGGGTGCCGTTTATTGGCACGCTGTTTTTGTTCATCTTTGTATCGAACTGGTCTGGTGCGCTAATTCCGTGGAAGCTGATAAAGCTGCCAGAGGGTGAACTGGCAGCCCCCACAAACGATATAAACACAACAGTTGCGCTAGCGCTGCTGGTGTCGTTGGCGTATTTTTACGCCGGCTTTAGCAGGAAGGGGTTGGGGTATTTTGCTAAATATATTCAGCCAACGCCAATTTTACTCCCGATCGCAATCTTAGAAGATTTCACAAAACCTCTTTCCCTAAGCTTTCGTCTTTTTGGAAACATCTTGGCGGATGAACTGGTGGTTGGAGTTTTAGTTCTTCTAGTGCCGTTGTTTGTACCTCTGCCCGTCATGTTGCTAGGTCTGTTTACTAGTGCGATTCAAGCACTGGTGTTTGCGACGCTGGCAGGTGCCTACATCCATGAAGCGCTAGAGGGACATGGAGAAGAGCATGAGGAGCATTAAGATTGTGTCCTCAGTAGATATGTTTGAGCATTGAGTTTTGAATGTTGAGTAAAAAACTGGGATTCATTGAATTTTTATTTTTACTCTCACCTTCAGGCTGTTAGGTTCAAATTCCGTCGTTATTATCCCCATTACATTACTAAATCAAGAGGAAACCTCATGGTAGATCTGATAGTTGCTTCTCCTTCCATTTTGGCTGCTGCTGTAGTAGATCCAACTATTGCTTCCGCTTCAGTTCTTGCTGCTGCTTTGGCAATTGGACTGGCTGCAATTGGTCCTGGTATTGGTCAAGGCAATGCTTCTGGTCAAGCCGTTGAAGGAATTGCTCGTCAACCTGAAGCAGAGGGTAAGATTCGCGGAACCTTGCTTTTAACGCTAGCGTTTATGGAATCCCTGACCATTTACGGCTTGGTTATTGCGTTGGTGTTACTGTTTGCCAATCCATTCGTTGGCTGATCTTCCTAAGATTAGTTTGTGGTAGGGGCGTGTTTTACGTCTCTACCTTTTGACTGAAGGCTATTAATTTGTAACCCATGGTAGCTTTTCTTATTTCTATCTATAAGTTATTTTGAATTTTGAATTTTGTTTTTTCACTGACCATACAGTGTTGCAATAGCAGTTTTTGGAAAGGAAACCATGTTTGACTTTGATGCAACATTGCCATTGATGGCAGTGCAATTCTTACTCCTGGTGGTTGTGATGAATGCCATTTTCTATAAGCCTTTAACCAAGGCGATCGAAGATCGTGGCGAGTACATTCGACGGAATCAAGTTGAAGCTCAAGAGCGTTTGTCGAAGGCAGAAACCTTGGCAAAGCAATATGAGCAAGATTTAGCTGAAACCCGTCGGCAGTCTCAGGCGTTGATCACAACGGCTCAAGCAGATGCCCAGCAAATTGTTGCTGGCAAAATTGCTGAGGCTCAAGAAGAAGCCCGTCATCAAAAAGAGCAGACTCAGAAAGATTTAGATCAGCAAAAGCAAGAGGCATTGCGATCTCTGGAGCAAGAGGTTGACTCTCTTAGTCGCCAGATTTTGGATAAGATCTTGGGTTCTCCGGTTGCTTAGCAATTGAGCAGCATATGACGAGACCTATGAACGCTAGATAATGGGTGGAGTGTATTGCAGTAAGCATACAAGATGGGAATGGCGCAGTTATGAGTATGTTGGGAATAGGATGGTTGATTGCAGAAGCGAGTGTAGAAGCTTCTGAAGAAGGTGGATTCGTTGCCAATATTTTGGAAGCAAATCTGATCAACCTTTTGATCGTGATTGGTGTCGTTGTTTACTTTGGACGCGGTTTCTTAGGAAAGATTTTGAGTGAACGCCGGAGCAACATTGAAGTCGCTTTGAAAGACGCTGAAGAGCGCAGACAAAAAGCCGCTGCTGCCTTGGCAAATGAACAGCAAAAATTGGCTCAGGCACAGCAAGAAGCGGCTCGAATTCGTTCTGCTGCGGAAGAGCGTTCAGTCGCTGTCAAGGCTACTTTACTGGCAGAGGCAGAGGCTGAAGTTCAGCGAATGAAAGAAGGATTGAGCCAAGATTTAAATGCAGAACGAGAGCGCGCGATCGCCGATCTGCGGCAGCAAGTCTCTAGCTTAGCCCTGCAAAAAGCTGAGGCTGAGTTGCCCTCTCGGATGACTGACGACCTTCAAACAAATATTATTAACCGCAGCATAGCCATGATTGGAGGCACCTAATGAAAGACACAGGTGTTGTTAGAGGCGAAATTTTAGAGCGTTATGCTCAAGCTCTCATGTCACTGGCTCAGCAAAGCAACATTGTTGATCAGGTTGGCAATGACATTAGCACGATCGCTGAAACCCTAAAGAATTCTGAAGAATTGAAAGAATTTTTTGCCAATCCACTGTACAAGTCGGAGCAAAAGAAAGCGGTTCTATCCCAAGTATTTGGGGATGGGCTACATTCTTACACTCAAAACTTTTTGATGCTGCTGGTTGATCGCCGTCGCATCATGTTCTTGGCAGGAATTTGCAGTGAGTTTCAAGCCTTGTTGAGAAAGCTGAATCAGGTCGTGCTTGCTGAAGTAACCACAGTACGCGAATTAACCGACGATCAAATTCAAGCTTTGAAAGATAAAGTTATCGCTTTGACAGGGGCACATCAAGTTGATCTAGACATCAAGCTTGACCCAGAATTAATCGGTGGCGTGGTAATCAAAATTGGCTCTCAAGTCATTGATGCCAGTATTCGTGGACAGCTACGACGCATTTCCCTTCGTTTAGGTGGTGTGGCTTAACTCACACTTTACGATCTAACCTTCAAACCCTCATTTTCAAGAGAGCAATCCTATGGTAAGCATTCGACCAGACGAAATTAGCAGTATTATTCGGCAGCAAATTGAGCAGTACGACCAGGGGATTAAAACCTCTAATGTTGGATCTGTTCTATCAGTCGGTGACGGGATTGCCCGGATCTATGGGCTGGATCAAGTGATGGCAAATGAGCTACTTGAGTTTGAAGATGGTTCAATTGGTATCGCATTAAATCTAGAAGAAGATGATGTGGGCGCGGTTTTGATGAGTGGTGGGCGCGGTATTGAAGAAGGTAGCGTCGTCAAATCCACGGGCAAAATTGCTCAAGTTCCTGTAGGCGATGCCTTGATTGGTCGTGTAGTGGATGCTTTGGGTCGCCCATTGGATGGCAAGGGTGATATTGCTTTTTCCGAAATGCGGTTAATTGAATCCCCTGCACCTGGGATTATTGCTCGAAAGTCTGTTTGTGAACCCATGCAGACTGGTATTACCGCGATCGATTCTATGATTCCCATTGGTCGGGGACAACGAGAACTGATCATTGGCGATCGCCAAACCGGTAAAACCACAATCGCCCTCGACACCATTTTGAACCAGAAAGGTGAAGATGTTGTTTGCGTTTATGTGGCGATCGGTCAAAAAGCTTCAACGGTTGCCAACATTGCCAATGTCTTTCGAGAACAAGGCGCTATGGAGTACACCATCATCGTGGCTGCCAATGCCAACGACCCAGCCTCTCTTCAGTTTCTAGCTCCCTACACGGGCGCAAGCTTAGCTGAATACTTCATGTATAAAGGCAAGCATACCCTCGTTGTGTATGATGACTTGTCGAAACAAGCACAGGCTTACCGCCAAATGTCCTTACTGTTG
Source organism: Leptolyngbya sp. (assembly GCA_003249025.1). Classification (GTDB taxonomy): domain Bacteria; phylum Cyanobacteriota; class Cyanobacteriia; order Leptolyngbyales; family Leptolyngbyaceae; genus ULC077BIN1. Next base: position 20,715 of record QBMH01000010.1, on the reverse strand, counting down.
CGTCGCCCACCCGGTCGGGAAGCGTATCCCGGCGATGTGTTTTATCTCCACTCTCGCTTATTGGAGCGTGCTGCTAAACTCAGTGATGCCCTAGGTGGCGGCAGTATGACAGCGTTGCCCATTGTGGAAACTCAAGCGGGTGACGTATCTGCTTATATTCCAACCAATGTAATTTCGATTACAGATGGTCAGATTTTTCTATCCTCTGACTTGTTTAACTCAGGCTTACGTCCTGCGGTGAACCCTGGCATCTCAGTCTCACGGGTGGGTTCAGCCGCTCAAACGAAGGCAATGAAGAAGGTCGCAGGAAAGGTGAAACTGGAGCTAGCGCAGTTCGATGACCTGCAAGCCTTTGCTCAGTTTGCTTCGGATTTGGATAAAGCGACCCAAAATCAGTTGGCGCGGGGGCAGCGTCTGCGGGAAATTCTCAAGCAACCCCAGTTTTCACCACTCTCAGTTGGAGATCAGGTTGCTGCCATTTATGCAGGAATCAATGGATATCTGGATGATCTGCCAGTTGAGAAAGTCACCGTTTTCCTAAAAGGCTTACGAGAATATCTGGCGGGTAGTGCGCCAAAGTATGGCGACATTATTCGCGAAAAGAAAGAACTGACTGCGGATGCAGAGGAAGCGCTGAAAGGCGCGATCGCTGAGTTTAAGAAAACCTTTGCGGCGACTGCCTAGGTTAGTTATGAGTTTTGAGTTATGAGTTCTACACAAATAGCATTTATAAGAACTCATAACTCATTTCTTTAATTGCTCTGAGTCATTCAACAATCACAACTCACACCTTCCTAACGTCATGGCAAATCTTAAAATCATTCGAGATCGCATCAAGTCGGTCAAAAACACCAAAAAAATCACCGAAGCCATGCGGCTTGTAGCGGCAGCAAAAGTGCGTCGCGCTCAAGAGCAAGTGCTTGCCACTCGCCCCTTTGCCGATCGTTTGGCTCAGGTACTTTATGGTTTGCAGGCTCGATTAAAATTCCAAAATGACAGTAACTCACCGCTATTGCAACCCAGAACCGTAAAAACCGTTGGATTGCTGGTTGTGTCGGGCGATCGCGGTCTTTGTGGTGGCTACAATGGCAACGTGATCCGTCGAGCTGAAACTCGAATTAAAGAACTTAAGGCAGAAGGGCTAGACTATAAACTTGTGTTGATTGGGCGGAAGTCAGCCCAATACTTTCAACGTCGAGATCAACCTATTGCAGACACCTTCACTGGTTTAGAGCAAGTGCCGACAGCATCAGAATCCTCTCAGATCGCCGACGCATTATTGGAGCTATTCCTATCTGAAACCGTTGATCGCGTTGAACTCATCTATACCCGATTTGTATCTCTAATCAGTTCTCGCCCTGTAATTCAAACGTTACTCCCTCTCGATCCTCAAGGCTTTGAAGATCCAGATGATGAGATTTTTCGTTTGACAAGTCGTGGTGGAAAGTTTGAAGTATCACGCGAACAGGTTGATAATACGGTGGGTCGCGAGTTTCCCAGAGATATGCTCTTTGAACAAGAGCCTATGGAGATTTTGGAGGCATTGCTTCCCCTGTATCTGAATAATCAACTGCTACGGGCACTCCAAGAGTCTTCAGCAAGTGAGCTATCTGCTCGGATGACCGCAATGAGTAGCGCCAGTGATAATGCAAAACAACTCATCAATACACTCACCCGGTCTTATAATAAAGCGCGGCAAGCTGCCATTACTCAAGAAATTCTTGAGGTTGTAGGTGGGGCAGAAGCGCTTAAATAACTCAAGTCCTCTGCTACTGATTTGAATCAATAAACCTAAAGAAGGTGCCTGAAAATTTCAGACACCTTCTTTAGTAAAGCAATTTTTAGTACCGCGATCGCGTGCTAGTTTTTGCCCGCAGCAGCCGGAACTTTAGCAGACTGTGGCGAATTCCCGTCAGGAGAAACCGCTTCTCCTTCGATAAAGGAACGCAGCATCCACGCCATTTCTTCATGCTGCTCCATAAAGCCAGTCAAGAAATCTGCTGTACCTTGATCGTGAAAATCGTCGCCGCACTGATCGATTTGCTTCCGCAGGCTCCGAATAATTGTTTCATGATCATCGACTAACTTCGCGACCATTTCTGTTGCATTTGGAATCACGCCAGGGCGTTCCTCAATGGAAGCTAGCTGAATAAATTCTGCGGCTGTACCTGCAGGGAAGCCGCCTAAGATCCGAACCCGTTCTGCAATGCTATCGGTTGCAGTGGATAGGATTTGGTATTGCTCGTCCAACAGCATATGAAGGGTGCGAAACTGAGGACCAACTACATCCCAATGATATTTTTTGGTTTTAATCAGCAGCAAATACACATTTGACAAGCTGCTATTTAGCAATCCAATCACGCCCTCGCGTTCTTTTTCGGTAAGACCAATATTTAGCTTGCGCATAGTTTCTTGATGGTTAACTTTACTCTGTTTACCAGTTCACCAATTTTGCGAAGGAAGATCATCCGTCCAAAGGCAGGGATTCCAAACTGCGGCTTTGCTTAAGAATATAGAAGACTCAACCAGGCTTCCAAATCTACTTCTTGATGCAAGTTGAGTAATTCTTGAAATTCTGGGTGGCTTTTGTCGAGGGATTGCACAGGAAACTTGACCCCTTGTAAAGAAAGCATTTCCGAGAAGCGATCGCTGGTGACAATCAGAGTTTCAGCCCATTCATCTCGCCATTGCTTGGATGAAGCAACCCGCTCACTTGCATATCCATCGATATCTTCATCCAGAACAGGGAAATCAATTGGATGAGTCTCGCAGGAGTTAAGTTTTGTTTCTAGCATCCTTTGAGTTTCAGCCAGACTGGTTCTAGCCGTCTGCATCCATGTTTGAATCATCCAGTTAACGCGCTGTTTAATCAATACAAGATAAACTTCCTCAGTCATCCGAGAAGTAGAACGAGGCGCTTTCACAAGAAATAGCGCTGGCATTCGAGAAGATGCCCATAGTCTTGAATAGTCCGGGTAGGGACCAATTGGTTCATCTATAGTTGCAAATTCAATCGCACGTTCACGTTGCTGAATAGGGTGAAGTAGATCATTGAGGCGAAGGATCGGACGATAGCGTTTTACGGGTTGAGAGGTCATGATCACACATTAATGCGTGGTGGCTGCACGGAATACTTTTAAGAGTGTGCAATATGAGCATAGAGGCTGGATGTGGATAGGCTGTGACTATAGACAGCAAGTTTCATGACTAGTGGTTTTATCAGCCCACAGTGCAAAGGAATTGGAAATTTTTAACAGTAGAGACCTATATTCAGTAGTTGCGAAGTACAATAGGAGCCAGCGATCGCGACTTTCAAAGCAGTCTCTTACGTGTATTTCATACCAGCGAGAAAGGCGATACAGGTTAAAGGATCAGCCTCTGGTTTAGCTCTCAACTCCGGAAAATTGTCTGTTGGCGACAATCCTGATTATTGAAGACGAGGTTAATATTGCGTCCCTTTTGCAAACTTGTGTAGAAAGCGAAGGGTACGACTGTTCTGTTGCCCATGATGGAAAAACAGGATTGGCGGCATTTAGACGGCTAGAGCCTGATCTGATCATTCTAGATTTGATGCTGCCCCACATGAATGGATTAGAAGTTTGCACTCAAATTCGGCAATCTGGTGTTAGCAAAGACCCCTATGTGATGCTGCTGACGGCAAAAGGCGAAGAAATCGATCGCATTATTGGGTTTTCCACTGGGGCAGATGACTATCTCCCTAAGCCCTTCAGCCCAACTGAGCTACTGGTAAGAATTCGAGCCTTGTTACGGCGAACTATGCGCCATCAAGCAATCCTCAAGATTGAAACTCCCCACTTACAAATTGATTTAGAACGGCGATCGGTCTGCTTGAAAGTGATTAGCAGTCATACGATTCCCGTAGGGATCGTTTCACGAATTGCTGTTCATCTCACTGCTTTAGAGTTTGATGTATTAGCAACCTTGGCGAATCGTCCGGGGCGAGTATGGACGCGAAGTCAACTGCTCGATGACGTGTGGGGCGGAGATTTTACAGGAGATGAGCGCATTGTCGATTCCTATATCAAGCGATTAAGACATAAATTAGGGCAAGGGAATGCTGAAACCTATTCATTCATCAGAACCGTTTCCGGCGTTGGCTATGCCTTTGAAGATCCTTAAAAAATCTATGCATCAATTGCCTGTCCATCCATCCCTGTGGCTACGACTGTTGTCTACCCATGCCTTAGTGATGATGATTGGCATTGGGGCGATCGCTTTGGTTGATAGCCTATATCACGTCAACCTATCAGATGTCTTGGTCGCCGCCACTGTGAGCGTCCTGAGTGTAATCACCATCACTATCCTCGTTAGCACCACTATTTCCCGCCCCTTGGAAAGGATGGAAACTGCGATCCATATTTTCCAATCGGGCGACTTGTCAATGAGAATTCCTGCCTGCTCCATTCCTGAAATTCACCGATTAGGCATGAGTTTTAATAACTTGGCAGCAAGCCTTGAAGGAGTAGAGCAACGCCGTCGAGAGTTAACCAGCGACTTAGCTCATGAACTGCGAACCCCCGTCACAGTGATTCATGGCTATTTAGAAATGTTGAATACTGGCAGAATTGCCTTCAACCCAGCGATTGGCGGTCAAATGGTGCAGGAAACCGATCGCATTCAACGATTGGTCAACAATGTTTTAGAACTCTCAAAACTAGAGGCTGGTTATTTACCTCTGCAACTTCAAGCGTTACAACCCGTTGCGATCCTCAATCGAGTAGCAACGACCTTTGAACCAGAATGCTTGAAAGCGAACTGTCAGCTACAGTTACAATATCCCTCCCCATTGCCAACCGTTTTTGCTGACCCCGATCGCCTCACTCAAATTTTGGTAAATCTGGTTAACAATGCCATTACCTACAGCCCCCAAGGTATCGTTATGCTGTGTGCCTGGGAAAGCGGAGCGATGCTGTGGATTGCGGTGATTGATACGGGAATTGGGATTGCCGCAAAAGATTTGCCCCGTATATTTGACCGATTTTGGCGAACAGATCAATCTCGTGCCCTCAAACTCGGCAGCACTGGGATTGGGCTGGCGATCGCAAAACGACTGGTGGAACTTCAGGGTGGACAGATTGAAGTAGAGAGCGAATTAGGTAAAGGCAGTTGTTTCCGGTTTTCTGTCCCGCTTCACTCCTAACTTTTTCTCAGCTTTATAATCCACAGATTTCTATCGATTTCTACACATTTTTTGGCGCAGTGGCTAGGAATGAAATTCGTAGCATGTCAGCCGTAGTGACGGCGCAAGAATAGGGAACCCTGAAAGAGTAAGACTGATTGACAAGAAGCTGTCAACATAGTACCTTTATACTATTCGCTTCATCGCTCCTAAAGCTAGTTGCCCCCGAAAGCGTTGCTGAGGGGGCTTTTTATTTAGCCAGTAATCTCAACCTGTGTTTCGCATTCCGGCAGCGATGCCATTAATGGTTAGCAATGCACCCCGCAACAGTTCGCCCTTGCTATAGCGCGATCGCACGATGCCCGATGCCGCCTCATCTTTGCTTTGACGCAGGCGTTTTAATAGAGAAACTTGCAGGAAGCCAAGGGGCACAATCGTACCGTTCCGTAACTGTACCGATCGCTGCAAATCTGGGTCGCCATCCAACAGGCGCTTGTGTCCCGTGATGGTGAGAATCATGTCGCGAGTTAGGTAAAACTCATTGGCAATCTGTTCATATACCGGCTCAAATCGTTCCCGATCTTCGGGATGTACCAGTTCACTCATGTAATGTCGCGCAATTTGCAGATCAACCTTGGATAAGGTCATCTCCACTTTAGAAATCACAACCTTGAAGAACGGCCATTTAAAATAGAAGTAGCGCAGTAGCTTCAGGTGTTCTTCAGGATGATCCCGCAAAAAGTCTCGCAGGGCAGTGCCCACGCCATACCAAGCAGGGAGCAGCAAACGGCTCTGAGTCCAGCTAAACACCCAGGGGATCGCTCTTAGGCTTGCTAGGTCGCGATTGCCGCCGCGCCGCGCCGGACGAGAACTAATCTGTAACTGGCTAATTTCGTCGATTGGGGTGACGCTATGGAAAAAATCGATGAAGTCGGGTTGCTCGTAAATCAAAGCGCGGTAGTGAGTGCGCGATCGCGCTGCTAACTCTTCTATAATCTCGTGCCAAGGCTCAATTTCGTCGAACCCAGTGCGAAGCAAACTGCTCTGAAGCACTGCCGAAGCGACCTTTTCCAGATTATACAACGCTAACTCTGGTAGGGAATATTTAGAAGCTAACACTTCCCCCTGCTCCGTAATTTTGATGCGTCCGTTGACACTGCGTCCCGGTTGCGCCAGAATTGCCTCGTAAGCAGGACCACCGCCTCGCCCGACTGAGCCGCCCCGACCATGAAAGATCCGAAGTAAAATGCCGTAGCGTTCAGCCAAGGATTGCAATGCTTGCTGAGCTTTGTGAATTTCCCAATTACTGCTGAGGAAGCCAGAGTCTTTGTTGCTGTCGGAGTAGCCCAGCATCACCTCATGCAAATGCGGCTTGAGTCGCCAAGATCGCTTTTCTATGGGCAGATGCATCTCGCCATCGGGATTGTTCCCACCTGCCATCATGGTGCGGTACAACGGCATTTCAAAGAGTTGAGTTAAAACAGCAGGCGCTTTTTGTAAATCTTCCACTGTTTCAAATAGAGGCACCACGCGGATCGTGCTAATGCCCGTTCCCGGATCATAGAGTCCCGCTTCTTTTACCAACAGCAGCACTTCCAGCATATCGCTGACATCGTGGCACATGCTGATGATGTAGGTATGGCAAATCTCCGGGCTAAATTCATCATGCAGGGTGCGAATCATCCGAAAGGTTTCGATCGCTTCGTTTGCCTTTTCAGAAAACGGCAGCGCACCCGGAATTAAAGGGCGGCGAGTTTGCAGTTCTGTAGAAAGCCAGTCAATCCGTTCGGCTTCAGTCATCTCGCGGTAGGGCTTGGGCAGCAATTGCATATATTCCACCACTTCATCAATGGTGTCCGCGTGGCGGGTGCTTTCCTGGCGGATATCTAGGTGAACAAGATGAAAGCCGTAAATTTCAACCTGACAGATGAGAGTTTCTAGGTCGCAGCAAGTGAGTCCAGTTTCGGAAAGGTTGCTCTGAATCAGCCGCAGTTCTGCCAAAAATTCTGCGCCGGAACGATAGAACGTGGCGCGTTCTTGGTCAGAGTGAGTTTGCTGAACATACTCGCCCTTATACATTTTGAGGCTGCGATCGCGGGTATTTTCTAATCGCTTTTGGATATACGCCAGCTTGAGACGGTAGGGTTCTTGACGATAGCGAATTGCCAGCTTGTCGTAAATGGCAGGAAGTTGCAGTTGATCTTGCTCCAATGACTCTAGCAAGTTGGGCAAGACATCGCTCCAGTGCAAGGAAAGACTCAGCAGATCGATCAGCTTGCTTACTGAACCAATGTATTTATCCAGCACTAAGTTGCGCTGATAGCAGGCGGTTTGCCAAGTGACCTGCGGGGTGACGGAGGGATTACCATCGCGATCGGAGCCGACCCACGAGCCAAATCGACAAAAATCGTAACTGGGCGGCTTAATTCCAGGAAAAGATTCTTTCATCGCCCGTTTAAACCGCTGATGCAACTGGGGAATCACGTCAAACAGCACTTCTTGAAAATAGTGAAGTGTATAGTCCACTTCATCCAGCACTGTTGGCTTAAATTGATGCAATTCATCAGTTCGCCACCACAACCGCACTTCTTCGGTAAGTTGCTCCCGCAGTTGGTTCTCGTCACCTGAATCAATATCTAATCCTTGGAAAGCTTGGCGTTCTTCTACTTGATCAAGCTGTCGTAAAACGGTAGCAATCCGGCGCTGTTTATCGCGAATGGTATGGCGAACAATTTCGGTAGGGTGGGCGGTGAAGACCAACTGAATATCTAGCTGATCGACTAAGGTTTGAATTTGCTGAGGTGGAACATTCAGCGCTTGCAGTTTAGGAAATAACCAATGGAAGGTGCCTAATGCTCGCCGAGTTGCCGGATCTTGAAGCGTTTTTTCTAACAGATCGGCTTCTAATCGGCTAGCGGGGGTAGTTTCTTCGCCAGGGCTAGAAGTGCCAGCATCTAGAATGCTGGCATCCCGCACCGTCGCCCGATATTGCAGTTGATCCCGTTGTTCGTAGTGCTGTTCAACAATGTTAATTAGCTGAAAATAAAGAGCAAACGCACGAGCAGCCCGGATGGCTTCATTTAGATCAAGCTTTTCAACCACCTTAAGGACTTCAGACTCGATAAAAGTGTTTACCTGACCTTCAGGAGAACATAAGTCACGAAGCTGGTTCAGCAAATCGACGAGTTGTTGTCCACATTCTTGTCGTAAAACGGACTCCCAAGTTTCTTCAACCGATTTAAGCCGCAGCTTAAGAAAAAGCTCGGAGGTGGATGCCATAGGCACTTCTGCCACGGTTCTAGATTCAATTACTGTACTGGAACTAAACGCATCATCCGCTGAAGAACGTGTCACACTCATGGAGGCTCTTTCTAGTAAGACATCAAAGTATTCTATGGGCTATTTTCTACCTGTGAAGTGGTTCAGGTGACCAAATATTTTTATCAAACATGCCTGACCTAATCCGGATTGACTGTATCAATCAATGGCAAGGTTGGGTTGGACAGGTTTAAAAGCGGCAGGCGATCGCCCCGAAACACTTCTTCTGCTAACTTGCCAATCTCTTGAGAAACCTCTGCCAGGGCTTTTCCGCCAACTAATCCAATCAAGAGGGGGGCCGTTGCCAGACTAATGAATAGCTCTAAAGCGGGGACAGGAAGAGAAGAAACGGGGGCTTTTGTGGGCAAGCGATCGGGTGTTTGCATGGTGTGATTTTACGGTAATTTTTATGAAGAGACTTTTCTATGCAGTAACAAAGCGTGAAAAGAAGCAAATTTAACTTGGATAAAATTTTAGCTTGAATAAAAGCAATATTACCTGAGCGCTTTTTAAAATAAGGTGTTCAATACTGGTACGAGGTATATGTCCAGCATCAAACATGGCATCGAGACTGCAACTTTATCCTAAGCTATGCCAAACCTGATGAGGATATGTTATTTCTATGGGGCACGATCGCTCTTGATTAAGCCCTGTTTCTATCAAATCAGTTGCTACTGTTAATGCTCTCATGCTGAACGCCGATGGACAACTCCCACTTTCGTCTGGAACGCCCCAGAAATCTGCGATCGCTCGTAGGCACTTAGAACAGTGGCTACAGCAGGTTTTTGGGCAGAGCCAAGCCCACATCAAAATTCGCTTGAAGGGAAATCACCTTCACATTTTGATAGAAAGCGACCCCAGTCCAGAGATAGAGTCCATTGTTGGAGTATTATCACAGGCTTTAGCCTCTGATTCAGACCACTCTCTACCCCTAGGCTCTACGCCGCTCAAATCTGCTCACATTCATCGCCTGATTGTCTACGGGCGCACCATTGGCGGCAAACAGCCGCTTTGGACAAAGGCAATTGATTTAAACTGGAATGCGCCTGCAATCTTGGGAGATCGCGCTGCAACCGCTCCTTTAGAAAATTCTGAGCAGCCTGGTTTGGCTCAGACTGATCCCGTCGCCGCTTATTTCGCCCAAGCCCAAGCGGGAGAACCGAACGCGATCGCCCGGTATCTTAGCAGTGCGCTCAGCAGTTTGAGCGTTGCCGTGCGTGCCAAAACGGAGGCAGTTCATCCGGGGCAACCGTCGCTGTCCTCCCCCGATTTAGCATCACCGAGCCGATTAATCATCGTCTGTGAGTCGCCCTATAGTCCCGATCTGGCTCTCTTAAGAGATGTGATCGCCCAACGGCTCAGAGAACTGGAGCTTCAGCAGATTCGAGATGCGATAGTGTTCGGGCAGGTAAGTGGTGAATCGCGCCATGAATGGGTGTTGCGGGTCGATCTAACCCCGGCTGAGGACATCCTCAAAGACTGGGCACGATGGGGCGATGTGCAAGCGATCGCTCAGTTGCTAAACCGTCAGTTGGTAGGGCGGGCAATGGAATTGTCGGCACTGCTGAAAGATTCCACCTTGCATCTCTCTTGTGCCGGAAGTGCGGGGACGGTGCCGAACCAAGCGAGGGCGATCTCGGCGATTGAACCTGTGTTGCAAAGACTACTGCCTCAAGGACTTCAGGCGACTGCCCTTTATGGCGTAACGACTGTTTCATCGACGGCGATAACTGCTCCTCCTGCCTGGGTTCACTGGCTAGAGTTACCCGCTGCCCACAACTCAGAACTGGCGATCGCCACTCTCGATCTTGCCCGTCAAGGTAACTTGGCAGCAATTACCTTTTTGCTAACGCGCTTAGTGAATCCTGATTTAAGTGCCAAGTTGGCAACAGGCGGTATTCGCGTCCAGATTCGCCAAAAAGCTGGCTTGCTGCACATTATGACGGATGCACCGAACTGTCCTCGACAGGATGCCGTGGCTGCACCCATCGCTCGTTTTTTGAAGCCCCTCCACATTGCTTCGGTGTCTGGTGTGCGGGTTTACGGACGGCGCTCTGGTCAGCGGCTACCGCTCTGGCACTATGGGCTTGATTTTAGCGGCGATCGCCTAGTTCCCGCTGCTACCCCAGAATTTGCCGCATCCGATATTCATGTGGATGAGTTGCTGTCGCCTGCGGGTGCCATGGTGCCGTGGTCATCTCAACCGATCTCAGATCGGAAACCGGCGATCGCTCAAATCCTAGAACAAACCTTGGAGAAAATTCAGCGATTGCTGATTCAAACTCAATTCTTTATTCCTTTAGACTCTGCCCCGCTCACTCCTACCTCTTCCACACCTGAAGCTCGTGACACTCCAAGCCGCCAGCGATTAGGTATTGGGCTAGTTTGGAGCATTGTGGGATTGCTGCTCGTTCTCCAAACAGACTGGCTGCTCGGCTATTGGCTTCAGCTATCCTCCCAAACGGCTACAACTCAAACCCAAACGGCTACAGCTCCGTTGACGAGCAACCCTAAATCAGCAACCGCGACCCTTTCAAATCTATCCCTTAGTAAAAAAGCGAGTGATCCCACTGCTTTTAATGCTTCTAGCTTTACTCAACCGGGCGAAACAATCCTATCTCTGCCGCGATCGCCTGATTCACCCAATGCTAAAGTACTGCCTGCTTCTCCCATGCAGGCAAAAGCCGACACGCTCGCAACAACGCTGAACTATCCCAGCTTTAACAGCCGCCAGTTCGATCGCCAGCTTGCCGTTTATAAAAGCTACTTAGAAATTTTTGGCGCGCCCGATGTGCTAGTTGTCGGCAGTTCTAGGGCGCTACGAGGCATTGACCCAGTAGCATTAGAAAAAGCGTTGGTAAAACAAGGCTATCCCAACGTACAAATTTTTAACTTTGGGATTAATGGCGCAACGGCTCAAGTCGTTGATCTACTGGTGCAGCATGTGTTACCCCAGGATAAGTTGCCAAAATTGTTGCTGTTTGCCGATGGGGCGCGGGCATTTAACAGCGCCCGCATGGATATTACCTACAACGGCATGGTTACCTCAGAAGGCTACCGCACCTTGACTGCGGGTAAACCGCCGATCGCCAGCACGACAATGGCTCAGGCACCCACCGCTAAACCGCAACCCAACGATACCCCAGCATCCGTGACGGAAGAAGTTGCTCCTGCAACTACGAACCGATATCAGCAGATCAATGAGGCACTAACGAAGCAGTTGGGCGGATTGTCGGCGGTCTATACCCAACGCGATCGCCTCAAAACTCGGCTACGTGAGCAATTGATTAGCCTGATGCCGCCTGTTTCATCGGGCGTGTTAGCATCCTCCGATAGTTTAATCAATTCCAGTTCTCCCGCTGCTGCGGCTAGTTCCGCTCCTTCGCTCTCCGCCGATGGTCAAGGCATGATCGACATTGACGGTTTTTTGCCGCTGCCAATCCGCTTCAATCCGGTGACTTACTATCAAAAATATGCGCGGGTTTCGGGCGACTACGATTCTGACTACGAATCTTTTAGACTGGAAGGTGTGCAAACCGAAGCGATGATTGCGATCGCCAAGTATGCCCAATCCAAAAAATTGCCGCTGGTATTTGTTAATTTGCCCCTCACTCAGGAATATCTCGACCCCTCGCGTAAGCGCCATGAAGATGCCTTTCAGCAGCACATGCTTAGCCTTGCGCCTGAGTTTAGCTTCATCTACCGCGATCTCAGTAGCACCTTGGCAACTCAACCCGATTATTTCTCAGACCCAAGCCACCTCAATCGCTATGGAGCCTACACTGTCTCGCAGCGCCTTGCCGAAGATGTGATGATTCCGTGGCAGATCGCCAAGTAATAGATTAAGAAGTCAGTAATGCCTTTTTTATTTTCAAAAATACTTGCTACAACTTACGCAAATAAAGCGCAAATAAAGCGCAAATAAAGCATCGGTATCTTTCTTTAGGCTGACGAATAACCCTGGAATCACTGCGTAAAATGAATGTAATGCACGTAACAAACTCTTAATAAACTATCTATTTTGCAGCTAGCAATGGAAGACAAACTGATGAATATCCTCTTAGTTGAGGATGACGAAGTAGATGTGATGAATGTGCAACGGGCGTTCAAGCGTAACAATATTACGAATCCGCTATACATTGCCAGCAACGGTCTTGAGGCACTTGCAATGCTTCGTGGAGAAAACCAAAATCACCCAGTGCTGCCTTTAGTTCGCAGGCTGATTTTGCTCGATCTGAACATGCCGCGCATGGGGGGATTGGAATTTTTGCAAGAGCTACGCGCTGACGACACATTACGTTCTACTCCAGTGGTGGTGTTGACAACTTCAAATCAAGACCTCGATCGCATTGAGGCATATAATCTCAACGTAGCGGGATACATTTTGAAGCCTGTAACATTCACCAACTTTGCAGAACTGATGGCAACGTTGAACAACTATTGGGCACTGTGTGAGTTGCCTAATTAACGACCTTATCCGGACTTATTTCAGACAGGTGAATGATTCAGAAAATGTCTTGTTTTTATGGAAGAGCCTTTAGAAATCCTGGTGGTTGATGACGATGATGTTGATCGGATGGCAGTGCATCGCGCTCTAAAAGCGGCTGGTGTTGAAATGACTCTTACTGAGGCAACAGACTGTAGTAGCGCGATCGAGCAATTGAAAAGTACTGCATTTGACTGCGTTTTTTTGGATTATCAGCTACCTGATCGAGATGGACTCTCCCTAGTGAAAGACTTGCGGAGAGACAACGTTCGTACCCCCATTATTGTGCTAACTGGGCAGGGCGATGAACAGATTGCAGTAGACCTGATGAAAGCAGGAGCAACGGACTATTTACCTAAATCAAAAGTATCGCCCGATCGCCTATCTCGCATTTTACGAAGCGCTGTAAGGCTGTATCGACTAGAGCAAGAGGCAGAGACAGCAAAGCAGCAGCAGGAGCAAATGTCCCGCCAACGGGAAGATTTCGTTTATCGATTAACTCACGATTTGCGTACACCTTTGGTTGCGGCCGATCGCATGTTGACGTTGTTTAAGCAAGACGCATTTGGGGAAGTTTCGCCCGAAATGACAGAGGCAATCGCCATGATGGTTCACAGCAACCAAAATCTGCTGCAAATGGTCAACATGATTCTGGAAGTGTATCGCCATGATGCCGGACACAAAACCCTCAGCTTTTCTCCCTGTGACTTGCAGCCCATTCTTCAGGCGATCGTCACCGAGCTACTGCCATTAGCCGAAGAAAAAGGCTTGTTGCTGACGATGCAGGTTGACCCAGAGGGAACTGGACACCCGATGACCGTCATGGGCGATCGCCTAGAACTACGTCGCTTGTTTACCAACCTGATTGGCAATGCCATTAAGTTTACCGATACTGGCTCCATTCAGGTGTGTATCACAGGCTCCATAGGAGACGATCCGCAACACACATTGCTGGATACTCCTTGGGTTATGGTTGAGGTCAAAGATACTGGCTCCGGCATATCTTTGGAAGATCAAGAGAGCTTATTTGAGCGGTTTCGTCAGGGAGAAAGCAAGCGCTCTGGCAGTGGCTTAGGACTCTATCTCTCTCGTCGGATTGTGGAAGCTCACCAAGGCGCGATCGCCGCCCAATCTGAGCCAGGAAAAGGCAGCGTTTTCACAGTCTGCCTACCCAGTTGTCCATGAAGTTAGTTTTGAGTTTTGAGTGCTTACGCCTTCACTCCTTCACCCCCTCCACCAAAGCCGCATTGGTGTCCTTGAGCGCCAGCGGATTCTGAAAAAACGATCCCGTTTGCGGCGGCAGGGTTGGCTCAGAAACGACTTCTACAAAGCTTTTGACCACGCCTGTAAAGGGAATTGCCAGAATAATACCGAGTAACCCACCAACTTTAGCGCCTAACAGCAAGGAGATAAAGATAAACACAGGGGATAACCCAGTTAATTTTCCCATTAACCTAGGTGTGATGAGGTTATCTTTCACCTGCTGAACAATTAAAGAAACCACTAAAACTTTTAGTGCTAACCACCAATCAATAAATAAAACAATCAGGACAACTGTTCCAATTCCTAGAGTCGCACCCACAAATGGAATCACTTCCATGATTCCAATAAACATGGCAAATAATAGGAAAAAAGGCACCTGTAAAATCCAAAAAGCGATTGTTAACGCGGCTGCCATAAAGCTTCCTAAAAGCAGTTGCCCAGTGCCAAAACGCTGTAGGTTTGTGCGTAAGCTGATGGTCAGTTCTTGCTGGATAAGGGGGTTCAGAACAGAGGTGAATGCTTGCCAAAGGCGATCGCCATCAATCAGCATGTAAAAAGAAATCACCAAAATTAAGGTGAAATCTACAAAACGATTAACGGTGCCTAAAACCAGACTGACTCCCCTAGTTGCAGTGGATTCAGCGATCGCCTGACTCCGGTTTAAAACCTGAGAAGTCAGGAATTGTGCATTAATTGGGAAGCCATGTTCATCGCTCCACACCTGAAAACCCGTTAACTTATCCTGAGCTTGGGCTAGCAGGTTGGGAAACCCTGTAATAAACTGTACACCCTGATTAATTATGGGCGGCAGCAAGGTAACCAGCAGCAGCACAACGAGTAAAACACTTGCCAAATAGACAATCACTGCGGCGGCTGTTCGAGGGAGCAGGTTTTTTAGAGCATTAACTGGGTAGTTCAGCAGAAAGGCAATGAGGGCAGCAGTGAGCAAAATACTAATTAACCCACCTATGTAGCTCAACGCTTGGGTGGTTAACCAGGTGGCAACCAGTACCAGAGACCAAGTAATGAGAATGTTTTGGAGAGAAGACACAGGAATACAGAATGGGGTGAAGTAATCTCTCCTATATTCCTCTAAAGTCCGGTTTGTGAATACCCCATCCATCTATAATCCAATCCATATGCGAGTTTGGGTTGAATCAGAAAAACTCACCTAATCGCCACCTAATCGCCCGTCCAAAAGTCATCTCTGTCCCTTATCTAAATCTTGCCTTCAAACCGCTGGTGCCAGATGATGGTACTCAACACGGTCACTACCAGGGCTATGCTGCCTCCAACCCAAGCCAGCATAGGATTGTAACCGCTACGACTCAAGGTCTTTAGCCATACATGGGTGACATCGGAAGAGACAAGGCGATCGGCGATCAGAGGAAAAAGATACATCAGTGCTGCTCCCACAATCAGCCAGCCCACCATAGAGGCAAGGAGAAAGATGGTTTTGGCTGTGGATTGGCTACCCATGAGAGATCGCGATAAAGAATTACCGTTGAGAGTATCATGTAGGGCACTGGACTGCCATCAAAACTCTGATGGAATTGCCTGTTTAATCACCCTATCTTTTACATCTAGTGACCGTTTGCTACGGCTAAGTACCTCAGACTGGGAAAGCGAGAGGTTTTAGGCTGAAACGGTGTGTACTTGCCCCCCAAGCCTTCAACAATAGTTTTAGTATTCGCAATAAAAAACTTCTGATATGTCTCGCCGATGCTGCTCTGTTCGCCCAATCCATCCGCAAATAGCTCCTGGTCTGCAACCTTAACATTTGCTTCTTTCGCCACCGCCTCAATCAGCTTTGGGTTTACCGTTGCCTCTGCAAAAATTGTCGGCACTCCCGCCGCTTGAATCGCTTTGACCAACTCTGCTACTCGTGTCGGAGTCGGTTTTTCATCAGTGCTAATCCCCTGCAACGCGCCGATAACTGGAATCCCATACTCCTTGGAATAGTAGCCAAAGGCATCGTGAGTGGTGACTAACTTTTGTTGGGATGCCGGAATGGTGGCAATTTCGGACTTAATCCAGGTGTTGATTTGGGATAGATCATCCGTCACCTTTTTAGTGTTTGTAGCATAAAGAGAGGCATTACCAGGTGCCAACTGACTTAAGTTTTTGCCAATCACCTCGGCAATTTGAACCCCATTTGCCGCACTGTGAAAAACGTGAGGATCGGTTTCGGTTTTGCCATCTTCCTCAAATGTGAGAGGTTTGGGAACCGCCAGTTCATAAACCGCAATTTTGGGGGCGGGGTTTGAGCTAGCGGTGATCAGTTTAATCAGCAAATGTTCAAAGTTATAGCCGCCGTACAACACTAACTTTGCTTGTTCGATCGCTTTGCTATCTTCGGGTCTTGGCTGGTATTCATGGGGATCGGCACCCGCTGGAATCAGGCATTTAAGGTTTACTGTGTCGGCGGCAATTTGCCGGGTGACATCGCAGATAACGGAGTTCGTCGCGACGACCAAGGGGCGGACTCCTGGTGCGACGCTTTCGCTCGTACTGGTGATTGCGCCATTCGTCGCATCGGTTGGACTGGGACTAGCAGATTGATTTGGGGAAG
This sequence comes from Leptolyngbya sp., assembly GCA_003249025.1. Taxonomy (GTDB): domain Bacteria; phylum Cyanobacteriota; class Cyanobacteriia; order Leptolyngbyales; family Leptolyngbyaceae; genus ULC077BIN1. The sequence continues at coordinate 3,936 of QBMH01000010.1, read as the reverse complement.
GAGCGCTACAGCCATTGATGCCGAGCACCAGTGACAAGGCAGCAAATCCACCCATCCGGTAAAGTCTTGAAGAAAATGGGTTATCGATCATTTGTTTACAGACTCTTAGTTTTCCAGTAGTATTATGAGAATGGTTATCATTACAGGTTGATATGCTACTGGTTCAGCACCTCTCTGTCAATTACCGGAGCGTACAAGCACTGGAAAATATAACCTTCAGGCTTCCAGAGGGAATCTTGGTTGGTTTGCTGGGTCCCAACGGAGCCGGAAAAAGTACGCTGATTAAGGCTTTATTGGGGTTGATTCCTAAACAATCAGGCGAAGTGATTTATCGAGGTGCGCCTCTTCAACAGCAGCGGAAGCGGGTTGCCTATGTACCACAGCGATCGCAAATTGACTGGGATTATCCCACCACGGTTTGGAATGTGGTGATGCTGGCGCGGACGACTCATGCTGGATGGTTTCGATCTCCCAGTCGGCAGTCGGCAGAAATTGTCAAAGAATCTTTGCGGCGAGTGGAACTGTTTGATTTACGCGATCGCCCGATTGGATCGCTCTCCGGTGGACAACAGCAGCGGGTTTTTCTGGCGAGGGCGATCGCGCAACAAGCCGACCTGCTGTTCCTGGATGAACCCTTGGCAGCGGTAGATAAAAAAACAGAGGCACTGATCTTTCAAATTTACGATGAACTGAAAGCAGAGGGCAAAACGCTGTTGATCAGTTGTCACGAATGGGGTGGCATCTTGAACCACTACGATCAACTGCTGCTGCTAAACCAGCGGCTCGTTGCTCAAGGTGTACCCAAAGAGGTGATGACCCCTACCAATATTGAACTGGCGTATGGCATCACGCCCCAAACTAGGCATTTTCACGATGCGCTCGAAACCACATTTTTCTGTTAAACCGTCTATTTAATCGCTTCTATACACTGCTTATGTTGGAATGGTTGCTTGAACCGCTTAGCTTTGAATTTATGCGAAATGCTTTGATGGTTGGCGTTCTCGCCGGTATTTTATGTCCGGTTGTAGGGACTTATCTATTGGTGCAGCGAATGGCGCTGTTGGGGGATGTCATGGCACATTCGGTATTACCCGGATTGGCGATCGCCTTTTTTTTGCAGATCAATATCCTAATTGGCGCATTTGTGTCGGGAATTATCAGCGCCTTTTTGATCGCCTGGATTCGTTCCCAAACTCGGATCAAAGTGGATGCTGCGATGGCGCTGATTTTCTCCAGCTTTTTTGCCCTCGGCGTGTTGCTGATCACCCTGCTGCGAAACAAGCTCGACCTCGATAGCTTTCTGTTTGGTGACATTCTCGGTGTGACGCAAGCCGATGTCATTCGCACTGCCATCATCACGCTGGTTGTGTTGGTGCTGGTTCGGCTGTTTTATAAAGAGTTGTTTTTCTACACCTTCGATCGCTTAGGCGCACAGGCGATCGGGTTGCCAATCAATGGTATTTATTTGGGTTTGATGGCAGGGGTCACGCTGACGATTATTGCCAGTATGCAAACCGTTGGCGTGGTTCTGGTGGTGGCGCTGCTGGTGGGTCCAGCCACTACCGCCTACTTGCTTGTTAAAGAACTGCACCAAATGATGGGCTTGGGTGCGCTATTGGGTGCGGTTTCTAGCATGATTGGCATGTACCTCAGCTATTACCTAAATGTGCCGTCTGGACCTTGCATTGTCTTAATTAGCTGCGGGTTCTTTGTGCTGGCAGTGCTGTTTAGCCCTTCGCAAGGGCTATTGACGCAACCCGACACCAATCTTTCAGCTAACATCCTTCGCCGCCTCAAACAAACGGAACGGAGTAAATAACCTGGGGCGATCGCGTTAGTTTCCTTTTCCCATCTGACCGAGTTTAATCGCACAATGTATCCCGGCATGACCGACTTTACGCGATGCGTGACTTTAGTTTTTTCTACTCCGGGTGCGATCGCTGCTGCACAAACGTCGCCTGTTCTGGGCTAGCCAACCCTTCCTGCAAAACCGCTAACACACGCATCATATTTCCAGCCAGCAACTCATCCACTGCCAGCCACAAGCCCGGAAACACGCGACTCCGGATCACGCCATTTTCATCAACGGGCAAGGGCACATACTCTCCCTCTTGCAGAGAAAACCAATCCAGTTTTTGTTCAAACACCTGCCAAACGATGTACTCTTGAATGCCATTGCGACGATAAGCCCGTTTCTTATCTCCCAGGTCAATCGCTGCGCTACTCGCCGCAATCTCGGCTACCAATTCCGGTGCCCCTTCCACATAGTCATCCTCACTCAGCCACGACTGTCCGCCACACTGCTCCTCAATTAGCAGCACGGCATCGGGTTGGGGAGAGTTGTCTAAGTCTAAGCGAACGGTTGGTTCAATCCCTAACTCAATCCCCAGAGTGGCAATTTTATAAGTCCATAACCAGCCAATTAAATTCCCGTGAGGTTCACCGTGACTTCTAAACCGTAGGGCAGCCGCCACGTAAACCACTCCTTCAATCAATTCAGCCTTTTTTAGATGAGGCATGGCGTTGTAGCGCCGCTCAAACTCATAGCGGGTCAAGCGATCGCCATTTTCTAGGGGTGGCAGCAGTTTTTGTTGGTGAGGGATTTTGACCATGGCACTTGCTCCATACGTGCAAATTTCAATCATATCGGCTATTTCTCCCGTTCTCCTCTGAAGATTGAGGTAACTCTGCCTCGCTTAAAGCCAGGATTTCATGACATAAGCAGCGGGCGATCGCAATTCATATTGTTGAAGGCGGCTTAGTCCTTTACACTGCAAAAGATCCAATTGCACGAGTTAGCTTGACCATGATGACGGAACACGAACCCACCCACGAATCCGCAACAGTCAGGGCAAAAGTTCTGAGTGAAGCGTTGCCCTACATTCAGCAGTTCGCCGGAAAAACCATTGTGGTGAAATATGGCGGCGCAGCAATGAAAGACAGCACCCTTAAAGACCAAGTGATTCGAGATGTGGTGTTTATGTCCTGCGTGGGGCTGCGTCCGGTTTTAGTGCATGGTGGTGGTCCCGAAATCAATATCTGGCTAGATAAATTGGGGATTGAGCCACAGTTCAAAGATGGGCTGCGAGTGACTGATGCCGCCACGATGGATGTGGTGGAAATGGTGCTGGTCGGTCGGGTGAATAAGGAAATTGTGTCGTTAATTAACACGGCAGGGGGTTCGGCGGTGGGTCTTTGTGGCAAGGATGCTAATTTAATCACTGCACGCCCAGCAAATGCCGAAGGTGTGGGCTTTGTGGGTGAAGTAACCAGCGTGGATACCCGCATTTTGGAAGTAATGGTAAATGCAGGGCACATTCCCGTGGTGTCTAGCGTGGCAGCCGATGAGACTGGACAGGCGTATAACATTAACGCGGATACGGTGGCGGGTGAAATTGCGGCGGCTTTGGGTGCTGAGAAACTGATTTTGCTGACGGATACGGCTGGGATTTTGCGGGACTACAAAGATCCGTCTACGCTAATTCCTCGACTGGATATTCAAGCAGCACGGAATTTAATTGATGAGGGCGTTGTGTCGGGTGGCATGATCCCAAAAGTGACCTGCTGTGTGCGATCTCTGGCTCAAGGAGTTCGGGCTGCCCACATTTTGGATGGTCGCCTGCCCCATTCTCTACTGTTGGAAATCTTCACCGATGCGGGGATTGGTTCGATGATTGCAGCAGCGGGAGTGAGGTAACGGGTCAAACGCGATCGCGGGGATATGTTCGCCCCTTAGCTTAGTTACTCCCAGCATCATTGATGCGATTTAAGCTGCCTGCAAAAAATTGAAACAAGCCTGCGATCGCCCCCGCCTAACCTGCAAATTGTCAGTTGATACAACCCAGGGCTATTTCATTCTAAATAAGTCCATGAGTGTGTTAATACCAAAGCCAGCGAGACGTTGAGCTTGAGCCATATTCTGGAAGCCATTGTCGC
>QBMH01000109.1 GCA_003249025.1 Leptolyngbya sp. | reverse complement strand
CAACGATCGCTCCCGCTAGCGATCGCCCCGCCAATGCCCCATCAGCACTCACTACCCGCACTTTACAAAAGCCCTCTGGCAACTCAGCCGCCACCGACTTCACATCCTGCACTCCCGCCAGCGATCGCAATACCCCTTGCGCCTCCTCCCAACTGCCTTCAATCTCCAGTTCATAGCCAGCCCCGCCCACCCGTTGCGCCATCAACTGCTCCGGCGTATTCGTCGCCACTACTCGCCCTTGGTGAATGATGGCAACCCGGTTACACGTCATGCTGACTTCCGGGAGAATGTGCGTCGAGAGAATCACCGTATGACTGCCCGCCAAATTTTTGATCAAATTGCGAACTTCGATAATTTGGCGTGGATCAAGCCCCACGGTCGGTTCATCCAAAATAATCACCGGGGGATCATGAACGATCGCCTGAGCAATGCCCACCCGCTGCCGATAGCCCTTAGAAAGTTTCCGAATCAGGCTAGACCGCCGTTCCGTTAGGCTCGTTTTTGCCAGTGCCGATGTCACCTTTGCCGCCCGATCGCCTGCATTCACGCCCTTAATTCGCGCCACAAAATGCAGAAACCCTTCCACTGTCATATCGGGATACAGCGGCGGCGTTTCGGGTAAATAGCCAATTCGCGATCGCACCGCCATTGAATCAGAATGCACTTCATAGCCCGCCACTTTCGCCGTTCCAGTGGTGGCTGGCAAATAGCCCGACAAAATCCGCATAGTGGTGGTTTTCCCGGCTCCATTCGGTCCCAAAAAGCCCAGAATCTCCCCCGGCTCCACGGAAAAAGTGACATCCGCGATCGCCGATGCCGTGCCGTAGATTTTGCTCAGATGCTCTACTTCAATCATGTCCACCTCATCTTGGTGCGACCTCATTGGGCTGCGGTTGACCACTGCTTATCGTAGACCACCCAGGTAACGACTGTGTGACAGGATTTGTGAATTGACTACATACCGCAAACGACGGACTTAGAATGAAACTTCAGTGATATGTCGAGGCACCCGCCATGAACCTCAAGTTTGAAACAGCGGCTCCAATCCACCTAGAAGAATCGGCAGACGATCAGCGGTTTCTGTTGTCTGGCGTTAGCTGGGAGCAGTACGCAACCCTGCGCGACCTGCTGGATCAGCCAGGATTACGCATGACCTACTTGGAGGGCTGTTTAGAACTTTTCATGCCATCAGAAAAACATGAGCGTATCAAGAAAACACTTGCCCGATTGCTAGAGCAGTACGCGATCGAAAAAGACATTCGGCTGTATGGCTATGGGTCTTCTACTTATCGCAAGCAGGCAAAGGAGCGGGGATTGGAACCCGATGAATGTTATTATCTGGACACCAAAAAAGAGGTGCCAGATATTGCGATCGAAGTCGTGGTCACCAGTGGTCTAATCGATAAACTTGCCGTCTATCAAGGGTTGGGCGTTACTGAAGTCTGGATTTGGCAAGATGACCAGCTTGAGATTCATCATCTGCGGCAATCTGGCTATGAGCAACGCGCCACCAGCGAACTGTTGCCTAATCTAGACCTCGCTTTGCTGACTCGCTGCGTCGCGATCGCCGATCAACACGATGCCGTCATCGCTTTCCGAGATGCCCTCCGAACAGTCGAGCAATCTTGATGGATAGCATGATTTTTCATATCACGACGAGATCGCAGTGGGAACAGGCACAGCAACTCGGCGAATACCGCGCAGATAGCCTGGAAACGGAAGGATTCATTCACTGCTCTACGTCTGCTCAACTGCTTTGGGTTGCCAATCGTTTTTATCGCGGACAAACTGGGCTGGTGTTACTCAAGATAGAGTGCGATCGCCTCAAAACCCCTCTACAATTTGACGAAATTGAAACCGGAGAATTCTTTCCTCATCTTTACGGCTCACTCAATCTAGATGCCGTCGTTCAAGTGCTAGAGTTTGAACCAGAAGCAGATGGATCATTTCAAGACATTCCGCTCTAACCTCTTACTGAGCATTCGTCACTCGCAATTTGTCACTTGTAATTCTCCTATGGCAACTATTCTTCGAGATCTCAGCTATCGCTATCAGTGGCTTTATGACGGCATTTCTCGATTGTCAGCGTTGAGTGTGGGTGGCGAAGGGCGATTTCGTCGGCTGGCATTGGAGGGGCTGACGATCTCGCCAGAAACTAAGGTGCTGGATTTGTGCTGCGGCAGTGGGCAGACGACCCAGGTGTTGGTTGAGCGATCGCGCCAAGTCACCGGGCTAGATGCCTCACCGTTTTCGATCAAACGCGCTCAGCAGAATGCCCCCCAGGCTAAGTATGTGGAAGCCTTTGCTGAAGCGATGCCCTTTGCCGATAATCAATTTGATCTGGTGCATACCAGTGTTGCCATGCATGAAATGGAGCCTGACCAACTGCAAAAAATCTTCAGCGAAGTGCATCGGGTCTTGAAACCAGGCGGCTCCTTTGCCATGGTCGATTTTCACCAGCCGACTAATCCCCTGTTTATGCCAGGGATAGCGATCTTTCTGCTGCTGTTTGAAACTGAAACGGCTTGGCAGCTCATCAAAACGGATTTAGTAGAAGCGCTGACGGCGATCGGGTTTCAGGTGACTAAACACGCTCTTCATGCGGGCGGTAGCTTGCAGGTGATTCAGGCACAAAAAAGCTAGCCTAATTTTTCTTCTCTGGCTTTTTCTTCTCTGGCAAATTGCGAGGCGGCACGGCGCGTCCTTGATAAAACTGACGTTCCAAATTGCCCAGCCATAGCCAGATTCCACCTGCTGTTAGGGGAATCACCGCTATCAGAATGGCGACAGATAAGGATGGAGTGCCCAACTCAAGGGTGAGTAATGGTAACACTGCCCACAAAATGGCACCCGCGATCGCCAGTCCTAGCCGAAGTCTTTGAATGTTGGCGAGAGCGGCGCGACAACTGGCGCAGTGTTGGGTGTGGGACTGGTAGCGATCGAGCAGTACCGCATCTGTTAACGGTGGCGATAGCAGTTGTCCCGGAAACGGATCGGCTTCATAGTCAGTCACCCACTTCCGCAGCGCAGAAACATAGGCATCGGCGCGAGTCGGCAGATAAAACGCCTTGGCAAGATTTGCACCGCCGCCTTTGGCTTCTAGATAGCGCTCTTGATGGTGCAAGAAAATTTGGTCATCTTCCAAAATGGCGTTGTTGCCGATATGCGAATACCAGCGCGGTGTGAGCTTGATGAAAAAGGCAGGCAGTTTCGAGGAAAACTGAAACGGAAACCGGGCGAACACCCGACACTCACCTTTTCGCGTGGGAGTCGCATAGACAACCGTCATTGTGCGCCCAAACTGCTTGGAGGTAAGGTCATGCCACATCAAGTTAGGGGCAATAAATTTTGTGTGCTGCGATCCTAAAGTGCCCTTGCGAGGTCCTGTTTCCCAGAAGCCATCAAAGCCCTGTTTTCCTGCCTCTAATACTTCCAGTTCCACGGTTGATGCGTTTGCCCGATTTCCCACAGAGCGGTGATGGGTAAAGGGAACATGGCTAGCATCCAGCACATTTTCTAGCAGGGTGAGAGCATCGTAGGGCAAATCGCGAAAGGTATTCAGACAAACCCACTGATCGGGTTCTTCTTCCAGCGGCTCGATAATAGGAACGCTGACCTGCAAAGCATTTTCGGACTTGCCGGGATAGACAAATAGCAAACCCTGCCGTTCCGCTGTGGCAAAGGTTGTTGCACAGGCTCGTTTCGATTCGTTGGCGCGATCGCCCGTTGGCTGCTGAGGAATGCGATCGCACTCGCCATCCCCTTTAAACGCCCAGCCGTGATAGGGGCACTCCAATAGTCCATCCTCGGCAATCCGCCCTGCCGATAGCGGCACCAACCGATGGGGACATTGATCCGCAAAAGCACGCCAACAGCCAACCTGTTGATCCCACCAAATCACTAGGTCTTGCCCTAACAGCGTGAACTTAGTTGGGTTCGTTTTATCCAGATCTTGAACGTAGTGGACGGGATACCAAGCTTCAGTAGGATAAAAGCGGGACGGGTCACTGCCGCCCGCAGGCATCGTGTTCGTTGAGGGAGTAGAGATGCGATCGCGGGTCAACATGACAAACTCGTGCCTTGATCAAGAAAACTTACTTTGCGAATCGTAACAACTTTGAAGGCGACTTGCAGAGATCCTCATGACAGATGGCGCGTGTTTGGTGGCAGGTATCAGGATGATATAAACTCTGCTTTATGCTGAGAATGAAGATGAGGTGCAACCTTTGTTGGGCTGCACGCAGATACGCTGTTTTCTAGGGTAACTTATGACTGAAGAAGACAAGAGCTTGGATCTTGCTGGCATCGGAAAGTTAGCTAAAGCCATTCCTGATTCTGCTTGGCTAAAGCTTGTTGATACTGCCTGTGATACGTTCTCAAAAGTCATTGCCCCCATTACTTCAACAACTATGGGTTTAGGCAAATTGATTGAAGCTAAGTTTGACGGTATGGTTGATGCTCAAAAAATACTTGCTTCTGATGCCGTTCAAAGAGCTAATCAAAAAATTGAGAAAAGTAATAGAAAACCTAAAGGAAAAATCAAATCTACTGTAATTATTAGTGCAATAGAAAAAGCGTCAATTGAGACAGATGATAGTATTCGTGACCTATGGGCTAACTTGATAGCAAATGAAATATTGGATGGAGATGTGCATCCTGAATTTCCACGTTTGGTTGAGAGAATAAGTTCAAATGATGCAATTGTATTGCTAAAAATAGCAGAAAGGAGTCAAAAAGAAAAAATAAAGCTGGCAGTAAAAGCTATTACAGTGAGCCTCAATATTTTCGGTATAACTCTTTCAGCATTGCTTGAAGATGAGTCTGATTTTAATCGAGAGCATTTAAGAAACCTTTACTTAATTCAAAAATCAGAAGGTACATGGAAGTTAACTTTGTTTGGTGAGGAATTTCTTAAATCAGTTTCTGATCCTTCCTTTGAATCTTGAGCAAGAAAAGTTAGATCTACGTGCAGATTTCTTATCCTAACAACTGCACCATATCGGAACGTAGTAAGTAATACGAGTGGCTAAAATGCAAAGCTGATCTCGTCCGATGAGTGAAGACGTTCGATTGGTATCTACATCCGTTACGTGCAATTTCTTCCTCCTATGGTCTTGGTTAAACAATTTTTGTCTGATCGTTTCACATTATCTCGATCAAAATGGCTGTTTTTATTGTCAAAGTTTTTGGACTCTCAGCACTGATCTCGGTTGCCATTAAATATGGTGCGCCCTACTTTGCCATTTCTGAAACAAACACAACCGTGCTGATTATGGTCGTGTTGCCAAGTATACTAATGGCGATCGCGTTGAGTTGGCGATCCCGACACGCTGAGTTCTGAGTTTTAATCGGCAAGTATTCGTCAGACTTCTGATTAAACTGATTAAACTTCATTACTCACCGTGCAAAACTATTAACCCTGGAGCGGCTTGTGAAACTGGGAGAATGGATTGCACTGCTGGCATTGGTTGCCTCCATCTATATTCTTTGGCAAATCAAAGATGTGCTGCTGTTAGTATTTGCGGCGGTGGTGCTTGCCAATAGCTTAAATTTACTAGCGCGATGGCTGCGGAAAAAATTGGGCATTCAGCGATCGATCGCCGTATTAATCTCAATTGGGCTTTTGGTTGCTGCCCTTGTGGTGTTCTTCCAGATTATTGTGCCGTCCTTTGCCAAGCAGCTTCAGGAAATCTATGTCCTGGTGCCTCAAGGAATCCGCCAGCTAAATACTTGGATTAATTCTGTCGATGACGTGGTTCCTGATGACCTTGAGCGCTATGTCCCAGATGTTGATAGTCTGATTCAACAGGCAATGCCATTTGGGAATCGCTTGCTGGGTGGCTCCTTTGCCTTCTTCTCCACTTCCTTAGGGTCATTGCTGAATGTGCTGCTAATTGTGGTACTGGGCTTAATGATGCTGGTGAATCCTCCTGCCTATCGCGGTGGATTTATTCGGCTTTTCCCATCGTTCTATCGGCGGCGAGTAGAGGGCATTCTCGAAGAGTGTGAAAGCTCCTTGGGAAGCTGGATTGTGGGAGCGATGATTAGTATGAGCGTCATTGCTGCGCTTAGCACCGTTGGTCTGTCAATTATTGGAGTAAAAGCCGCGCTGGCAAATGGCGTGTTGGCAGGATTACTCAACTTCATTCCTAACTTGGGTCCTACCTTTAGTGTGATACCACCGATGGCGATCGCCCTGCTTGACTCGCCTATTAAAGCGCTGTTGGTATTAGGTCTTTATGTTGCCATTCAGCAGTTTGAGAGTAACTTGCTCACGCCTTATGTAATGTCACAACAGGTCAACTTGCTGCCTGCCGTCACCTTACTTGCCCAAGTGTTTTTCGCCACCATTTTCGGCTTCTGGGGCTTGTTGCTTGCCCTTCCCCTGATTGTCGTGTGCCAAATTTGGATTCGACGAGTGCTAGTAGAAGACATCATGGACCCCTGGAAAGCGCCACCCCATACCAAAAACCGAGCCTCTCAAGATCCCCAGGCTGACGCTGCCCCCGCCATTTTGACCGAAACCATCCTCCAACCCACCGACAATCCCTTGGAACCAGACGACCTTTGGGCAGATGCAAATGACAAGACCAAGGAGAAATAGGTATTCTGGGTCATAATGCTCCGAATTATATGTCTTGATATAAATTCGTAGTTATAGATGGTTAATCAAAAAACTGATTAACGAATATTATCCGCCTAGGGGCTAGCTAGAGTCAGTGTTTCAACACACTCGTCAACAGAAGTAAGAAAATACACTGCAAAATACTTCCTGCATAGCTGCTTAGCAAGGTCTATTCTGCGAGATAAACCTATAGAACCCATTTGATATCTAGCCTACAAACCTTAACAGGAGCCGTTTTCGGTAAATTAACCGCTTTTACTGAAACGCCCTGATAGTAACAGTTTCACAAAAGATCCAAAACAGGCTCTATACATAGAAGGAAGACCTTATCAAAGTCACCATACTTAAGAAAGTTAATCAGCATTGCTGAATTTAGATGCAAAGTTAAGGGTAGCCATCGGGTTACCCTTAACTTTTAGTTAGCGTAAATATAGCTTGCTATTTTTAGCAAGCCAGAACAATGACTAGCAAGCCAGAATAATGACTGTCTGGCTTAGATTACGCAAATGGCAACAGCTAGGGGGGTACTTTGTATTAGGACAGGAATCAAAAAGCTTATCCAGTGGGCTTTTAAGCTGTCATAAATGGCGATGCTCATGCCAGATGATCCACTAGAGTTTATCCTTAGGAATCTCTTAAACTGCGATGGCATACCGTATCATTTTTATAGTGTCTTAATTAATCTACGGTTCGCTACAAGGCTGTTATGTCTGCAACTATTGCCCTCGTCGCTCACGACTCTAAAAAAGACGCTATTGTCAGCTTTGCCACAACCTATGCGCCTGTCTTAGCGCGTCACCGCCTGATTGCCACTGGCACAACAGGTCGGCGGATTCAGGATGCCACAGGGTTATCGATTGACTGCAAGCTGTCGGGAGCTTTAGGAGGTGATACTCAGATTGCCGCAGAAATTTGTGCTGGCAATCTGATGGCAGTTATCTTTCTGGTTGATCCGCTCTATGCCCAGCCCCACGAGCCTGATATTCAGGCATTGCTGCGAGTTTGTAATGTTCATGATGTGCCTCTCGCCACGAATCTCAGTACGGCTGAGGCAATTATCCGTCGCTTAGCAAAAAGCCAGGTTGCTCATTTGATCTACAATCCCGTTGCAGGGCAGGGATCGGGTGAACAAGATTTGGATTTAATTCGGCAACTGCTGCGACCCCATATGAGTTTGCATGTTCATGTTACTACTGCGGAAGTGAATCCTACAGAATTGGTGAGTGAGGCGATCGCTGCCAATGCCGATATTGTGATTGCGTCTGGTGGTGATGGCACCGTTTCCGCTGTTGCCGGAGCGTTGATTGGCACAGGTATTTCTTTGGGTGTGATTCCCCGTGGCACTGCCAATGCATTCGCGGCTGCTTTAGGGATGCCCCGCGTCTTACCTATTCGGGCAGCTTGCCAGGTGATTTTGGCAGGATATACTCGCACCATTGATGCTGCCCGCTGTAACGGATTACCGATGATATTGCTGGCAGGCGTAGGCTACGAAGCAGAAGCCGTAGACTTAGCCAGTCGCGAATTAAAAAATCAGTGGGGCGCGATGGCTTATTTGATGGCAGGTTGGCAAACGTTAGACACTCAGGAACCCTTTGAAGCAGACATTGAAGCGGATGGAGAAACTTATCACATTCAGGCATCTGCGATTACCGTTGCCAATGCGGCTCCTCCAACTTCTGTCTTGGCACAAGGAGCCGGACAGGTGATCTACGATGATGGACTGCTGGACATTACTATTGGCACTAGCGAAACAAAGATGCAGGCAGTCACCACGATGGTAAAAATGCTGGGGTCTGCCCTGGTGGGAGTTGATGCCCAACAGCAAAATGTTCTGCATGGGCGCGCTAAAAAAATTACCATCACGACAACTCCACCGCAAAAAGTGGTGGTGGATGGTGAAATCATTGGCATGACACCGATTAGCCTGGAATGCATTCCAGATGGATTAAGTGTATTAGCACCTAGCCCCGGCGGGCTATTGGGCTAAAAATTAGTGAGGGCAAGCAGTGATTTTGCGATGTTCCACGCTAAAAAATGTCATACAACATTGGGTGAAATTTGCTAGAGATGGTGGGCTTATGGTGGTTGGCAACAGAACTATAGAATTGATGGAGATTGCTTTTGCTGAGGCGTTTTATTACCGTCTCTTTGTAATTCAATACTCAGTTTTAAAGTTCGTCAAAGTATAAGCAATTGTATGGGTGATTTCTCACTAAACCGGATATCGTATTAGCTATTCATACTTTGCTATTCACATGAGATGAACAGTTATGCCGCAGGTCGTCTCTCGTCTTTGGATTGGTTGCGCTGTGAATGCGATCGCCACCTTTATTGCCACTTCAACCAGTGCCCAACTCATTCCTGACGCAACCCTTCCGGTTAACTCCCAAGTGACACAGGGCTGCACCGTTTGCACCATTGACGGCGGCACCGTGCGCGGCGTGAATTTGTTTCATAGCTTTCGCGAGTTTTCCATTCCCATCGGGGGATCTGCCTGGTTCAACAACACCCCACAGATCCAGAACATTTTGACGCGGGTAACGGGCAATAATCTTTCAAATATTGATGGGTTAATCCGCGCCAACGGCACCGCCAATTTATTCTTGCTCAATCCCAATGGCATTGTGTTTGGGCAAAATGCACGGTTGCAAATTGGCGGCTCGTTTTTTGCCAGCACTGCTAATAGCTTCAAGTTTTCGGATGGCAGCGAGTTTAGTGCAACCAATCCCCAGGCACCCCCATTACTAGCGGTGAATGTGCCTCTGGGATTGCAATCGGGAAGTATTTCATCCGGAACGATCGCCAATCGGGGAAACTTAAGTGCGGGACAAGACCTAATCCTGGAAGCAACCCACTTGGACTTACAAGGGCAGCTAATCGCAGGCAGAGATTTGACCTTGAAGGCACAGGATACGGTGCAAATTCGGGATACGGCAACGACTCCCTTTTTGGCGCAGTCTGGCAGAGATTTGATGATTCAGGGCGATCGCGCGATCGACATTCTAGCGTTGAGTCATCCAGGTCAAGTTCCCTTCCAAAGTGGTGGCAATCTTAGCCTGCTGAGTGACGGCATCATTTCGGGAGATGCCCGATTCGCCACGGGAGGCAGTTTTCAGGTCAGAAGTGTGTCGGGTGGGGCGGCTCAGTTCCGCAGCTTGTATGACCCAATCATTAGTGCAGTTGGGGATGTGGAGATTATTGGCGATTACAATGGCGTGGCGTTGCTGGTAGAGTCTTTGGGCAGCGTTCGCTTTAACGGCGCGGTGACGATTAATGGCAATGACATTACTTTTAATCCGGCTGATCCTGATCCCGATTTGGCTGCGCTAGGTGGCTCAAACGCCTTTATTGTGAGGGCAGGACGACCAGCATTAGCCTATGCGCCTACAGGGTTGCCTCTTATCAACGGTGGTGCAACTTTTCAAGCCGCAGCAGGGCTTCCGGCAAGCATCACTATCGCTGGCGACGTGCTAACCAATGGCGGACCAATCATTTTAGCTACGCCCAACGGCAACATTAATACTCAAACGTTGCTGTCGGCGCAGTTCCCCACGGGCAATGCAGGCTCAATCAGCGTCTCTACAGGCAATGGAGACATTACCATTGGCGGTCCCGTTATCCCGTTTTCCTTGGGCGCTGGGAATGCGGGGGCGGTCAACATCGTGTCGGGCAATGGCAACATTCGGTTGGGGGGAACAGTGCTGGCTTTTTCCCTAGGCGGCAATGGCGGCGGCGTGAATATTCGCACTCAAAGCGGGGATATTAGTGTTGCCGATGAACTGAATACCTTTTCCACGGCGGCGGGGGTGGCGGGGGCGATCGCGCTTTCCACGGGCAACGGCTCGATTACTACCACCAAACTTACTGCGTTTACGGTCGATCCGGGGAATGGCGGCAGCATCCAGATTATTGCAGGTGATCCCCTCAACTCCCCCATTAGCGGCAACATTACAGTGGGAGAAATTAACACCTTTGCAGTGAATGGCGCTGGCGGCGCAGTCACCCTTGCCAGCAGCAACGGCAACATCGAGGCAAATAAGATTATTGCCAACTCTTTTGGGGGCGGCACTGGCGGCACAGCGACCCTTGCTACCACCAACGGCAATATTTTCATCGCACCAGACAACGACATTCAAACGATTGGTTTTGGTGGCAACGGCGGTAATATCAGCGTTTCCACCACCAACGGCACGATCGCCACAGGGAAGCTTTTCTCCTATTCCGGCACTGGAGATGGGGGATTGGTGCAGGTGCGCAATAGCGGCGGCGACATTAACGTCAACGGGATTTTGTCTGCGTCACAGGGGGCAGGACGCGGCGGCAATGTGGCGATCGCGAATCAGGATGGCAGCATAACAACCACGTTTGTCGTGGCACAATCGCAGTCAGGACAGGGCGGTGACATTGCCATTACGGCGGATCGCGGCAGTTTGAATCGGACGAGTAACCTCAGTTCCAATGGCGTGATCGCTTTTTCCGAGCAAGGGCAGGGCGGCAGCATTTTTCTGCAAGCAGCCGATAACATTGACTTTAACAATCTCAATACCAGCGGTAAATTAGGCTCTGGCAACATTACGGCGATCGCCGGTGGCGACGTTTTTTCTCGGATTCGTAATACCGGTCTCCCTCAGCCAGTCAGCCCGATTATTGCCACTGATACCTTTGGGATAGGGCGGGGCGGAGATATTCGGATTGATGCACGATCGGTACGGATTCAAGATGGTGCTCAGATCTCGGCATCGACCCACGGCGACGGCGATGGCGGCAACATTACGATTCGTGCCACCGAAAGCATTGATGTGAGCGGAGTTTTGCCCCCCGGGGTAAATCCTGGTGTAGAGCAGAACCCGGCGGGAGTTGTGAGAATTCCTCGGGGAGGGGATGTAGGAAGCTATTTGCCCACAGGCACCACCAAGGATAAGGTCAATTCGAATGACATCTTCCCCACTGGAATTTTTACTCAAACAGATAATATTTCAACTGGAAATGCAGGTACCATTTTCATTGAAACGCCGCAGTTGACTGTGTGGGATGGAGCCGCGATCGCGGCTACTACCTTTGGGCAGGGCAATGGCGGCACTATTCGCCTGAATACAGGAGCCACCACATTAACCAATGGAGCATCCATCCTCAGCGGAGTCGCCGCCGGTTCCGCAGGCATCAGTGGTGCGATTGAGATTCAAACCCAAACCCTAGCGCTGACGGGGGGCTTGATCCAGAGTAAAACCTTAGGACGCGGTAATGCAGGCGCTATCCAAATTACGGCAACGAATGCAGTGGCGCTATCTGGAGCGAACAGCGCCATCCGGTCGGGCAGTGGCGATGTTCAAACCACGAGCGGGGCGATCGGCGACGGTGCCAGCCTGCGGATTATTGCTCCCATCTTAGAAATTCGCGATCGCGCTGTTCTCAGTGCCGAAACCTACACCGCCTCTAAAGGCGGCAGTATTTTTGTGACTGTCGATCAGTTTAATGTCGCCACAGGCGGACAACTGCGAACCACGACCTTTAATAGTGGGCAAGCGGGGAATATTTTTGTCAACGCTGCCACCCAATTCACCCTAGCCGATTCAGGAACGGGCTTATTTGCCAATACCGTAGCAGGCTCCACAGGCAACGGCGGCAGTATTTTCGTTAACACTAACGCTGCATCGATTCGGCAAGATGCTGGCATTGCAGTCGATAGCTTAGGCACGGGGCAGGGTGGCAGCATCCAAATGAAGGCAAATCGGGTCACGCTTAGCGATCGCGGCTTCCTCACTGCTGAAACCGCTAGCGCCCAGGGCGGCAACATTAACCTGGATATTCGAGATATCTTACTATTACGCAGAAATAGCTTGATCTCAGCGACCGCAGGCACCGCCCAAGGCAGCGGTGACGGGGGCAACATTACCATTAAGGCGCTGTTCATTGTTGGGGTTTTAGGCGAAAACAGCGATATCCGCGCCAACGCTTTCACCGGAAATGGCGGCAAAATCAACATCACCGCTCAAGGCATTTTTGGGCTAAGATTCCAGCCTAAACTCACCTCCTTCAGCGATATCACCGCTAGTTCTCAATTTGGCATCAACGGCACTGTTATCCTCAACCTACCCAACATTGATCCTAATCGCGGCTTAGTTACGTTACCGCTCAACTTAATCGATCCTGCGAGTCGCATTGCGTTAGGATGCTCTGCCGGAAGGCAATCGACCAAAGAGAATCGATTTGTTGCACTCGGTCGCGGAGGCTTGCCAACTAGCCCAGAGGATAGCTTTGGCGGTAGTCAGGTGTTAGTAAACCTAGTAGAAACAAAAGAAATCCCTGGAAGACCAATAGCAAGTAGGGAACAGATTATGAATGCTGGCACTGGGCACCTAACATTCACCCACTCAGTTGTTGAAGCCCAAGGAGTGGCGATCGCCCCTAATGGAGTTGTTTCCCTGATTGCTCAAGCTCAAACAGTAGTTCCCCATTCTCATTGGGAAACCCCGGTAGAGTGCCTAGGAAGTACACCCTAAATCTCATGCTCCAAACCTATCTTCTTTTGCAAAATTTTGGATTTTTTTGGGTCTATGCATGTTGCAAAGTTATTCATCAAAGTTCAATCTTCTTCCCGTCTTGTAGTAGAGCGTCAACGCCTTGATTTGGTGCAAGAGTTAGGTATTCAAACCGACAAAAATGCTCGGGTTGGCAGCCCTCGACAGATGTTAATGGTTGATCTACTAACTCTTGAAACCTTTGGCTTACAGCCGGGTCTCTTGCAGGAAAATGTTTTGTTAGATGGAGTGTTAGAACCGTTTGTATCGGGTCAGGTTATTCAAATTGGGGAAGCCTTGATTCGTCCAACGTTTTTATGTGAGCCTTGTAATTATCTAGAAACGCTGCAAAAAGGATTGGCAAAGCGCATTGTGGGTCGGCGGGGCTGGTTGGGAATGGTGGTGAAAAGTGGCGAGATCGCGATAGGCGATCGCGTTGTGCCAACCTCACTCCAGTTACCCGCGCTTTCAGACGACACGAGGATTCGGTTTCATGAATTTGTGGCTAGAATTCCCCCCGGCAAAGTGGCGACTACAGCAGATTTGGTGCTGGCGCTTGGCGTTTCTAGAGCTTACTATCGATCGTTTCCCAGTTTGATCAAGAAGACCGCCGCTAGCTTGCCTGTTCATCGGCTGGTGGCGATCGACGGTAGCTTGTTCACCCAACATATTCCTCGACAGGCAGAATTATTAGCGGAGGAAGGAGTAAGGGTGATCTCAAACCAGATCTCAGAGCGCGATCGCTGGCATCCCGAATACTTTCATCCGCTCAACGGAAAAACTGGATAGATTTCTAACCCGTATCACTTTGGGTACTCCATTCAAGTATCTTTGATGTCTAAAATGGAAACGCCGAGTAGATTTGACCTTAAAACTCAAAACGTTCGGCTGAGCGCTCAAGCCGAAAGGCGCTCAGGTCGAAAGCTCACGTCGAAGCCTCAAAACTTTCCTACTATTCCGACATACAACTTCCTATGGCTCTTTCTAAAACTGAAATAAAACAACTGTTTGAACGCCTAATTTTTGAAGAAACCTCTCCTCACGATTGGGTCGAGGATGTCTGGGGTTTAAGTCCCCTATTGGGCGACAGTGCCGCTAAACTACTAGAAGCGTTTGAAGTGGTGATCGAATGTTGCCCTGAAGAACATTTAGAACATCTCGTTCTGACCCGTTTGCCCCTAGATGAAACCATCTAGCTACTCTTTTTCCCTGTGCCATGAGTTTTTATATTTCTCCTCGCTTCATCGATAAGCTGTCAGTTCATATTACAAAGAATTACCTAAAGTTACCCAACGTGAAAGTGCCTTTAATTTTGGGTGTTCACGGGCGCAAGGGTGAAGGAAAATCGTTTCAGTGCGATTTGGTGTTTGAGCGTATGGGCATCAATGTGGTTCATATGTCTGCCGGAGAGTTGGAGAGTCCAGATGCTGGCGATCCTGCCCGACTTGTCCGGTTGCGCTATCGAGAAGCCGCCGAGATGGTGAAGGTGCGGGGCAAGATGGCTGTGTTGATGATTAATGATATTGATGCCGGAGCCGGACGGGTCGATCAATATACTCAATACACCGTAAACACTCAATTGGTGAACGGCACGTTGATGAATATTGCCGATAATCCGACCAATGTTCAACTTCCGGGCAGCTACGACTCTGAACAGATTCAACGGATTCCCATTATTGTGACGGGGAATGATTTTGCCACGCTCTATGCTCCTTTGGTGCGAGATGGGCGGATGGAAAAGTTCTTTTGGGAGCCAAATCGGGATGATCGCGTGGGTATTGTCGGTGGCATTTTTCAAGCAGATCAGCTTGCCAAACAAGATATTGAAACGTTGGTAGATACCTTTCCAACCCAGTCGATCGACTTTTTTGGCGCAGTGCGATCGCGCCTTTACGATGAACAAATTCGTCAACTTATTCAAAATGTCGGGTTAGACCGAATTTCTCAGCGGGTTGTAAACAGTGCAGAACGTCCACCAGAGTTTCACCCACCCGATTTTAGCCTGCCCCACCTGATTGAAGTGGGTAATGAATTGGTGCAGGAGCAAAAGCGGGTTCAGGAAATGCGCCTAGCTGAGGAATACAACAAATCCCTTTACTTCAACCGTAAGCTAGGCAATACGACCGATCAGAGTTCGGCTAAAGGCGAAACAATTCACGATCGTGACTTTTTCCGCGCCTACAATCCCAATTCAGAGAATGGCAGCACGCCTCCACTCACCAAAGCGCCCGATTCCACAAGTTACGCTGGGCAAACTTCCAGCACCTATCTCACCCCACAAATGATGTCTGAAATTAACCGCATTTTGGGGCAGGGCTATCGATTGGCGATCGAAACTGTGGATGAACGGCGCTTTCGTACTGGTTCCTGGAACTGTTATGGCAGTTATGAAGGGGATGGCGCGATCGCGATCGCTGCTTTAGAAACATGCCTTGCCGAATCTTCCAACCAGTATGTGCGGCTCGTTGGAATTTCATCTAGCGATCGCCGCCGCATGATAGAAACCATCATTTATCGCCCCAGCCCAAAAACCGCTGGTGTTTAGATAAAGTCGAGCTAAGCTAAGTCATACCAATTCTCTATAGAGCCTGTTTTGGATCTTTTGTGAAACTGTTACTATCAAGGCGTTTCAGCAAAAGCGGTTAATTTACCGAAAACGTCTCCTGCTAAGGGTTGTAGGCTAGATATCAAATGGGTTCTATAGGGCTGCATAGAATAAAGCTTCTAAAATGAAGTTATAGCTGGTCAATGACGCAACCCGCTCAGCGGTGAGTAGGTAATGTTCTAGGTTTGTTGTTTTCCATCAGAGAAACTGGTTTGATGGAGA
>QBMH01000108.1 GCA_003249025.1 Leptolyngbya sp. | reverse complement strand
AATGGACGAACTTGACAAATCCCAACGGAGCTAATCGCTTTTAGCTGTTTGCGTTCCTCATCCTTAAGGTAAATCTCAATCCGTGGCATACTCGGTAGATATGGTGTATTACTTTATTTCTAGTCTACTAGAGCTAGAGATCCCACCAAATACCAGTTAGATTTCCATAATGAGAATTGCTGGCACAATAGATTTAAGACGCAGGTACACCTATCGGCAACCTTCATGACTGATCTTCCCCAATCTGTAGAATCCACGGCAAAAACTTCAGTGGTTGATGCAACTGAGGCAAACACCAAACCCCTCACCTCTCAACGCTGTGTAGTGGGTGCCATCATCGCCAGCGTGATGGCGTTTGGCATGTGTAAGATGACTCACGCGATCGCCCTATCTTTTGCCGCCCACAAAATCCAGTCTGACAACTTAATTGTTCAACGAATTTCTGCTGCCGTGCGAACCCTTGTAATCGGCATGACAACCCTAGGAATGGCAGTATCGGGAATCGCTGCACTGGGGCTATTCGCCTTGTCTATTCAGTTAACTCTTCAAAAAAATAACCAGTCATCAACTCCACCCCCTTCAACCTAAAATCACCCTGACTGCATAAACCAAGATGGGCAATCGTATGGATTAGTAGAGCGAAATGCGCCAGTAGATCACAAACTGGACAACGCTCCATTAATCCTTTAGCCCCCTTACCATCATGTTTCCAACCTCCCAAGACCAAGCTCAACTCAATGCTTTTGGAACTTCCACTCTCGCTGCTCCCCTTCAAGCTGATGCTTTGGTGCCCCAAACCAGCGCCTATGGATTAACCGACACCAATTCCGTTTCTCTCGTGGCTGGCTCCAGCGCCCCGATCTTTGCTGAGAGTAACGTTACCTCAATCATTAGCCCTATCCGCGTCCGAACTCCTATCTACATCACTGATGATTCCCTTGGTACTGCTACCAATTTGGGTGGACTCAGCAGTACTACTACACGTACTGGCTCAGTGAGCAGCAGCGACACCATCGACTACTTCCGCGTTAATCTGACTGGCTCTAGCCTCAACCTTACTCTCACAGGTATGAGTGCCGATGCTGACTTGCAACTAATTCGTGATCACAACAGCAACGGAATTGTGGATTCTGGTGAAGCGATCGCCGTTAGCAACCGAGGCAGCAGCAGCGATGAAACGATTAACCTGCATGGATTAGCGGCTGGCGACTACTTCATTGGAGTGAAGCGTTATTCTGGCGACACGAGCTATACCCTGCGGCTATCGCCCGACTTCACAAGTAACCTGCTTGCCACAGAAAACAACGTTGGCACGCTGATTGGAACCCAAACTTTTGCGAATCCTAGCTATAGCGAAGGGGAATCCTTCGATCGCCGCAACGGTATTAGCACTACCGATACGTCCGACTATTACCGCTTCAGCATCGGGAGCATCCGCAATGTCTCCCTCGGCTTGACTGGAATCGGGGCAGGCGCTGACTTAGATATGCGCTTAATCCGCGACTATAACAGCAACGGCATCATTGATTCTGGTGAAGAACTCGCTTACTCAAACCACGGCTCTAACTGGAACGAAGCGATTAATAAAAATCTGGAAGCAGGCGACTACTTTGTCCAGGTAAATCGCTTTGGTGGCGCTTCCACCTATAGCCTGAAGCTGTCTGAAACGGCTGCCCAAGTGCGATTTACAGTAAATCAAGTAATTGCGATCGATAATCCCGATGGGATCTTTAGCGGTGATGCTGACTACTACGCCCGCATCACTGTGAACGGGGCAACTACAACTACGGGCACAATTAACAACAGCAACAACATTGCCCCCAACTGGCAGTTTACTCAAAATGCGAACAGTCGCTACATTAACATCGATGTGCAACTGTGGGACAGCGATGGTGGTTTGACAGGTGCCGATGATCGCATTGATATTGATTCCAGGGCTGGCTACCGTGATTTGAACTTGACCTACGACTTGATCACCAACCAAGTTACGGGAGATGTCAATGGGTTGGGCGGTCGGCGGCTATCGGTGAGTGGTGGCGGAGATAGCGATCGCGCCTCGATGTACTTCACCGTGGACAGCGGCGACTGGTACAACATGAACTTACGTGATGTAGGCACGATTGATCTGACCCGCAGTTTTGCGGCAGATGGGACACTCGATCGCAAAGATATGATTGAAATCCTGCGCGGCACCGAAGATGGTAGTGTCATCGACTCCACCGAAGTCATTGATCTGAGACGCGTAGTGAGTGATCTCGGCTACATGATGCCTGCTTACGTCAAAAACCTGTCTAACAAGATCGTCAATAGCGATCCAGCAAATGCCCGATCTGGGATTGGTAACCTGTACGCTGGCAGCACAGGCAACCAAATGGAACGACTGATTGGTAAATGGTTCTTGGGCACCGATCGCCCCGATGCGATTTCTTTTAACCGCACCACTACTCACACTTATCAATCCGTCAGCGGTTCCCTCTTCCAAAATAGCATCAGCTACTTAGATGTTGACCAAAACGATGTCGGAGACTGCTATTATCTAGCCGCCCTGGGATCGGTTGCTCGTCAGTCTGCCAGCACCATTCAAAATATGTTCGTTAGCCAAAACGATGATAATGGAGATGGGATAACCGATAGCTGGACTGTGCGCCTATTCAACAATGGCGTTGCAGATTATGTCACTGTCGATCGCTTTTTACCAACAAGCGGTGGCGGTGGTGCAGTCTTCGCTGGCTGGGGTGGCGGCGATGTGAACAATGCCAATAATGAATTGTGGGTAGCACTGGCTGAAAAAGCTTATGCCCAGTTCAATGAATCGGGTTGGATTGGTCAAGACAACACCAATTCTTACAATGGCACTACTACTTCACTGATTCCCGTAATGAGCAATGGCGCAGGCATCAATGGCGGGAGTGCAACGACCGCATTACGCCAAATTACAGGACTCAGCGTCGATGATCATGGCATGACAAGCTGGTTTGGATTAGTGAACAGTGTAGGCGATATGCTCACTGCCTTCAATGATGGAAAGATGGTGACTCTGTGTACTCCCGGTTCGGCAGGCAGTGGCATTGTTTCTAACCATTGCTACAGCCTGATTGGTTACAATTCGATAAACGACACCTTCCGCGTCTACAATCCCTGGGGATATAACAATGACGGTCAAGCTGAGCGCTGGGTTAGCCGTCAACAACTGCTCGACAACTTTGATGTATGGGCTGCGCTCAACTAAATGAACATGAGGGTAGCTGGGAGTGACGGCTTAGCTGCCCTTTGACTGCCTCTCACTTAAGGAATTATGGAGCATTCTGATGAGATTTCTCACGCTCTTGTTGATAACGACTAGTTTGATGTCTTGTAGTCATAAACTTCTGGCAAATAGCTCTCTCAATCCTGTAATCGGTAAAAACACAATGACTACTAAAACCGGCGCTTTGATTAAAAGTATTTCTCTAATGGCACGGGAAGAACGATCGCTTCCTTCCGGTTTAAAGCCAACGCGCGATCGCGATATTGGCTTCGCAACTGTATTTGTGGAACTGGAGAATACCCAGGAAACAGATACCAAAGTGATGATCCAAAGTATTCAAATTCGCAATGTGATCACGGGCGCTATTCAATTGGAAAGCCAGAAAACCCAGGCAATTCATCTCCATCCCCTAGAAATATCAGCGAATCAGTTTCAGCTAACGAACAAGTCGGGTTACAGTCGCTTTGGTAAGGTCAAAGCGGTGATCACTTATCAAATTGACAACCAAAAAAGCACGATCGAGTCTGCACCTGTTGAAGTTGAGCAGCATTAATAGCGGGGGAGAACTACTGATTATTGATTGGTTGAATGCACTCCGGTAGATCGCTGCTCGCCCGATTTACCACTTTACTCACCGGATAGGATGCCATTTCATCTGCCGGGTAAGGACGCAACAGCGGCAATAGTTTAGATGCCATATCCATACTTGGATCGAGCCACTGATCATAGTCTTCTGGATGCAACATCACAGGCATCCGGTTATGAATTGGGCTTAACACCTCATTTGCCTCAGTCGTCAAAATGGTACAAGTCTCCAGAATTTCATTTTGGGGACTTTCCCAATGCTCCCATAAACCCGCAAAGGCAAAAGGCTGATCATCTTGCAGGTGAAAGAAATGGGGTTGCTTGCCGCTTTCGACCCGTTGCCATTCATAAAAGCCATCTGCCACAATCAAGCAGCGACGATAGCGAAACGCTGCCCGAAATGAGGGTTTCTCTGCCACCGTTTCGGCTCGTGCGTTGATCAGCTTTGCCCCCAAACTGGCATCCTTTGCCCAGAAGGGAACCAAGCCCCACTGAAACACCCGAAACTGTCGCTGGGTTGCTGACTCTGGCTGGGTCACCGCTGCAATCAATTGAGTCGGCGCGATGTTGTAGCGCGCTGGTGAGTTGGGCACAAACCCAAGATCAAATTGTTGCGCGATCGCATCAGCAGATTGTCGTTGAGTAAATCGTCCACACATAAAATAAATGTCGGGTGCCGAGTGTCAAATGTCGAGTGTTAAATATTGCGTTCGTCATTCGCAACGCGTCATTCGTAATTTGCTGTTCTCTTCTATCATAGGAAACACCCTGGTGAAGGGTAGTCTTTCTTGCGTTAGGTCATGCTAAATATTTCTCAGCTATTGACAACAGAGCTTTCTCTACAGGCGTTTCAGGTGACGAATGCGCTGGAACTGCTGGCGGAAGGAGCAACAGTGCCGTTTATTGCGCGGTATCGCAAAGAGCGCACGGGAGAGATGACGGAAACGCAGTTGCGAGAATTGTTTGAGCGATTTGCCTATGTGACAGAACTAGAGGAGCGCAAACAGTCGATTTTGCAGGCGATCGCCCAGCAAGGTAAACTCACCGATGATCTGAAACTCAAAATTGAAACCTGCTTGCAAAAGACGGAACTGGAAGATTTGTATTTGCCCTATCGTCCCAAGCGCCGCACTAGAGCCGCGATCGCCAAGGAAAAAGGCTTGGAACCGCTGGCAGATTGGATTAAATCCCTCAATACGCCTGTGGCGAAACCGCAATCTTTGGAAGAGGAGGCTGCTCAGTATATTTCGAGTGAGAAGGGAGTGGAGGCGATCGCCGATGCATTGAGCGGAGCCTCGGATATTTTGGCGGAAGAAGTGGCGGAAAAAGCAAATTTGCGCGCCTACTTGCGTAACTTTTTGCTGAAGACCGGAATGTTTACCTCGCGAATCAAGGGCGATCATCCTGAAGGTAGCACCAAATTTGAGATGTATCGCCAGTATCAAGCAGCAGTCAAATCGATTCCCTCGCACAATTTGTTGGCGCTCTATCGTGGTGAAGCAGAAGGCATCTTGCATGTCAGTCTAGACTTTGACGAACAGTCAGTCCAGACCTATTTAGAATCCCAGGAAATTCATACGAAGCAATCGGCAATCCGTAGCTTTTATCAAGCAATGCTGAAGGATGCCTTTAACCGCTTGATGAAGAATTCTTTGCTGTCTGAAGTGAGAACGATAAAGAAACAAGCAGCGGATATTGAGTCGATTAAAACCTTTGAAGCAAACCTGCGGGAACTGTTACTATCCTCTCCAGCGGGAATGAAACCGACCTTGGCGATCGATCCAGGATTTCGCACCGGTTGCAAAGTTTCTGCACTTGACCAAACAGGCAAGTTTTTGGAATATCAAACTATTTTCCCCCATCAATCTGCCAATCAAAGAAATCAGGCGGCGAAAACAGTAAAGCACTTGCTTGAGAAACATCAGATTGAGCTAATTGCGATCGGGAATGGCACTGCGGGTAGAGAAACCGATGATTTTGTGAAGGAGGTGCTTAAAACTCTGGATAAAAAACCGATCGCGGTCATGGTGAATGAATCGGGAGCCTCAATTTATTCCGCCAGTCCGGTGGCGATCGCGGAGTTTCCCGATCAGGATATCACCGTGCGCGGAGCCATCAGCATTGGTCGCCGTTTGCAAGATCCGCTAGCCGAACTGGTGAAAATCGATCCCAAATCGATTGGCGTGGGGCAATATCAACATGATGTCGATCAAAAGCTGCTGAAAAAGAAACTGGATGACACCGTGGAAAGCTGCGTCAATTATGTCGGCGTAGACTTGAATACTGCATCTAAAGAACTGCTGACGTTTGTGTCTGGCATTAGCCCCGCGATCGCCAACAACATCATCGCTTATCGCAACGAAAATGGAGTCTTTCGCGATCGCCGTCATCTGCTCAAAGTTGCCAAACTTGGACCCAAAGCCTTTGAACAAGCCGCTGGCTTTTTACGAATTCGCGATGGCAAAAATCCCTTAGACAATACTGCCGTTCATCCTGAAAGCTACAACCTTGTGGAAGCGATCGCGGCTGACCTCAACTTGCCTCTGACCCAAATTCATCAGTTTGCCGAAAAAATCAAAACCGTTAACCTGAAAAAATACATTACCGAAACCGTGGGCGAACCCACCCTGCGCGACATTCTGGCAGAACTGGAAAAACCTGGTAGAGATCCCCGCGCTGAATTCAAATACGCCACTTTTATGGACGGCGTGAAGGAAATCAGCGATTTGAAGGTGGGGCTGGAGCTAGAAGGTGTGATTACCAACGTGGCAAACTTTGGCGCGTTTGTGGATATTGGCGTGCATCAAGATGGGTTGGTGCATGTCTCTCAACTGGCAGATCGGTTCATTAGCGATCCGACTCAGGTCGTGAAGGTGGGACAGGTCGTGCAGGTGCGGGTGCTGGAAGTGAACGAGAAGCTGAAGCGGATTAGCTTGTCTATGCGATCGGGTGAAGTGAAATCGGGTGAAAAGTCTGCTGGTACGCCACTGCAAGTGCCTGCAAAAGAACGCGATCGCGTCCCGACAAAACCCCAGCCGCAAGCCAAACCGCAGCCGCAAACTCAAATTAAACAACATCCGACATCGCCTACTCTAGAAGATTTGCAAGCTAAATTTGGCAAGAAGCGATCGTAATATCGTTCACTCGTTTTGAGTTATCAACGATCTGCATTTTGCTACCTGGTTACTGACTAACGGCGCGCTTTAGCTTGATCTCCAGCCGCCGAGTGGCAACATGGCATTCAGCTTTATAAACCTGAACGTCTTTCAGCACAGTGGATTGATACCCTGATAGTGAAGCGGTAACGGTATACCGACCGGGTCGTTCAAACGCGCCCCCATAAATGGTGTGTCCAGAGGCAGTCGCTCCCTGAACTCGTAGGGTCTCCTGAAAATTGCCTTCCTGAATCACAATGCGGGCTTCAAGGGCGGTTTTTGTTTTGGCATCAGCCACAGTGACAGTAATACCGGGTTCAATACTGGGAGTACAGGGTTGCATAGGTTTCGCGGGGGTAGGGGTGGATGAAAACGTCAGGGCGATCGCAACTAGTGCGATCGGAGCTTGATTAAAAGACAACATAAGAATTCAAACCAAAAAGACACTTGCTCCAAAAGACTTGAATCAATCAACTATAAGTTCCCCAGAAAGTTTTGTCAGGACGCGATAGGAACGTCCTGACAGTTGCGTCAACTCATTCAGTCAACCTAGACTCGCTGGAATCAATCGGTTATGCCAGCATCGAGCTACCGGAATGCAGACTTGCCACATCCGAGTTATTTCTCAATGCCCAAGCTCGCCGCACCGCCGCATCTGCATTCACCAATCCCCGACCGTAGGTATTATCTGCGCCAGGTGTGCCCAAATCCATTGCCGTATCAAAAATGATCTGGCGCACTTGAGAGCCTGTCAGGTTCGGATTCACACTCCACACTAGAGATGCAATCCCCGCCATGTTGGGGTTTGCAGCCGAGGTGCCATTGAAGTAGTTCATGCCTCCACTCTGGGTGGTTGCAGGTGAGTCAGTGGCAGCCATGATTATGCCTGTACCGTAGTTAGAGTACGAAGCCCGATTGACTGCGCTAGCGTTGTCTAGCCCGTTGACCATCGTTGAAGTATGTTCCAACGCTCCAACCGCCATCACATTCCCTAGCGTATTTTGCAGTCGGGCAACCCCAGCGCTATACACTGGGTTGCTAGTTGCGTCACTGAGCGCAACATTGCCATTTCCTGCCGCCACTGCAAAGACTGCAATGTCAGAGTTACTGGAAATCAGCGATTGCAACTGAGCCTGAGTGCCGCCGCTATTGAGCCAGTATTCGCCTTGAATTCCACCCTGAAACACCACCCGCATATTGCGATCGCGGGCATAGTCAATCACCTGCCGAATCGCGTCCTGCAAATTAACTCCGCCGTACACGTCTTGCACATATACACTGCTATTGTGGTTAATGCCCGCCACCCCAGAAGCATTATTGGCGGTGGATGCCATCACACTCACAGCCATGTGTCCATGACCGGAATCTGCGGTATCATCGGTCGTGGCATTGGTAATCAGGCGGCCCACTGGGATATCGGCACCGTAAACGCTGAGGACACCCGTATCCAGGGAAGCCAACAGCACATTGCTAGCGCCTTGGGTAAACCGCCAAGCACTGTCTACATCGGAAACATGCAAGTTCCACTGCTGTCCGTAATAGGTGTCATTGGTACGGGCTTGCAGTTCAAAGCGACTGCCGTCTGAGAAGCTCAGATTCTCAATCCCTTGCATGTAGATTTCGCGCCCATCTGCCAGCGTGATGTAATCAAAGGCAGTGCCCCGGAAGGTTGCCTGATACCAGGTCGAGTTGGTTGATGGATCAAAACTGCTGAGGCTTAAGCCATTAATGCTTGTCACTTGAGCGCGATCGATGCCCAAATTCACTGTATCTGTGCCGCCGCGTCCTTGAATGACTGTTCCGGTGCCGATGGCTGCCGAGTAGTCGAAGGTATCAGCCGTAAATGAACCTGTGCTGCGTCCCCAAGCCAACACGTCCAGGGAACTGGAGCTTGAGTAAACCGCATTGCCGCTCGATTCATACGCCACTGCCCGCAGCGTGTAAGTGCCGGCTGCCAGTCCTGGGTAGCTTGCCAAGTTGATGACAGCGTTATAAGTGCTGCTGCCAGTCCAGCTTCCCAGACTGGTAACGGCTCCGGTACTGCTGATGGCTTGCAGTCCAACGCTAGATGCCCCGACTCCGGTTGCCAGACTGTAATTAAAGCGGAGCGCTCCCCCTTCAAAAACGGTGTTGTAGGTGTTGTCGCTGGAGGCATCGTAGGCGCTGAAGTAGCTAACGAAGCTGGACGGAGTGCCCATGTTTAGCGTGTAGCTGGTGTTGGCAGAGCCATAGCGATACACCCGAACGTTATAATCGCCAGCCGCTAAATCTGAAAAATTGATGGATTCAGAGGCACTGCCACCACGATAACCGCCGCGAAGCACCTCTCCCGCATCAATGGTTCCGTTGAAATTGCTGTCTCTAATTAGCTGGATGTCGGCATCTGCCCCTAACCCATTTAATGCGAGGCTGACATTGCTAGAAGCTCCTAAACTGAAGCGGTAGAAATCTTGGGTATCACTATCGCCAACCCAACCCGTGAAAGTTCGATTTCCATTCAGGTTGCCGGAAGAGTAGGAGTAGCCAGAACCGCCGATGTCATAGGCGGTTGTTAGGGTGTTGTTTGCTTCGATCGCATAGCCTGAACCCGCGCTGGCGGTTAGATTAAGCGAATAGTTGGTGACAGCGTTACCGTAGGGATGGACGCGCACGTAGTAGCTGCCAGATCCCAATCCTTGTAAATTAATTGACTCTGAGGTGCTGCCTCCCCAGCGGGAGGACTTAAGCACTTCCCCAGCATCTACAGTGCCGTTGAAGTTGCGATCGCGGATGATTTCTAAGTCGGCATCTGCTGATAAGCCAGTGAGTGAGACGCTGAGGTTGCTGGTGCTACTGAGGCTGAAGCGGAAATAATCCTGGTCGCCAGTGAAGTCGATCGCCCCTCCTGTTGTGTAAGTGCTGAGAGTGCCAATGTTGGTGGCTGCACTGAGGGTGTCTCCATGGGGTGGAGGCGGCGTTAGATCGGACAGGATCGGTAGAGCCGTACTAGCTCTGAATGCAGAGCTTTGTTGCAAGCGATCGCCTAAACCATCGGAGCCTGTGGAAAACAGTTGGGGGGCTGCTTGCAGTGCTGTGCTATCTGGAGTAGCACCAAAGAATGGGTTCGTGGATTGGGATTCAAACGGGGGCATAACTTGTTTCCTCAATAGAAGTAAAAACACATGGATGGGTGACCAGGTGGGGCATTCACTCTGGTCAAGGGGGACGGATCAAACAAGGAAAATTGGGGAGTGGTAGTCTGGGCGATCGCCAAAGCAGGGTGCGATCTTGACTCAAGTGCCTGATGACCTCATGGTCAACTGCGGTACAGTTCTCGAAGAACTTTGGGTCTAAATATCTCCCTTTAAGGAAGATACTTATTCATACGCTCGAACTCCTGAAATTTATGCAGTTGACAGGCGCAACTTTTATCAAGCCGCAACCCAACCAACATCCGATATCGCCTACCCTGCTAGATCTGCAAGCTACATTCGGCAAGAAGCGATCGTAATTCTTCTCTTCTTTGTGGTGCGTTTCGCTGCGCTTAACACACCCTACGCGATCGCCTGTTCTTATTCACCCTTCATACTCGCCATTCGT
This sequence comes from Leptolyngbya sp., assembly GCA_003249025.1. Classification (GTDB taxonomy): domain Bacteria; phylum Cyanobacteriota; class Cyanobacteriia; order Leptolyngbyales; family Leptolyngbyaceae; genus ULC077BIN1. The sequence goes on along the minus strand of QBMH01000108.1, from coordinate 5,511 downwards.
CATTCGTCATTCGTCATTTCTCCAAACCGGGCGGCAACATCTCTCCACAGCAGTGATGTACCTCAACAATCCGCTCAAATAGCCAGGGATAGGCTTGGCGATAATGAGGAATTCGGGCAAGGGGACTCAGCAGAGCGGCAGCGGCAATATCTGCCACGCTGAATTGATTGCCGACCAGATAGGGCTGTTTCCACCGATGCGCCAGTTCTGTTATGGCTATATCTAAGCGTTTAGTCGCCAAATCCACAGCGATCGCATTAATGCCATACTGCCACCGCACGACTTGAATGACTAACTGACTTGAAAGAGATGGATCAAGCGGTTTGCCCTCGCGCGATCGAAACTGGTAGTAAACAAACCGAGCCGCAACGCCGATACTTTCATCCAACCAGTCCTCTAACATCTCCGCTTGGGATTGGAGGACGGGATCGGTTAACTCATAGGATGGATGGGGCTGATAGGTTTGCAAAAACCGAAGGATTTGAGTAGAGTCGGCGATCACCGTTGGCAAGCCGTCCTGTTCAGGCAGGAGGACGGGCAGCGTTGTTAACCCAGTCAGCGGTTTCAATCGCAGGGCATGTAAACCCGGTGTTAGGTTTTCTACAGTGTAGGCAATTTGCTTATAGCTCAGGGCTAATCGAGCTTTACGGCAATAGTGCGAGGTGCTGAACTGAAGCAGCTTCATAAGGTAAGCGTGAACTAAAGGATACAGGAAATGGGAACCCTAAACAGGATCGCTGAAGATTGAGTACCACTATTCCTGATTTTGAGATGGCTAGTTTGATAGCCTACACTACAAACGTTATTGAATATGATCCAGATGATAGTGAAGAGGTGCTGCATCTAAATAAAGTTCCTTCAGATAAACCTATCTTTTTAGAAAATAACTATGGGTTTTTCGCTAACCGCCGTGCCTTTTTCTCGTCACTTGAAATTTAGATTTTCATTCAATCGATTTTGGCTGCCTCGATCGCACAATACAATACTGCGACGGATCGTTGACCGAATCCGCACTTCGTTAGAGCTAAAAGTCGTTTTGCAAACGGCAGTAGATGAAGTTGCCGATCTATTACAAGTCGATCGCTGTAGTTTTTTCTGGTACTTTCACGACACACACCGAGTTCAGATTATTTGTGAGAGCGTCCAGTCTAGAAAGTCTGGGATTCATGCAATCCAAACACCGCTTATAGCGTCTAGCCTAGGCTACTATCCCATGCAAACATTTGGCAGTTTGGCAGATGCGATCGCCCAAGGAGAACTGGTGATTAATCATGGAATCCCGCGATCGGCGATCGTCGAGTGGTTGCAGAAGTTGCCATTTTCCCAACGCTCAGCGAGTCGCACGAAAACACCGATTTTTGGCTCGATCGCGAATATGTTGGTGCCACTCAAAATTCAAGCTGGTTCCATTGGGTTCCTTGCCTGTTTCTCAGAGCAACCTCGTCGTTGGTCAGCCGCCGAAGTGGAATTGTTGCAATCGATCGCCCAACAGCTTGAGATTGCGATTGGGCAGGCACAGCTTTATGAGAAAAGTCAAAAACAGGCGCAGCGAGAACGATTGGTGAACCGCATCACGGCGCAAACTCGCCAAAGCTTTGAGCTAGAAACAATTTTAAAAGGCGCGATCGCCCAATTGTTAAATGCGCTTGCCATCGATCGCTGTTTGGTTCACCTAGTTGAAGACCTCAAACCACCCGATCCCGCTGGTGCGGCTGAATACCTGAATACTCCGCTCGCTCGGCAATCCATTTTGCGAGAAAAACACCTATATGAGGTCTGCCGACCGCCGTTTTTGCCCTCCGTTGTAGAGTTTGATTTGAGCGGACCCATTACCCAGTGGGTAATTCAAAATCGCCGTCCTGTGGCGATCGCCGATGTTGCTCAAGACTCTCGGATTGGGCACAACAACTTGGAGTATCAACAGGCAGAAATTAAATCGTCTTTGGTCATCCCCGTGCAGGCAGGCGAAGAACTCTACGCAATTTTGTATCTCAATCAATGTTCCCAAGTGCGCTACTGGTCGAAGAATGACCAAAAACTGGCTCAGGCAGTTGCCGATCAACTCGCAATTTCGATTAAGCAAGCCCATTTGTATGCTCAAACACAGCAACAAGCCGCAGCTAGCGAGGCACAGGCAAAGCATTTAGCAGAAACGCTGCATCAACTGCGGCTCACCCAAACCCAACTGATTCAAAGTGAAAAAATGTCGAGTTTGGGGCGCTTGGTGGCAGGGGTTGCCCACGAAATTAATAATCCGATTAATTTTATCTCTGGCAACCTGCCTTATGTGGAAAACTATGTCCAGGATCTCACTGATTTGATCCGTGCCCATCAAGAGCAGGACAACCAAAGCACCACCTTAAAACAGCAAGGAGAGGCAATTGAGCTTGATTTTTTGCTGGCAGATCTACCCCGGATTTTAACGTCTATGAAGTCGGGAGCCGATCGCATTTGCCAAATCGTTCTCTCACTGCGAAACTTTGCCCGTTTAGATGAAGCCCAATGTAAGCTCGTGGATATTCATGAAGGACTGGAAAGCACGCTGTTGTTTTTACGCAGCCAGTTTAGTGACGAGATGCAAGTGATACGAAACTATGGACAGCTACCGCTGGTGACCTGCTACCCGCAACAGTTGAATCAGGCAATCATGAACATTTTGCTGAATGCCTCAGAAGCGCTCAAAAGCTGGCAAGGACAGAAAACCATTGCGATCGCCAGCGATTTTGTGCCAGCGACAGCCATTCAACCCGCCACAGTTCGCATCATCATCACCGACACTGGACCCGGCATTCCTCGATCAATTCAATCCCAAATTTTTGATCCCTTCTTTACCACTAAAGAAGTTGGACAGGGCTGCGGCTTAGGACTCACAGTCAGCTACCAAACCATTGTCAACCAACATCAGGGACGGTTGGAGTGTGTTTCTGAGGTTGGCTTAGGTGCCGAATTTATGATTGAAATTCCTGTGAATCAGACACAATCTTAGAAGTTGCAGGAGGGAGTTAGGGCGACCAGACAGGTTTCGACTCGCTCAACCTTCAGCCGTTGCGGGTTGAGCGAAGTCGAAACCCATATCACTGATATTTTATAGCCATAGCCATGTGTAACGTGGCTATGGCGAGTCAGAACGCCTACTCAGCATTGGCTTTTCAGCTTTTCCTTGTCCTAAGCGTTCTGACCAAAGCTATAGTTCGCGCAAGTTCCTAACTACAGGATTGACCCAGACTGTAGACTACATGAAATGAGCAAGGATTGACCGATGGTGATTGAGTGGTTGAAAGTGCAAGTGGCGGAAGAACTACGAGAAGTCTTTATTCAAAAAGATGAAGAAATTTGGACGGCGGCTTTAGCAAAGCATTCTGGCTTTTTAGGGAAAGAGGTCTGGATCAATCCTCAAGATCCTCAAGAAGTCACTTTAGTGATTCATTGGGAAACGCGCGAGGCGTGGAAGGCAATTCCGCAAGATTATTTAGATGCGACTGAGAAGCAGTTTAATCAAGCCTTTGAGCAGAACACCTACAAAATTATTGAAGCGGCAGAATATAGTGTTCGTAAATTTATCCAGCCTCGTAGCCAGTGAAATCATTGTCTGTAAACAGCCTGCCTGTAAGAGTTAGTGGCTTTGCTGCATCGGTTGACAGGCTGCAAACTGTGGATTTAGCCTTGTCGGCGATCGCATTTTCACCCACACCACATAACTGTGCTGAAGCGCTGTAATTACGACAGGAATGCCTTTTTTTAGTAGTTCAGTCGCGATCGGATAGACCTCTAATCGTTGTTCTAATTTAAATTCTTGAAATAATCCATACAAATCGTTTTGATAACGCATCCCTGGGCGCACCTCACCATCCCTGTAAAAGTTAAACGAATGGATCATTTGTTCAGTCAACAATTTTGGAAACATCATACGCCTTAGACTAAGCACCGATAGCTTTATTCGTATTGTATGTAGATTCTTGAAGGGTTTCGTATGCCAATTGTCTGAATAAGATACTGAAAAATACTGAACATTGTCACTAAAACTGCCTGAGCTTTTAGTAACTTCACTGACACCTCTCAATAATTCACCTATCATTTCTCAGTTGATTCACGGATTTCTGTACGAATTTCTATATTGTCGCAGAAACTCTATGGGCAGCAATTTATGGTCAATCGCTTTGGGCGTTGCTGAATTTTGTCGCCATTGTGGCAGAAGGTGAGTAAAATTCCAGGGTGCTTTTCGCGATTTAGATGATGAACTTAGGGGTCAAGGATCAGGAGTCAGGCTTCAACATGGGCACTCAGCCAAATAAGGTCAGGGGCACTATTTGGCGAACCGCACGGTGGCTGATGATGGCAGTTGGGGTTCTGATGATCAGTCTGGCGATCGCCCTGCCAGCCCAGGCAATACCGAATCCAAGGTACTATTTGGCGCAGGCATCAGTGGAAGATTTGCAGCGCCATCAACAGCAACTCGATCAGCAGCGATCGCAGCTTAACCAAGAGCAGAGCCGCAACAAAATCCAAGAAACCTTGGAACACGACAAGCTAAAGGGGCTACAAAAAAATGTCAAAGTCACTCAAAGCCAACTGCAAGCAACCGAAACCCAGCTAAAAACTGCAATTCAAACCCTGCAAGGGTTAGAGGTGAAGCTCGTTTCGGCGGAGCAAAGCTATCGCCAGAAGCGGTTTTCTACCATTGCCCGTCTACAATTTTTGCAGCGCCAGAAGCTCGATCGCGGCTGGGCAGTGCTGCTCCAAAGCGAAAACTTAAATGAATTTTTAGATCGGCGTTCTCAGCTTAAGCGCTTATACCAAAGCGATCGCAAACGGTTAACTGCTTTCAAAACTACTGCCGACCGTCTTGATCGTCAACGGGATGCAGTGGAACGTAAGAAAACAGAAGTGGGATTGCTGACTCAAGAGCTTTTGGCGCAAAAAGCGGATGCAGAAGGGCAAATCGCCTACCAAAAAAGCTCGATTGATCGGCTCAAAAGCGATCGCCGCGCCATGGAAGTCGCCCAATCGCAGCTAGAGCAAGATTCCAGCACGATTAGCCTGCTAATTCAGCGTTACACCGCCCAAAATCGCTATAACATCGCTTTTCGCGGCACGGGGCAATTTATCCTGCCATGTTTAGGAGAAATCACCAGCGGCTTTGGTTGGCGGATGCACCCTGTATTGGGATACGAACGGTTTCACTCTGGCGTAGATATTGGAGTGGACTATGGCACCACGATTCACGCCGCCGATCGCGGCACGGTAATTTTTGCAGGCTGGTATGGAGGCTATGGCAACGCCGTGATCATCGACCACGGCGGCAACATCACCACGCTATATGCCCACACTAGCGAACTGTATGTGGAGGAAGGTCAAAATATTCAACGGGGACAGGCGATCGCGGCAGTCGGTTCAACCGGGCTTTCTACCGGACCTCACCTACATTTTGAAGTCCGACGGGATGGCGAACCGATTGATCCGATGGCATTTTTGTAAGGAAATTAGGGGTCGGGGGTCGGGGGTCGGGTGCCA
>QBMH01000107.1:7029-16156 GCA_003249025.1 Leptolyngbya sp. | reverse complement strand
TAGCTGTTTGCGTTCCTCATCCTTAAGGTAAATCTCAATCCGTGGCATACTCGGTAGATATGGTGTATTACTTTATTTCTAGTCTACTAGACGGCGGGCAGTAGTCGCCGGAAAGGCTTGATCGAGTGAGGCAAGTTTATGAGTGTTTAACTGGTCACAAACCAGAATCACCGTTTCGCTATCCGTGTACTCTTCATCCAGTAAGCGCCTAATTTCTGTTGCCCAGTCAACTGCTCTCCTGCGCTCACTCACGATTGCTTTGCGCCATCCACTCAAAGGTTCTGTGAACATGAAGATGTTAGCGGTTCCATTGCGTTCGTATTCGTAATCCACCGATTCTGGCTGTCCAGGTTTGGCTGGCAATGGCAACCGGGTTTCTTTGACCCACTGCACGGGTTGCTCATCCATACAAATCACTGGACGCTTGGGGTTGTAGGGACAGTGATATAGCTCTAGCACGTCTGACCTGTGAGCCACAAATTCGGCACTCTGTTCTGGCGGAATCACATACATCTGCCGCAAATCCGGTTTCAGTTCGTTTTTTTCAGCGTTTGCCGCACGGTTTCATGAGAAATTGCTGGCCCGATCTCCAACTCGACTGCTTGGTCAGCGAGCAACCGCAATGTCCATCGAGCCTGACCCGCAGGCGGTTTCCCACACCGGAGGGCAATCAGTTTTGCTTCTGCCTCTCCATCACAGATTCGGGGGCGGGGGGGTGTTTTACTGGGCTTGCGTCCCAATGCAGCCTCTAACCCCTGTTCAACCAATCTCTGCCGCAGGTTGGCAACGGTGTTGCGGTGGCAACTCATGGCACTTGAGGCTTCCTCGTCTGTCCATTCACATCAATGCTCAACAGAATGTTGGCGTGTTTGATTTTGTAGGCGGCGGCTTTACCGGTCGATACCAATCTTTGGAGTTCCTGTCGTTCTTCTGGACTCAACCGCACGATATAACCTTTGGGCATAGTCGGTTCCTGGAATATTTGGAGAGGTCTACAGTGGATCACCTCTCCATTTTCCCTCAAACCCATAAATTCGCGTTTGACAGACCACTAGTTCCCCTCGGTATCCCTGGTCTGCCAAGATCTTAGCCAGTCGCTCATAGGTTTCTAGCATCGAAAACAAGACCCAAGGGGCAGCTTTGACATCGGCTTGATTCGCGGCTCCCACATGGCACTTGAGCACTAACCCTAAGACATCTACCCCCACCGTGCGTTTGCGACCTTTTATCTTTTTGTAGCCATCCACCCCGATTTCCTCCCCCCTTTTTCTCCCAATCTGACCGATTGGCTATCAATGATGCCCAAACTGGGGTCTTCTGCCCGTCCTGCTGAACGTCGTACTTCCTTGACTAAAGCCTGATTGATCGATTCCCATACCTCCAAACGCACCCACAAGCGAAAGTATCCATACACCGTTTGCCAAGCTGGACAATCAGCCGGTAAGTTTCGCCATTTCACCCCATTTTCAACCCGGTAGAAAATGGCATCCAACCCTTCGCGTAAATCCACTTCCCGCAATCGTCCCACAGGTTTGTCTGCGGGTAACAAAGGCTCCATTCTTTGCCACTCGGCATCTGTTAAATCACTGCTGTAAGTTTTAAGTGATCCCATATTTAACCTCACTCAACTCTGACTTTTTAGTGCACTTTTTAACCGGATTTCGCAACTACTTTCGCAATGTTTATTTACAAACACTCTCTAAAGGTGGGTTTACGTCCTCGTCCTGCTTGGTCGTACAATCCAGCCATACTGAGAGGGTACTAGGATGACCGCAGAGCCAACATTCCATAGATCATTCTTAAAAGTAGATGTCTCTCTACTTTACCCAACCCACCTTTTCTTGACGCACTACCAAATTATCATCACAAGTCATCAATGACTAATTGGGTATGAGTCAATCGCTCAGAATCAACTTTAACGAACAGACGGCGGGGAACAAAAGTACGATCGCGCCTTTGTTCCCCACCGTTTCGGTTTCAGCTTCAGCGATCGCGTTATCGAGCCGCCGCCAGATTGGAATCTTGGGTGCAGTAGGCAGGAAGGGATTGGCGCAGGAGATCGCCATAGAGTGCTAGGGTGTTTCCGGCTAGGAGGCGGCTGAGGTAATCGCGATCGTAATCAGCTTGGGTGGCGGCATCACGAACACAGTTTTGCAATACGCCGTCCCAGTGTCCATAATCCCCAGAGAAGCAGGCTACCCGCTTGCCCACGTCGCCCATTGCTTGCGGGAGATAGGTGGGAGCCGGATCATCCGACTCGAAGGAGACGAAGATTTGCCCCCGCTCAAAATAGTCCAACGGGTCACGATGGCGCAAATCAGCATGTTCATACAGACTGGTATCATCAATCTTGGCAGGATCGCGCTCGGCTGACCACATCAAGTCAAATAGGGTTTTCACCTGGTTGAGTACATTGGCGCTATTGCGACCGCTGCGCTCTTGCATCATCAGGCGCGTCACCTCCATCAGGGAAGGGCGGTAAGGATTTTTGGGATCAAAATCGCGCACTCGCTTTTCCCAATGTTCGTGCATGGCGTGGGACAGGTCAGGCAACCAGCCACAGCCGCCTTCCAAAAAGCCCACCCGCAGCGTCGGAAATTGTTCAAATGCGCCATCAAAAACCATGCGGGTCATGGCATGTTGCTGTTGGTTGCGCTGCACAAAAATGTGAGTCAGCACAAAGGTTTCCATGTGATCCGCAATGCCGCCCATCATCATGGAACCGGGTGCGCCATGAATGCCCAGGGAAACGTCCAAATCCACAGCGGCTTGGAGAATCGGGCGGAAATCAGGATGGCTGATGGCTTTGCAGGTACGGATTTCGGGGAAGGCTTCTGGGGCGCGGGGATGGGGCACCGGAATATTAGGCGGTACTGCCACCCCAACCATGCCCAGTTCTTCAACGCAGCGATGCAGTTCTTTAACGGCTTCGCCCACGTCTTGCAACGGCAATACGCCAATGGGCTTGATCCGATCGCCATAGCCGCGACAATCCTCTGCCATGTAGGTGTTATATGCCTTGCAGAAGGCGATCGCGAGATCGGTATCCAGTAAGCCAGAGAAAATCAAATTAAGCGTGCCATAGATAACCTGTACATCTACGCCTTCTTGATCCATATGTTCAATCCGCACATGGTTAAACATGGCTCCCAGTGTGGTTTCGGGGTGCAACGTGCGAAATCCACCTTTGCCTAACCCGGTAGGTTGAGGAAACAACTGCGCCAAATCGTTTTGCCCCGTTTTGGGGTTAAAATCCATAATTTTGATGCGCTGATCGCCCAAACTGTCGATGATCAACCCCAGGCGATCGCGATATTGCGGCTCCAGATAATCCAGCATCACTAAGGGGTTTTCAATCTTGTGAGCATCTGCATCAATAACCAGTAAACCGTCGTACATAAGGCTCCTTAAGAATAGTTTTGAGTTCTCAGTTTTGAGTTTTGAATTAAGAACTTAGAAAATAGTTTTGAGTTCTCAGTTTTGAGTTGAAAACTTAGAATTCAATACTCTTAAAATTCAAAATTCAAAATTATTAACTCCTCGATCCTTCTCTCCATGCCAAAATTTGGCGTAGTCCAAACCAGTTTTCAAATGACCAGGATAGGGATGCCAAGATTGTGATTCCGGGATATTTGACAAATGCGGGTTCATTTTTCTCGAAAAAGGCATGACCGCCCAAGGCAAAGACTTGAGTGAACACTAGGCAAATTAAGGTGATGCGCCAATCGATGAATAGAAAAATGATGGCAGCGATCGCTAGCAAATTAGTGAGATGGTGGAGTGCTTGATTAATCGGATTTTGGTGACTCGCGACGAAGTGCGCCTTTGCCTCGTTAAAATAGCTCACAGCCTATACAATGCCTCCATTTCACCTGACCACTTTAGGAAATAATGTTGGCACGATAGCACAGGCTCTTTAAAGCGACACTAGAGCCAAGAAAAATCTTTGGAATTGAGTCTAGAGATTAACCTGAGTTTTAGACCAAAGCTAGGATTAAAAGACTCTAATGCTTTCAATCCTGACTCAGGCAGTTTATGTCCGGTTAAGTTGCAGAAAGGCTTCTACTTCAGCGGCAATCGGCTGAGCGGCGATCGCGCCGGGACGCGTGGTGGTCATTGCGCCCACAGCACTAGCATAATGAACGACGGTATGGGCAACATCAGCATCTTGCAGGCTAGGAATGCCCTGTTGACATAGTTGATGCAAAAAGCCCGCTAAAAAACTATCTCCGGCTCCGGTTGTATCTTCTACATCGATCTGAAAAGCCGGAATTTTACCTTGATTGCCCTGTAGCCAATAGGCGCAACCTTTTTCTCCAGCAGTCACCAGCACGCCTGATACCTCCTCAACCCGATCGGCGATCGCCGCCGGATCGGTGGTTTCAAACAGCCATTCCGCCTCTTCATCCGATAGTTTGAGAAAATCTGCCTGTTTTATCAACTGATGAATGACAGCGGGGGCAGCAGCCGGATCATCCCAAAACACAGGTCGCCAATTCACATCGAGCAAAATTTTGGTGTTAAACTGCTTTGCCAGATGAATGGCTTGCAGGGTTGCCTCATGGCTGGCGGGATACGCCATTTCCAGGGTGCCCAGCACCAAAAACTCTGCCGCTTCAAACAATGACACAGGCAACGCTGCGGCTTGAAGCTGAGTATCAGCAAAGTCTGAACTGGCGATATTGCCAAATCCTGCAAAGGCGCGATCGCCCGTTTCCGACCGAACCACATAAACTCCACGAGTCGGTGCGGTGGCATGGCGCTGCACCCCGTCTATGTTGACCTGGGTTTCTTGCAGCAGCCTCACCAAAATGTTGCCCAGATCATCTTCGCCTACACAGCCGACAAAACCACTAGAAGTGCCCAGTTTTGCTAAGGCACAGGCAACGTTGGCGGGTGCCCCTCCAGGATAGGGAGTCCAAGAGACGACTTGCTCATAGGGGAAACCGGGTTGGTCTGACAAAAAGTCAAACAGAATTTCGCCAAGACAGAGTACACGGGGGTTAAGCATCAATATTAAAAATCTAAAACTTCATCCTGTAATACCCTATACGCTGCCCATTTTTACAGCATCCTTAGAGCATTAATCGCTCCAGGGCATGGACATCAGAAATACACAAAAAATCGCGATCGCGAGTAATCAGCCCTTTCTTTTCTAACTTGCTGAGTACGCGAGTGACCGTTTCCCGTGCCAAACCGCTAAGGCTGCTCAGTTCTCGATGGGGCAAATTGGGAATCTCTGTACCCGTTCCACTAGCGCTAACTTTTCCTTGCCCTTCCGCCAAGAACAGCAAAATGTCTGCGACTCGTGACATGCTATCCGACTCCCGTAGCCGAAGACGGCGATTAACCTGCCGCAACCGACGCGCCATCAGTTTTGCCAATCGAATCCCCGACTGTGGCTCGGTGGTGAGTAGACGCACAAAATCTTGAGCAGGCATGTTACCGATGACAGTCGGAGCTAGGGTAATGACATCTGTAGAGCGTGGCACCTCATCTAGAGGAGCCATTTCACCAAACAGTTCTCCTTTACCCAGAATGTTCAAGGTTACCTCCTTGCCATCCAGATTATAGGTGCGGATTTTGACCCATCCACTCAAAATAAAATACACGGAACTGCCCCAATCATTTTCCAACAAAATCACTTGATTAGGAGGATGGTTGCGGGTTACTACGTTCATCGTCGCTTTTTCTACCGCCGCTTCGGGCAATCCTTCAAAAAAGAGGGATGAGCGAATTAAAATACTAGCGGGAATGTCTCGAGGACTTAATCGATCTTCCATCGAGCGATACTTCAGGATACGGCAATAGATTTCATGTCAGGATAAATAATAGTTTACTCGTTAGGATTTGATTCAAGTAATTCAACTAGGTTCACTTTAAATGTTCATTGGAGAAATTAGTAAAAACTTTGCGTTTTCAAGATCCTACCGTATTTCACGAGTCCACTGGATTTTTACGCATGGTTGGTTTAATTGAATTGTAACAAAATTTCACAAGGGCGATCGCGCTCGTAATACCATTTACGGAGTAATATCAGCTTTTCAAAAAAATGTTGCTTTCCTGGTTTTCTGGCGTACACTTCTATGACTTTGTACAAGCAGTATAGTGTTAGTTTGTACAGCAATATAGTGTTAGCGGAATTGTGACACATTTTGAAGATAGAGCAGTAACTGTGGGCAATGGGCAAACTAAGGTTTAGCAATGTCTAGCGTTTATCATTTACTGCCGAGTTTCAGATACTGCCGAGTTCAAAATCGCCAAGGCTTTCAAGGTGAGCTTCGCTCCAGCATAATCCTGAAACACTTTTTCTAGAAGTATGAGCTACAAGATGCTGCTACATCTCCTATTCTCTTTCCTCATCTATTAGTCAGGGGCTACATTGTGACTTCTCAGAAGGATCAAATCCAAGCCTTAATTGCTGAAATTGACAGCGTCTTACAAAAGACAAATTCTCGCTTGCCGTGGGTAATGTCTGGAGAGATTGCTCAACAGCGGCAAGTTTTGGAGCGAGTTCGTAACTATTTAGTGGTGCTTCAACAGCAGTTACCCATAGCCGGACTGGGGCAAGGAGAAGCGAATGCTTCGCCTGTAGGGTATCCGCCAGAGTTTTACCCATCGGGTATTTCTATGCCAGGTATGCCAGCGGTAGAGGCTCAGCAAATGATGCAAACCATCTTGCAAGAAATGAGCTATTTGCGGGCAAGCATCATGCAGCCGATGCAGGCTGATCTAGAGAGTTTGCGGCAGCGGCGAGAATTGCTAACCAAAGAACTGAGTCATTTAGAAGCTGAACGGCAAAATCAGACGGTTGCTCAATCTCCTAACCCGCAACAATTTACTGATGAACTGGTTCAAGTGCTGATGAGCCGCTTGCAAGAGAGTTTGTCTCAACATGTTGGGCAGGCTTTGGGCACTCTCCAGGCTCAGACGCTTTCTTCTGGTACAAATTCTATTAGTTCAGATCCGTTGCCGAGTGCCCTTGCCAATGCTCAATACGAGCAATTACAAGCCCTGCGATCGCGCTCTGATCAAATGCTAGTGAATCTAGATTCCACCCTCAACATTGTTTTTGAGTCACTTCAACGCAATATTCACGCCTACCAAGCATCCTTAACCCAGGGGTTAGAGCGAATGTATAGCGTTGGGCAACAGAGCGAAGTAGCGTTTAAGGCGCTGATCAGCGAACTGGCGCAGCAGTTGAATCAAGAAGCGTCATCCTATCTGCATGATCTAGCTCAAGGGCAAGCCGCGATCGCAATCGAAGCAGCCAGTCCAGTCCTTAGAGAGTCGTTTAAACCCACACTTGAGCCAATTTCAGAATCAACTGCCAACCCGTCGATCGCACCCACTCCCAATCCTAGTCCAAGTTTTCCCTATTCCGGCATCGAAGTATTGGCAACTGATTTGTCTACTACTGAGCTGATTGGGGAGGGCGCGGCTGAGGAAAAGAGCCTGCCGTCGATGCCGGAGTTGGATGCCGCTTTAGAATCTTGGTTGCAATCGACAGACAATAGCAATTTTGATGTCACAGGATTAAATTCAAGTCCGCTAGATTTAGATGGTCTATCAACCGATCCAGCCGCCACTCAACCTGAAGTAGATTTTCCAGATCTGAGTGATGGAGCGATCGCAGACTCTAAGGGGCTGACATCGGATTTAGCTGTGACAGACGAAGATATTGCCGAGTTAGATGATGCTTTCAGCTTGCTGGAAGACCTAAGCAGTGAACTGAACGATCCCCTTGCTGCCACTACCCTGCAAGACGCAGATGCCCAGATTGATCAAATGCTTAGCTTAGTGCAAGCCCCCGCTACTGAACCTTCATTGGAGCAATCCCTGTCGGCTACAGAAGATGGTGCCGTTGAACAGGATGAGTTTTACCAAAGCCTATTTGGGGATAGCGCTACCCATCAAGCTGAACCAGAGGCGAACGACCATTCCCTGCGGCAAGCAAGCAACATCACGCCGAACGCGATCGCGCCCTTAAGCGACCTATCCAATGACTTTCCACCCGCTATAGGCTCTAAGGCTGCTGACCTTGACAACCTTGATCAGGTCGCAACGCTGGCTGACCTAACGTTTGAATCCTTCAGCAACGATTTAGAGTTGCCCGAACTTTTTTTGGCAGCGACAGAAACAGAAACAACTTCCATCACCGAGCTATCCGCTAGCTTGTTTGATGATGTCTCTATTACGGCTCCATCTCTAGATCCATTTCCCCTGACTGCCGAAACAGAATCATTACTAACAGACCTAGAACCTGTCTCGCTGGAACCCGATAGCATTGGCTCCTTAACCGATTTATTCCAAGATCTCCCTCCAGAATCGGCGCAATCTACCCCCATTGCTCCCCCCGCGATCGATTGGTCTTCGCTGCAAGATGCGGCATCTATGCTTAGTACTCCTCAATCAGTGCCGTCAGACGCGCTTACGAGTGGTTTGCCCGACTCCGAGTTTGCTTTGGAAGGCGGGGAAGATCAGTTTACTCGCGCCGCGCTTGATGAAAATCTTCTACCCGATGCGCTTCATGAAGTCGGCAATGTGAGTCTTGACCTAGATGATGTTACCCTCAGTAGCCTTAATGAAGATTTATTTAACGTAGAAACTTCTACGACTTGGCAATCCAATCGCATTGCCGATGATGCGCCGTCGTTAGATGAGTTTGCCCTATTTCTGGAAGATTACCAAGAAACAGTACAACCGATTGAACAACCGATTGAACAATCATTCAGCGATCGCGCCGAACTCACCATTGAAGAATTTGGCACCTTGTTCGATGATGCTCCTAACCCTGCCTTTCCGCTTTCATCGCCTCCTGTCGTTAGTTCCAGCCTACCAACTTTTTCACTTCAGGAAACTCAAAGTCCTGCTGAGCCGCTATCTACGAGTGCTGTCCAATCATCGCCCCTCCAAGTCGCAGACGATGGCTCTCTACCATTCACCCTAGAAGGCATGGATGACTTGTTTGGAGATGCCCCAAGCATCGCGCCAGTGACCTTACCCCCTGCGCCCCAGTCTGTCCTCTCGGATTCTTCCCTATCCTCGCTAGGAATGCAGAATTTACTGGGCGCTTACCCTAGCCCCCCATCCCCTGGTAGTGAGTCTCTACCATTTACTCTAGAAG
>QBMH01000107.1:0-7019 GCA_003249025.1 Leptolyngbya sp. | reverse complement strand
CTCTAGAAGGTATGGATGATCTTTTTAACGATGCTCCTTCTGTTCAGGTCAGATCATCCCGTCTCCCAGCAAAGGAAATTTTGCCTTTCCAACCCGCCTATAGGCAGCAGGCTGACCAAGAACCGTCCCTCTTCCAGTTAGAAGACTTAGATAATTTATTGACAGAAACTCCATCTGTGCCTCCGGCTCCACTAGAGGGAAGAACCCCCGAAGGAGGAGTGGAAAGTAGTGAGACTTCTGGGAACTCTTTGTCAGCCAGTCCTCCAGCTAACCCAAATACCACGTTTAACATGGGGTTAGACAATGTGGGGTTAGATGAGGCATTTGAAAGTTTATTAGGGAAATCCACTCCGTTACAGCCTTCTACACCGAGCGAGCAGGCTAAGGAAAAAAAAAAGGCGCTCTAACCGCAATCCTCCCAAAGGATTTGGATGAGGAAAATTTGGGTCGCTCTCATGTAAGTGAAACGGGAAAGATAGCGAGATCGCCTTGGTATTTGGGCATTGATATCGGCACCACCGCTTTAGCCGCTAGCTTATTCAATGCCGAGACAGGGAAGCAATTCGCGATCGTCTGGGTGAAAAACACGCCCCAAGGTCAGTTATCCTTGGCATTCCTTCCCTCTGGGCTGCATAGTTTCAAGCCCTACCTCAATAGTGCGATTCCCTACCTTTCACCCATCACTCAGCAATGGGAACCGCTAATGGTGCGATCGCCCAGTCAACCCAGTCCCTTAATTCAGGTGCAACACCGCTTAACAACCCTGCTAGCAACGCTGCGATCGGCTGATCCCAACTTGAGTTGCACAGCAGAAGGTCTGGATGATTTAGCCTTTCAATCGGCGCTCCAGCAGCTTGCAGGCGTGGTGATAAACCAACCCGTGGGCGCATCCGATGCCTATCGGTTCAACATGCGAGAAGCGGTGTTAGCAGCCGGATTAGTGCATCAGTCGGAAAACATTTTTTTCATGGAAGAAGGGGTTGCCGTGCTGCTTGCAGAATTGCATCAGCCTAGGGCACCAACAGCAGGAGACACCGTTTTACTAGCATCCCTAACCCTCAGCGGAGGACTGCTAGTGGTGAGCGCCGGAGCAACTACCACTGAGCTTGCCCTAGTACAATCTGTCCAAGCCGGAGTGGATTTAACCCGTGCAGCGGTGCAGCAGCGTCGCCTTCCTTATGCTGGGACAGCGATCGATCAAGATATTATTTGCCAGTTGATCTACCCCAAAGCGGGAGATTGGGACGATTTAAGTTTAGGAAATTTAGATCTGCCGTTGCCAGGGGAACCCGATTTAGACGCTCGCTATGCTTTACAGCAGCATTTAGAAAGCAGCATTAAGGGACAAAAACTATTAAATGCAGTGAGGGACATGAAGCCAATGCTGTGTCAGCAGGATGTGGGCGCGATCGCCGATAGTCCTCAAACAATACTTAAATATGAAGATTTTTATAGTTGGGTGCTGTCGCCCTATTTACAGCAGCTTAATCGAGAACTGAATTTGCTGTTGAGTCAATCGGGAATGACGGCGGATCAAATCCAGCGGGTTGTCTGTACCGGAGGAACGGGTTCGATTCCCGCGATCGCCCACTGGCTAAGGCAAAAGTTTTCTCAGGCGCAGATTGTGCAAGATGTGTCTCATTCAAACAGCACTCCTACCCGCGATCGCGTTGCCCAAGGACTCGCATTGCTGCCACGCTCCCCCCAACTTTTAGACCGCACTCGGCATCAGTACAGCGATTATTTTCTGTTGCAAGAATTGCTCAAACTGCCAATTCAGGCAAACGAAACCCTTTCGGCAAACCAAATTTTGCAGCGCTTAGAGCAGCAAGGCGCGGACGTTACCGCCTGCAAATCTACGCTGGTCGGCTTTTTAGACGGGCAGTTGCCGATCGGACTAATACCCTTAACAGCAACGAGGCTGTTCACACTAGAATCAAGTCAAAATGCCGATTATCAAGCATTATCAGCGGCTCCACTCTTTTCTCGACACGATCGCCACTATCAACTCAATCCCCAACAGCGCGATCGCCTGTGGCATCATCTGCAAACTATTCTTGCCCAAACCCATCAAACCCTCGAAGCACCCCTAACCGTTGGACTACAGGAACCACGCATCCTTTAGTCCAACGAGCGCTATTTCTTGAATAAGCCAGAAAAGCGGTTTTTAAGCTGATCTAAAAAGTTGCCCTTGCCCGGTTGGGGACGCTCTGCTACTTGAATGGGTTCGTCAGGAAATTGCTTTAATTGATAGCCATATTCCAGAAATTGTTGATGCTTTTTGAGGACAGGAAACAGCCGGAACGCTCCTTGCAAGAGTTCGGCTTCCTGTTGAGCGATCGCATGATTAATTTTGTTCAGCCGACTCACGGCAAGCGATCCCACGGGATACCAAGTTTTTTTATCTTTAATCCGAAGAAAAATATTGAATTCTGGCAAACCATCTGCCTTCATCTTGTCGTATTTCTGAGCCGCTTTCCCCCGCACATCAGCACTTTTTGAAGGTTGCTTGGGTTGTTTGGGCTGACCAAATCCACTACTCATTAAGTATTTCCTTCTGATTATTAAAATTATTAATAAAAGTTTACACCTTTAACCCCATCCGCGATCGCGCCCAATTTCTGGCGATCGCCTCAGTTTTTTTGACCTGCTATCTGACATTGGGCATCTGACATCTAACTCCTGACACGCGCTACAGATTGAATTGCCTATCGGGATAGATTAAGCGTAGTATTTGAAAAAGATAATCTTGCGACAGATATTGATATGAGTCGGTTCCTCACACCCTTTTCGTTGCTGATACCTGCAAAAAATCCCTTGTTGCAGGCATTTCAGCGATTCTGTCTATCCGTCTTGCTAGTTTTGTTCGTCACACAACTGATTGCATTGCCAGCTAGTGCAACCAGCTTATATGAAATTCCTGACTTGCCAGAAAATACCTGGGTGCTTGACACAGCCGAAATCCTCAGTCGGACAACTGAGGGTAAACTTAGCACGGCTTTCTCAGAGGTGGCGGCTCAGTCTGGCTTAGAAACCCGCGTTGTTACCATTCACCGATTGGATTACGAAGAGACCATTGAGGGGTTTACAGACAAGCTGTTTAAGCGGTGGTTTCCTACAGACACAGAGCAGGCAAACCAAACGTTGTTGGTACTCGATAACGTGACGAATAATACTGGAATTCGCACGGGAGAAAGAGTAAAGCAGTTAATGCCAGACGCGATCGCAACTAGCGTGGCACAGGAAACCGTGCTGATTCCTCTGAAGGAAGGCAACAAATATAATCAGGCGTTTTTGGGGGCGGGCGATCGCTTGGTTGCGGTGCTGTCGGGTCAAACCGATCCTGGTCCACCAGAAGTGAAAGATACAGTGATGGTGGAAGGCACTTTTGCAACACCTGAAAAAACGAAAGAAAGCAACGCAATGGTCTGGGTATTTGGCTTCCTGATTGCCGCAACCATTATTCCCATGGCAACCTACTACTTCTATCAATATATGGGGTCTCGATAAGCAGCAACCAATTAAGAGTGCAGCTATCCGAGTAAGCCATGTTAAAGGAAATCAGATTTAGTGATCATGCAAAGCTAAAAATTGATTTGTTGCGCGATCGCAATGTTGCTGTTTCTGAAGTTTTTACAATCGATGTTGTGCGATCGCCAGATAAATTAGAGGTAGCAGAGGAAGATAAGCGAGTTGCCCAGAAAAGACTGAATGAGAAGTTGGTTTTACGAGTAGTCTATCGAGAATATGAATCGTTTATTCTCGTCATCACACTCTATCCAGGTAAGAGAAGTCGGTATGAAAAAGATTAGTTACAGTCAAGATGTTGATGCTTTGCTAGTTGAGCTATCCAATGAGCCGATCTCTTATGCAGAAGACGACGGACAGGTGATTTTGCATTACTCTGATCATGAGAAGCTAGTTCTAATTGAAATTTTAGATTTCAAGAAATTTTTCTCGGCTGATGCAGTATTAGCGAAAGTGTCCGATTCTGAGCCATAACTCTATGACCAGTTACCGACAGGTGAACCATTTCCGGTGAAAAGTATTGACCGTCGTTCAGTGCAACCGTTAGAAAGCGATCGCAGACTAGAGTTAAATCAAGATAGCTGAGATAATGTTTTCAGCGATCTTTTCTGCACATGCAGGAGCCAAGTATGAGCCTTTCTGGTACGCCTTCCATGACTCAATCTTCCCAACTCTTTGATTACAATGCACTGCCATCGATTCCGGCACTGTGGACGATCGCGGCTCAGCGTTTCAACACAATTGTGGCGGTACAAGATGCCCACAGCGTCCCGCCCGTGAAGCTCACCTATGCAGCGCTCTATCAGCAGATGCAGGAGTTTGCTGCCGGATTGCAGGCATTGGGGATGAAAGCAGGCGATCGCGTGGGTTTATTTTCTGACAACAGCCCCCGCTGGCTAATTGCCGATCAGGGAATCATGATGGTAGGCGCAGTGGACGTGGTGCGCGGTTCTCAGGCAGAAAAAGATGAGTTGCTGTTTATTTTGGAAAATAGCGGTGCCACGTTTCTAGTGACGGAAGATTACGCCACCTTGAAAAAGCTGCGCGATCGCTTAGACGATCTACCTATTCAGGCGATCGTGCTGCTGTCTGATGAAACGCCCGATGAGGATGAGCGGCTGAAAGTTTTGAACTTTCCCCAACTCTTGGAACTGGGTGTCGGACAAACGCTTCAGCCGTTGTCGGCGCAGCGAGATGATCTAGCAACGCTAATGTATACCTCTGGCACCTCTGGCAAGCCCAAAGGCGTAATGCTAAGTCATGGGAACCTGTTGTCTCAAGTGGATGGGGCAGGGCGGGTCGTGCGGGTACATCCAGGAGAGCGAATTCTCAGCATTCTGCCCGTGTGGCATTGCTATGAACGGACGTTTGAATACTTTATTTTTGGGCATGGTGGCACCCAGGCGTACACCAATATTCGCCATGTGAAAAAAGACTTGAAGGAATTTAAGCCCCACTATATGGTGGCGGTGCCTCGCCTGTGGGAATCGATTTATGAAGGGGTGCAAAAGCAGTTTCGTGATCAACCCAAGAATAAACAGAAGCTAGCTCAGTTCTTTTTGCAGAGCAGCGATCGCTTCATCAGGGCGCGTCGCACATTGCAAGGCTTAGATCTAGAAAATCTTAATCCATCTGTCCTCGATCGCCTGCTGGCACTCATCCAAATTGTGCCCTTGGGAATTTTGCACGCGTTGGGCGATCGCCTAGTTTACAAAAAAATTCGGGATGGCGTGGGCGGCAACGTCAAATACTTCGTCAGCGGCGGCGGCTCCATTGCCGAACATTTGGAAGACTTCTTTGAAATTGTCGGTCTGGAGATCTTGGGCGGCTATGGGCTGACCGAAACCTCACCGATCACCCATGTCCGTCGTCCTAATCGCAATCTGCGCGGTGCCGATGGGCAAGCATTAGTTCAAACGGACACGCGGATTGTGGATCTAGAAACCCGCCAACCCGTCGCCACGGGCAAACAAGGGCTGGTGCTGCTGCGCGGTCCTCAAGTGATGCAGGGCTATTATCAAAACCCAAAGGCAACCCAAAAGGCGATCGATGCTGAGGGTTGGTTCGACACGGGCGATCTGGGCTGGTTATCGGCTGAGGGTGATTTGATCATTTCTGGACGCTCTAAAGATACGATCGTCCTCACCAGTGGTGAAAACATTGAGCCTCAGCCGATTGAGGATGCCTGTTTGCGAAGCGCTTACTTGGATCAAATGATGCTGGTCGGGCAGGATCAAAAAGCGCTGGGGGCGTTAATTGTTCCGAATGTAGATGCTTTGGAAAAGTGGGCAATAGCGCAAGGATATACTTTGCAGGCGACGGATTCGGAGAAGAGTCAAGCGTCTGAAAAACTATTGACCTTGGATAGCAAGCCTGTGCAGGATTTAATCCGGCAGGAACTGAATCGAGAAGTGAAAAACCGTCCTGGGTATCGCCCAGACGATCGCATTGGACCATTCCGTCTCATTTCAGAGCCATTTGCGATCGACAACGGACTGCTGACCCAAACCCTAAAAGTTCGTCGAAATGTTGTGATGGATCGCTACCAGGGTATGATTAACGAGATGTTTGTTTGATGACATAATGTCCTGCTAGATAGGCATTATATGGCTGACTAAACGCTGATTGTTGGCTTATTTCTGCCCACCCATGCGTGAAAGCTATTTTTCACCTAAACATCTTTTTCTTGACCCTTAATGAAGCGTTTTATGGATGTCTCACCCTCTCATTTGATTCTAAAGCGTTCTGTTAATGTAAAAGCGATTGTCACGCCCCGCTGGAAAGAAGAGGCGCAGCAACAACTACAAGACCAAATTAATCAGGTAGACAATCAACTGCAACAGCTTGAAATGCAAGCGCAGCGCATGATTTCTGAGATTCAAAAACAAAGTTTGCAACTGCCTGGTTCTGAAAGCAATCAACAAATTGAAAGCATTCAAGGTCAAGTCAATCAGAAGAAAAGCGAATTGCTAGAGCAAAAAAATCAGGTTTTACAACAGCTTCAGCAAGTCCAAGTTTTAGAGATGGATCAAGAAGTCAACCAAGGACAAATCGACAGCGTGTTTCGCGTTGAATTGGGGGATAACTTGATCGAAAAAATGCAGGTTGAGCTTTTGCTGCGTGATGGCATGGTCGAAGAAATTCGAGGCATGGTTTAACATTAAGGCGATCGCTGCTCAGTCCATCGCTGGAGTAGCAGCCTTTTGGGATTGAGTGCAAATGGGATTTCTGGCAAATCTCGACAGTCTGGGTTACGATCTTGTAGGCTGGAGGGGCAAGTGAGCATACTGCTAAACAGTAAGTCGTTCACTAGAGCTTCAGCGATCGCCCCCAGGCTGAAGTCACGGATGAGCAAAAACCAAACAAGCTGCTATTTTCACAGCATTATCTGGAGAATCGGATTCAAGAAGTCCGGAATGGCAAGCGGATATAACAGCTCACGGTTCGCCCATTTTTGAGTGAGGTAGTGACATTGGGCTAGAGTTCGTTAA
>QBMH01000106.1 GCA_003249025.1 Leptolyngbya sp. | reverse complement strand
TTTACGCTCTATCCCTCATGCAGCAAGCTGTCTAGCTAGGTTGTCACCCGTTAAGAGCATTGCCTTTATGCACCCTATCGTGTTCTCAAGAATTCTGACTCAGACTTAAGGGGATTTTTACAGTTGGAAACAGGGACAAAATTGATGCGACTTGAAAAAACAGATTGAAAATCAAAAATAGGCTCCTGCCGATGCAAGAGCCTAGTGGTTTTATCTACTTAAATTGTCGGCAATCATTGGAAACTAGAAGCGATAGCCAACACCCGCTTGGAAACTGAGCGCGCTAGCTGGGCTATTTTCGTAGGCTTTGATACCCAGTTTTGCATCCCCGTACACAACGATATCGCGAGTGACACTGGTTTCAGCACCAACAGTTACAACGGGAGCACTTTTGTTGCCCAATGGCGTTGGTTTACCATTCTTCTCAACGAAGGAGTAGCCACCCCCTACATAAAGGTTAGTGTTTGCAGCAATGGGCAAATCATAGGTGACTAAGGGCATAATTGCGGTGGTTTCCCTGCCGAATAAAATGGCAGCCCGCGCTGAAACAGGAACGTTGGCAAAGGGTGCAATTCGTCCTTGAATGTTGCCACCCAGGGTTGCCGCGTCTCCTTGTTGTCCACCATTGGTCACGCCAGCGGCAACACCACCGCCAACGTAAGCACCGCCAAAGCCGCGAGTTGGAGTATTGACTACAACGACATTTGAGTTACCAGACTCAACATTGACGGTTTGATTAACGGATTGAGCCGACGCGATGCCAGCGGATAAGATAGCGGAGCTAGCAGCAACGGCAGAAAGAAGCGCGATCGCTTTAGAAAAAGTCTGAGAGAGTGTCATTTCAATAGCCCTCAATTAGTCTTGTGTAGTGTGTGCGGTTATAGATTTAAAGTCGAAAGAGTGGTCGAATATGTTCCAAAGATTTTCAGAAAAAATGACTAAATAAAATATCTTAACCACAGAAAACCTTAGTAAAAGAAACTTTGAATAAAATAGATTTTTATACGCATACTATTTTAGCTTGCTTTTTATCAGCCGACTCAAAAAAACCTTGGCTATTATTTATCTACCTGTAAATTAAAACTGAACTTGGACAACTAGGGACGTATCTAAAAAATGATTTCCAAAACTGTAAGATCCCTGAAGCTTAACTACACTAATAGGTTCAAGCGATCGCTTCCTTTGCTTAAAATCTAGCCTCAAGAGGGTTACAGCTTTTTGAGGTTTACTTTAAGTTAATAGCCTTTAGCAGGATACTTTAATTTAAAACAGCGAGGCTTTTCTTGCTGCCTTCCTAGCTTAAAGCGCCGAGTTAAATTAGTGAATTAATACTTTACTTCGCTAAATCAACCAATCAGGAGAAAATTGAAAATAAAAAATCAAAACTTTCAGACTGCTTATTTTTTGTCCAAAACAATGAAGGACTCAATTCATTCTAAAATTTTTTGAAGCTTGAGAATTAGATTCTTTCAAGTGGGCAACTCTAATTGTTATGAATCAACTAATGCAGCAAATTAGCTACTGAGGACTCTTCTAGCCAGGTAAATTATAGATTTAAGTTCTTGGATTGATCAAAAATATTTGCCTGAAAAATGAATACTTGGAGGCGATCGCAGAAACCTGCAAAAATAGAGGTATTTCCTCCACGATTGAAAGGCTAATGCAATGCCAGATCCACGATTATATGAAAGTGATACCTATGTCGTGCTAGAGCCAGACCAGCCTGAGCAGTTTTTAACGACCGCAGAACTGCACGAAAAGTTGCAGGCAGTCTTAGCAACACAAGAAGAACTGCCCGCCGAACTTCAGCAATTTTCATCGTTATCGGAACAAGCAAAACATTTACTGGAAACTGCCTGCGAATTTGACTTGGGTCCAGGCACTTTTATCCAGTGGTATGTGGTGAGATTGGAGAAGTGACGCGACTAAACTAAAGCGTGACGGCTTTGGGCAACATCCCGAATCAGTGGCAGACGCGATTGTAAGTAATCGCTGAGCAGGTTGGCTTCGTGAGAATCAAGAGATCGTTGGTTTGTGAGTTGGCGTAACAGCCATTGCACCAAACTTTCATCATCTAAGTTTAAGAGGACTTGGGATTGGGTGGTTTCAACCAAGCCCCAAATTTGTCGCAGCAGCAATGGAGACATGCAGCAAGTTCCAAACGAAGTGAGCAAAAGTAAATGGTTTTATCTGTAAAAAATATAAAAGAATCCTTATGTTCTTGTTTCACCATATCCAATCTTCAGTCGATCATTGGGGTAAAACAATAAGACGATACAACAGTTACCAAACGGTAATGAGTTTTCTCAGAATCTACCGGGCTGAATAGGCTGCCATCGGTTCCTTGATGAAACGAATGTAAAGATGCTTAAAGGTGGACTGGAAGACTCGTGGCATTCCAAAATCAATTGGCATCATTTGATCCGGCAAGCGCCAGTCTGAAATGGCTAACTCATGAGGATGCAACTGGGGAAAGGCGATCGCGTCTAGCGCTGGATCAAGCCCCAAAAGGCGAGCAGCGGCGATCGTCGGCACCGCAGCAGGATTCACCTGCAAGATTTCTACAATGGCGCGATCGAGGACAAATACATTAGACGACGCAGCCAGAATGCCCAAATCGCGAGGTTCGCCGCCGCTGGGTCCATTGCCTTCATGCCCAATAATGCCGTCCAAAATCGTCAGGTTGGGGTTGATCGTGCGCGCTGTCTCGACTAGCATGGCTCCAAAGCGCTCTTTGCTCTTGCCTGCTTCCATATGCCACCAGGCTTTCATTTTGCCAGGAACGCAGCCAAATAAGTTTTTCACTCCCATGGTTAACGTCAGTTGCACATGGGATTTCACCTTGGGCAGATTAATCACCACATCCGCGTCCATCGCTTCTTTAGACAGCAGCAGATGGTTAAAATCCTGACTGATTGTTTCATAGCGCTTGCCGTGAAATTCCACAATCGGTAGCCCCAATTCTTCAACTAAGGGCATATAGCCATTTGCCCGTGCTACCCCTTCAGCGCTGCCAAAAGCAGGTCCATCACCCAAAAACGGAATGCCTCCCGCTTCTCGCACCATTTGCGCCACACAATAAACTATTTCGGGGCGAGTGACGCATTCTTTCGTGGGACGCGCCCCTGTGAGCAAATTGGGCTTGAGCAAGACGCGATCGCCCGATTTAACAAACGTTGCCATTCCGCCGAGTGGCTCTAACACTGTTTCGATTGATTGGCGAAGTTGAGCGCGATCGTAGGATTGAGCGCGAATCAGGCTAACAATGGGCTGGGAAGTCATAGGAATTTGGGTAGCTAAAAGGGAATGTCATCTAAATTAGATTCTGGCGATGCTTGAAAGGTGCTAGCGGGTTCTTTAGCTTTATAAGCCGCCGCAGGAGAGGCTTTTGGAGTGCTGGCTGCTGGCTGACTGGCGGAACTGCTGGCTGTACTGGCAGTTGACAAGACTGTCGTGGTAGAGGTGGCTACGGTATCCGATGCTAACCGATGCACCCGTGTGGCGGTCATTTCTGCCCGTTTTTCTTTAAAACCTTCAGGACGATCGATGGTGTTCATATTAAGACGACCCTCAATCACCACGCGATCGCCCTCGTGGTAAGTTGCCTGGATCTCTTGTGCCAAGTTGCCCCAGCCAATTACCTTCAGCGTCGATGGAGGATCTTCAGGGCGAATCCCCGCAAACTGCACTATCATTTCCGCCAGTGGCGTTTGGTTGTCTGACGTATAGCGGAGTTCAGGTTCTTGAATAATGTCTGCCATTAAAATGCATTGATTCATTGAGCAACCCCAAAAAGTAAATTTAATTAGTACAGTTGAATTAATTTAGATCTAGCATTGATTTTAACAATTTCTGCCGTAAGTGAATAGGGGAAATGGCGAGTGGCGAATAAAAATAGGCGATCGGGTAGAAATTTGGGCATCGCTAACTATGAAAGGTTGTTCAAATCAATGAGAGCAAATCAACTTAAATGAAACCTTTAGCCGATTTTTTGCGTACCAGAGGAGGAAAATGCCATTTCTAATGTGAAAATGCTACCGCGTTCTAGCTGGCTTTCGACTCTGAGGTGAGCGTGGTGCTTCTGGGCGATCGCCTGAGCAATGGCTAAACCTAAACCTGTACCGCCTGTTTTACGAGAGCGATCGCTATCCACCCGGTAAAACCGCTCAAAAATTCGGGTTTGTTCACTGGGCGCAATGCCAATGCCTGTGTCTTTTACTGTAATGGCGGCGGTGTGATCGTGAGCTTCTAAACTGACTATCACATAGCCCTCAGCCGGAGTGTACTGAATCGCGTTGGCAAGCAAATTTGAGACGAGACGATAAAGCTGTGATTCATGACCCAAAACATAGATCTCACCATCAGGGATTTGGCTCGTTAAATGAATGCCAGAAGTAGTCGAAAGCTCTAAAAATTCTTCAGTCAAATCGCTCACTAAATCATTTAAGCAGCAGGGCTGCAACGGCTTTGGTGATGAATGTTGCTCAAGACTGGTCAAAAAGAGTAAGTCTGCAATCAAGTGGCTTAAGCGTCGTCCCTGCCGCTCAACCGTATGGAGCATCATCGGAATCTCCTGTTGATTATTTGATGGCGGTAAGCGTAGGATCGCTTCTACCGTGGCGAGGAGGCTAGCAAGGGGCGATCGCAGTTCGTGGGCAGCATTGGCAGTGAACTGTTGCTGTTGCTGGTAGGACTGATAAATCGGCTGCATTGCCAAGCCTGAGAGCCACCAGCTAGACGCGGCAACCAAGCCCAAAGCGATGGGAAACCCAATGACTAAAATCCATTGCATCCGCTTGACTTCAGCATCAAAGGACTCTAAAGTGCGCCCGATTTGTAAGTAGCCCCAGGAGGCGTGAGGACTGCTCTGAGGTGCAGTGTGATGCGACTCAGAGCTATGCAAGATGATAGTGAATTGATGGTAGCGATCGCCGTTGCCACTCCGAAAGGTTTGCCAAGGAGCAGAGATGAACGTTTGAGGCAGTGCTACAGGTTGATTGGGGGAGAAGGCGAGGAGATTACCCCGATGATTGAACAGCCGAATGTAGTAGGTGCTGCGATCGCTAATGCCAGTCGTATGGCGTTGAATCAAGGTGGGGCTGGCATTACAAGACTGTCCAGCTAAACAAAGTTCAGGCAAAATGCGCCGTAAAACAGTCGTTGGGTCTTCTGAAGCAGGCAGCATTGGCTCTAAGCTGTCGTGCAGCGTGCCCGCGATCGACTCCATTTCTCGTTCCATGGCTGCCCAATTGGACTGCACCAGCGATCGATACATCCCAAACCCCGACAGGCTTAAAATCCCCCCCATGACCAGCGCATACCAAAGTGCTAAACGGGTACGGCTGCGACGAAAAAGTTGGTGGCTATTCATGGTAGTAGCTATTCACAGGGAAGAATTAAAGCGATAGCCCTGACCGGGAATCGTTTCGATCGGGCAGTCGCAGTCATAGCCGGCTAATTTGCGACGCAACAGCCGCATTTGTGCCGCGACGACATTGCTAATCGGTTCCTCTTCTAGATCCCAAAGTTGATGCCGAATTTTGCTCCCGGCAATGATGCGATCGGGATTTTGCATCAGGTAAGCGAGAATTTGAAATTCCTTAATGGTTAAAGGAATGGTTTGAGGGGGCTGAGCTAACTCGCTACGCAAGGCATTGTTGGCGTAATCCAGCGTAAATGCGCCAATTGTGAGATTTTGGGACTGAAGTTGGGGCGATCGCCTTTG
The DNA here is from genome assembly GCA_003249025.1 of Leptolyngbya sp. Taxonomy (GTDB): domain Bacteria; phylum Cyanobacteriota; class Cyanobacteriia; order Leptolyngbyales; family Leptolyngbyaceae; genus ULC077BIN1. Next base: position 10,666 of record QBMH01000106.1, on the reverse strand, counting down.
CAGCGCTCGTAGCCGTGCCAATAATTCCTCCATCACAAACGGTTTGACCAAATAATCATCGGCTCCCGCATCCAGCCCTGCCACACGGTTTTCCGGTTGACCCAGAGCCGTAAGCATCAGCACGGGTAGAGGATTTTGATGCAATCTGAGCCGCTGACATAGCTTCAGTCCCGATAGCTCTGGTAGAAGCCAATCGACGATCGCCACCGTGTAGTCTGTCCACTGGCTTTCGAGACAGTGCCATGCCTGAGCGCCATCCGTCACCCAATCCACCACATATTTCTCACCGATCAAGACTTGCTTAATCGCCAGTCCCAAATCCGCTTCATCTTCTACTAAAAGAATTCGCATCGCTCCAGCAATCCACCACGAGCTTGATTCTACCGAAACCGCTGCCATTTCACCTGCTTTTCATCTACCCTTTGGCAGACTAAGGAAGATTTTTTGAAACCCAGAGCGAGTGAACCATGCGGCATAAACAAAGACCTTTACTAGAGACTGCACTGACTGCAATACTCCTGCTGTCTATGCCAATTACTGCTTTTTCCCATGTTGGGCATGGCGATGAATTTCAGTCGCAAGGCGGTATTCAGAAAGTGCAGGTGAAGTCCGAAACTGATCAGATGTTGGGCATTGTTGTCACGCCGATCGCGACTGCCGCAGATGGTAGCTCTGCTGTCATGGTGCCGGTCACGGCATTGGTGGATACTGATGGCAATAAGCTTGTCTTTGTGCAGTACAACAATTTTTATGAGCCAGTACCCGTTACGACGGGTGCCACGAAGGGCGAACTGATCGAAGTGACTCAAGGGTTATCAGTTGGAGAGAAGCTTGTGACTCAGGGGAGTTTGTCGCTCTATGCGGAATCTCGCAAAACCCAAACTAGTGCTGCATCTCCCAGTCCAACGGCGATCGCTTCTCCCAAAGCCGCCACCACTCATGCTCAGGCAGATGCCCAAGGAATAGCTCATAGCCATAATGCCTCTGGAGATATGGCTCAACAGCCTGGTGATGCCGCTCAACAATCTAGCGGATTCCCAATGAGAACTTTAACGGCTGTCGGCGGGGGAGCCGTGCTGTTGGTGGGGACGATCGCCCTGGTTATTTCTCGCAAGAAAAAGAGTGTCTTTTCTAACAAGAAGAGAGGGCATTGATCGAGATGCTTAACTCAATTCTAAATCAGACGATCAAAAACTCAATTGCCCAGCGGTGGTTCATCGTCATTGCTGCTATTTTGGTCACGCTGTGGGGGGTGTTCAGTGTGACTCAGATGCCACTGGATGTGTTTCCCGAATTTGCGCCGCCCCAAGTTGATATTCACACTGAAGCAACTGGACTGGCTCCAGAAGAAGTAGAGTCGCAAATCACCGTACCGATTGAAAGTTCGGTCAATGGGTTACCGGGAGTAACCACTGTGAGATCATCCTCCAAAGTTGGGCTATCGATGGTGCAGGTGGTGTTTGACCAAGATGCCGATATTTACCGAGCGCGGCAAGCGGTGACAGAACGGCTTCAGCAAGTCACAAATCAGCTTCCTGAAGGCACCCATCCACCCGAAATTTCGCCCCTAGCATCGCCACTCGGCACGATTTTGATGTATGCCTTCACCGTCAATGGGCAAGGTCAAACCTCGCTGATGGATCTGCGCCGTCTGGTGGATGGAACGCTCAGCAACCAGATTTTGTCGGTGCCAGGGGTTACTGATATCACCGTCTACGGTGGGGATGAGCGTCAGGAACAGGTGCTGGTTGATCCCGCAAAACTGCGATCGCTCAACGTTTCACTCACCGAAGTCAACAATGCTGCCAAAGGTGCAAACTCCAACGCTCCGGGTGGCTTTCTAATTGGTGGCGGTCAAGAGCTATTAGTGCGCGGAATTGGGCAAGTGAACGCGATCGAAGATTTGCAGCAGTCGGTTGTGAAATTGCAAGACGGCAAACCAATTTTGCTCAAAGACGTGGCGGATGTGCAAACGGGGGCAGCCCTGAAACGTGGTGATGCCAGCTTTAATGGGCAACCTGCGGTGGTGGTGATGATTAATAAACAGCCTCATGTGGATACACCCACCGTCACCAAAACTGTAGAAGCGGTGATGCGATCTTTGCAGCCAACCTTCCCGCCCGATGTGCAGGTAGCACGGACGTTTCGCCAGTCCAACTTTATTGATACTGCCATTGGCAATGTCGGACAGTCACTAATGGAAGGCATCATTATCGTGTCGGTGATCATGCTGCTGTTTTTGATGAACTGGCGCACCGCAGTGATTACCCTAACGGCGATTCCATTATCGTTGTTGACGGGGTTGATGTTGATGAAAGCGATGGGCTTGGGCATCAATACGATGACGATCGGTGGACTAGCAGTTGCTCTCGGTGGCTTTGTTGATGACTCGATCGTCTATATGGAAAACTGCTATCGAGGACTCAGAACCAATCAAGCGCAAGGCAATCCCAAACACCCTTTTCAGGTAGTGTTTGATGCCTTTGTAGAGGTTCGCTTGGCGGTCATTTTTTCCACGGTGATCATCATTGTGGTGTTTGCACCCATCTTTAGTTTGACGGGCGTTGAAGGGCGTATTTTTGCCCCGATGGGTTTGGCATATTTGCTCTCGATCGCGGCTTCTTTGATCGTGGCAATGACTCTTACTCCGGCTTTGTGTGCCATTCTGCTGGCTCATCAAACTCTACCTCAAGAAAACACATTTGCTTCTCGCTGGGCACAGCGCCTCTATCGCCCGTTGCTGACTCTATCGATTCGATCGCCCCAAGTAATTTTGGGTATGGCACTTGCTTCATTGGTTGCTGCTTGTGTGATTGTGCCTTCTTTGGGACGGGTGTTTTTACCAGAATTCCAGGAAAAATCAATGATCAACTCAATGATTTTATTTCCCGGTGTTTCGCTGGATATGACCAATCGAGCCGGCATCGCACTGTCCAAGTCACTTCAGGATAATCCCCTGTATGACTGGGTACAAGTGCGGGCGGGACGTACTCCGGGTGACGCGGATGGTGCGGGTGTCAACATGGCGCATGTGGATGTGGAACTGAGCGATACAGCGCTAAAAGACCGCGAAGCCAGCGTGAAACAATTGCGTGAAGCGTTCCTCAAGTTGCCCGGTGTTGCCCCCAACATTGGCGGCTTTATTTCCCACCGGATGGATGAAGTGCTGTCTGGGGTGAGAAGCGCGATCGCCGTAAAAATCTTTGGACCTGATTTAGCAGAACTCCGCAAGATTGGCGAACAGGTGCGCGATGCCATCCAGCCCATTCCTGGCATTGTAGACTTGCAGCTTGAACCGCAACTGCCGATTCGCCAAGTTCAAATCCAATACGATCGTGCAGCAGCAGCGGGCTATGGCTTAAGCATGGAGCAGTTGTCAAGTGTAGTGGAGACGGCGCTCAATGGTCGGGTGGTCTCGCAAGTGGCAGAAAACCAGCAGCTTATTGATATCTCTGTCTCGTTGACGGACAAGGCTCGTAATAGTTTAGATGCCATTCGTGCTATTCCCATTTCCACTCCTACAGAGCAAATCATTCCGCTCGGCACTGTTGCCAAAGTAGACTACGGCATGGGAGCCAATGTGGTGAACCGGGAAGACGTTTCGCGCTTAATTGTCGTTTCAGCCAACGTGGCTAATCGGGATTTAGGCAGTGTGGTGGGCGATATTCAAGCTCAGATTCAGCAAAAAGTGCCCATGCCTAACGGCTACTTTATCGGGTACGGCGGACAGTTTGAATCGGAGCAACGTGCCAGTAATAATCTGCTGGTGTTTAGTATCCTAGCCGCGATCGCCATTGCGGTATTGATGTTCTTCTCGGTTAAATCTCTCCCCGCTACAATCGCCATCATGATCAATCTCCCCTTGGCGTTGGTCGGTGGCATTGTTTCCATTGCCTTGAGTGGCGGCGTGATTTCGATTGCATCTCTGATCGGATTCATTACCCTCTTTGGCGTTGCCGTTCGCAATGGTTTGCTCTTAGTAGACAACTACAACAACAAGTTTGCTCAGGGAATGTACCTCAAAGATGTGATTGTCAAAGGTTCATTGGAAAGAATTGATGCCATCTTGATGACGGCACTAACTTCAGCATTGGGAACCCTGCCTCTGGTACTTGCCAGTGGAGCCGGAAATGAAATTCTGCAACCGTTGGCAATTGTGGTGTTAGGCGGTTTGTTTACCTCCACAGCGTTGACTTTGTTGGTGCTTCCTGCCATCTACGCTAAGTTTGGCAAGTGGCTAATCCCCAAACCAAAAACTGACGTAGTTGAAACAAGTTTTCCTGTAAATACCGCAGTGCTATCATCATCAGGCTCACAGCAATAGTACATTCGATCTAAACTAGGGGCGCGATTCGTTTTACCAATACAGTGGGCGATCGCGCCTTTTTTCTTCCGATCAGTCCCTACAAATTAAGATCCCCCCCGGAGGGATATATTGAGGGCTATAGCCAGAAAAAATCACATCTTTTTAAATTTTTCTAAATTTTAAAATTGAATCCATTTAAGAAAAATGTTCCAATCTCCTCAATTACTCCAATGCCTTAGAAACCCGCTCTTTGCCCGACTCTACTTTGCTCAAACGATTAACCTGATTGGTGATGCCTTAACGTGGGTAGGGCTGGCGTTATTAGCGTTTGACTTGGCAGGTAAGGACGCGGGTGTAATTTTGTCTGGGGCGTTGACGCTACGGGTTACAGCATTCGTTCTACTCTCTCCTCTGGCAGGGGCGATCGCGGATCGATATGATCGCAAACGCATTATGGTCGTGACCCATCTGGCACGGATGGGGATTGTGTGTCTGCTGCCCTTCGTCACTCAGGCATGGCAAATTTACGCGATCGTTTTTGCCCTCAATGTTTTCTATGCCTTCTTCACACCCACCTACACGGCAACGATTCCCCTAGTAACAGGCAAAGCTGAGTATCCTCAAGCGATCGCGCTGTCGAGTGCAACATTCCAACTGCTCGGAGTGCTCGGTCCAGGTCTTGCAGGTGGAGTGGCAGCCTTCATCGGCGCGAGGCAAGTATTTTTTCTAGATGCTTTGACGTTTTTGATTGCGACTATTCTCGTGGTGACTCTACCGGGGCAACTGAGAGTCGATCAAAACCAGCAATCGATCAGGACAGTCAGCAGAACCTTGCAAGACATTAAAGAAGGAACCACCCGTTTATGGTCAGACGCACCGATTCGTTATGCACTGGCAATGCAGCTAGTTGCTTCGGTGACAGGCGCTCAAATCTTAGTCAATACAGTGGGCTATGTGCAAGGAACGCTGAACTTAGGCAAGGTTGAGTACGGCTGGGTGATGGCAGCATTTGGGATTGGAGCCACGCTGGCATCCGTCGTCTTCGGCAATTTCAATCAACGACTGCCACGCACAACTTTTGTCGCGATCGGAGCCTTTTTAATTACCATCTCCCTGCTTCCAGCAAATTCTGCCAGCTTGATCCTGCTTTTGTTGCTATGGCTTGTTGCTGGTGCAGGTCAATCGCTGGTGAACTTGCCGACTCAAACCTTGATTGCCGATCGCATTCCTACGGATATTCAAGGACGGGTTTATGGGGCACACTTTGCCTGGAGTCATCTATGGTGGGCATTTTCTTATCCTCTGGCAGGTTGGATGGGCAGTCATTTAATTGGTAAAACATTCTTCTATAGCAGCTTGATTGGCTTAGTGCTATTGGTTGCCATCCAATTCACGCTCAAACCTCAGTCATCCAGATCCGTTCATGTAGCAGATGGATTTTTGCACAATCATGAACACATCCACGATGAGACGCATCAACACGAACATTCACTAGACACTTTTACTCATCAACCTCACAGTCATTCGCATTTTTACCCTCAAATGTCGTTCGCTCTTGACGAAGAAGTGATGCCATAGAGTTGGCTAATGCCCCATAGCATGTTTCATGCAGCGTGATAAAAGCTACTGCCATGCAAACTTCTAACGGCGATTCGTCCCTTTATTCAGCAATGCCGAAACTTGGTAATGTAGGATTAAACCAAAGCTGCCAGCAGGGCTTGTAGTTTAAGCTGCACTTCTGCCAGTTCGCGCTCTGGTGCCGATCCGGCGACAATCCCTGCCCCAGCAAATAGACGGGCGGTGCATCCATCAATCAGAGCAGACCGAATACCAACGGCAAACTCCCCTTCGCCACGATAATTCACCCAGCCAATGGGCGCGGCATAGAGCGATCGCTCAAAGGGTTCATAGCGATGAATGTGTTCGCAGGTAATCTCTCTCGGTCTTCCGGCAACGGCGGGAGTGGGATGCAACGCCGCCACCACATCGAGCAAATGGATTTCCGATGGAATGATCGCCCGAATCGGCGTATGTAAATGTTGAATATTGGATAATTGCAACAAGCGCAGCGGTGAACAGGACGGCTCTAAACCCAACTGGGCAAGCTGATGGACGATGAAATCAATCACCACTTGGTGTTCGTGCAGTTCCTTGATGCTGTGGAGCAAAATATTTGCCAAGCCAGCATCTTCACAGGTCGTTTTGCCGCGTGGGGCTGAACCTGCCAAGGCATCCGTGATCAGTTGGTGGTTCTGCACACTGACTAATCGTTCGGGACTGGCTCCAACAAAATGCTGCCCTCGCTCGTTGGTTGTAGAAAAGATGTAGCAATCTGGATACTGAGTTCGCAAATTGTTGAGGGAAAAAATTCGATGAAAGGGCAGCGGTGAAACCACATTCACCGCATGAGCTAGAACGATTTTATCAAAGTGTTCTGCGCGAATTGATTTTAATGCGCTTCGCACAGCGTTCTGGAATGTTTCAGTACCTGCAACTGGGTATTGTTTCAACCAATCAGAGGTATGAAGAATGGGATTAATCAGTTCATATTTAACAGCGTTAATTTTTTGCAAATTTTCCCAGAGCATTTCAACGGTTGAAGTCAGGCAAGTTTGAGCCTCGATCGCAACATTTGCCACAACTATACTTCGGTTCTTCTCATAGGAAACCTGCCAGCTTGGAAGAAACACGGTTGCTGCTGCAAAATTGCCATAAGCTTGATTAGAAAGGCGATCGCTAAAGGAAAAACTGCAAAAGAAATGAGGACCAGAGAACGGAAAATCTGATACTCCAGCCATAATCGTGTTTGCTAAGGTATCTTGAATAAAGGCTTTAACCTGTTCAAAACGTTGGCTGCCATCGGTCTGAAATTGGGCTACAGAATTAATTGCTGCGATCGCAACTTTATCGTCCCTAAAATCTGTTTTTCTAGATAAATCTTGTTTTTCTATATAGAAACTTAGCTGACCCAATTCAGCCATTTCATGCAAAATCACAAGTGGATCAACCGCATCAATTTCTAATGAAATGCTAACGATTTGAGCTTGCTTTTTCTCACAAGAAACCTGCTGACAACTTGCTAAAAACTGATAAAGATCTCGCTGAGTTTTAAACTGCTGATTGCAACAAAGTGTGACTGGCATGTAATAGAAGACAACACAATTTTATAAACAGTATAGTTCTGCAAACGTCTATGTGCAGGCATTTTCAGTCTGTAAGCGCATTATTTCTTAACATGTTTCAAAGTTTAAACTCTTCATCTATTTCCTCAGTCTGGGAATCGTTGGATCATAGAATGATTAGGCAACTTTACGCTGAAAGATGCCCACTTAACAACATCTAAAATGGTTACGAAAACTGTTAATTTACCGACCCACGATATTCCACCGACAAAAAAGCTGTGGTTGGCAGCCATCAAGCCGCCTATGTACAGCGTTGCCATTATGCCAATTTGGGTAGGCACGGCGATCGCTTACGCTGAAACGGGGCTTTTTCAGACGAAGACTTTCGTTACATTTCTTGTCTCGGCAATTTTGATCTTGGCTTGGGAAAATCTTAGCAACGATGTGTTTGATGCCGACACTGGGGTTGACGTGAACAAAGCAAACTCCTTAGTCAACCTGACTGGAAACAAGCCACTAATTTTTTGGATTAGCAATGGCTGTTTGATAGTTGGGCTATTCGGGATTGCAGCGATCGCCTTTTGGCAGCAAGACCTGACGGTGATTGGGCTGATTTTGCTCTGCTGCGCGATCGGCTACATTTACCAGGGACCGCCCTTTCGCTTGAGCTATTACGGCATGGGCGAAATTCTCTGCTTCTTTGCCTTCGGTCCCATCGCCTTTGCCGCTGTTTACTATAGCCAAACCCAATCCTGGTCATTCACCAACTTTGCTGCCTCCGCCGTGATTGGCATTGCCACCAGTCTGATTCTCTTTTGCTCCCACTTTAATCAGGTGAATGACGATGCCGCTGTGGGCAAGCGATCGCCCGTGGTACGGCTAGGTGCCCAACGCGCTGCTCAACTGCTCCCGTGGATTTGCGGTAGCGTCTACGGGCTGACCGTTTTATTCATATTAGTGAAACTGTTTCCCCTGTGGACGCTGTTGGTGTTTGTGAGTCTACCCTATGCCCTGAAACTGTGTCGGACGATCGCCGCCAACTACCATCAACCAGAAACACTCCTGCGTTGCCGATTGATCGCCGTTGCGTTTCACTTTGTCACTGGCTTAATGCTGTGTATAGGATTTATCCTGTAGAATTTGATGCTCTATCAGCTTCAATTTCAGTCCTATCGGCGACCCTTCAAATACCCTTTGCAAACCAGCCACGGAACTTGGAAGGTGCGAGAGGGAATTTTACTTCAATTGACCAATCAAACTGGACAGGTTGGCAGAGGCGAAATTGCTCCCCTATCGTGGTTTGGCTCTGAAACTTTGGAGCAAGCGCTAGACTTTTGCCGCCAGTTGCCCACCATTTTCATGGAGGACACTATTTTTGATATTCCATACGCCTTACCAGCCTGCCAATTTGGCTTTGAAATGGCGCAGGAGCAGGTTTCAGGTTTCAGGTTTCAGGTTTCAGAATTTGAAGAACAACCCATGGACTCCGCACTCGTTCAAAGCGCGTTGCTGCCTGCGGGTGAAGGTGCGTTGTCAGTTTGGAAAAAGCTGTGGCAAGCAGGCTATAGAACATTTAAGTGGAAGATTGGCGTGGAAGCGCTGGAAATAGAGTTGGCATTATTGGAAAGACTGGCTCACGATTTACCAAAGGCTGCACGACTGCGGCTAGATGCCAATGGCGGATTGAGTATGGAGGCTGCGATCGCGTGGTTGTCAGCGTGCGATAGCGTAAGCGCTGACTTGTCAGTTCGCAGCCCCATCATCGAATATTTAGAGCAGCCGCTTCCGCCTAGCCAATTGGCTCAAATGATGGAGTTAAGCAAACAGCATTCAACTCCTTTAGCGCTAGACGAATCAGTAGCAACCCTCGCTCAACTGCAAGATTGCCATACTCAAGGCTGGCCTGGAATTTTTATCATTAAACCGGCGATCTCAGGTTCACCGCGTCGTCTGCGCCAGTTTTTTCAAGATCACTCGATTGATGCAGTCTTCTCCTCAGTGTTTGAAACCGAAATTGGACGGCAGGCAGGCTTACAGTTAGCGGCAGAACTGGGAAATCGCGATCGCGCCATGGGCTATGGCACAGAGCATTGGTTTGACGAATGACGCAGCCAGCGATCGCGTAGGGTGCTGTTGAGCCATACGAAATGCACCATCTTATAGCCACCCAACAAAGTCGCCAGCAAATTGATCCAGCGAAATCAACCGAATACGGGAATCATTTACAGTTTGTTCGCGATCGCGGCTAGTGTTATAGCCCCAATCTGCTAGAAACAACTGCACAGTATCAAGTTCAGGCTTTTTGGCAATGCCTTGCAGCGTTTTAAGGCGGTCTTCAACAAACCAAAAAGTGGCATCATTGCCAAATACCTGCATCAACTCAAACAAAATTTCACTTTTAGGACGTTTTACTTCCTTACCAAACAGTTGCAGATCGGTCAAATCGATGCCTTGTTGCGCCAATAGCTGTTGAATAAAGCGTCCTTCCTTGGTGCTGATGATGGCAACCTGAGTATCCGTTTGTAGCGTTGCTTTCAGGCGATCGCACACACCCGGATAAAACCGATGCTCTGCCAGCCAACTGGTTACATCCGACGCAATCCAGTGATCCCGGATTCTATCCACTTCTGCAATTAGTGCTGCCGGATGTAATTGCTCTGTGGCGACGAGTTGTTGAGCGATCGCTGTCCAATTTTGCAGCACTGCCGCTTCCGATATCCCTTGTAGCACTGCATGAAGCAGCAACGGCATTTCCCAACCCGTTTCAACCACCGGGCGCAACCGATAAAATGACTCGGCTAACCCCTCTGGTGGCACCAAACTTACGGGCTGCCAGAGTTTGCAATAGGCTTGCCATGACGTTTTGAAGTACTCCCTCAAGCCATCACACAATACCCCATCAAAATCAAGCGCTAAAACGGTTGGAGTTGGAATCATTGTCCACTTCTCATCTCAGGAACCCTGCCGCCTCAAGATACCGCAATAATCCTCTGACAGACGAGTATTCTCAAATGCCGGGTGCTAATTTAGCCGCGATCGCCTAATTGAGTGAGGTGGGGGTCAGATTTCAGGGGTCAGGGTGGATTCCATACAAGCGAGGAAAGCTACAGACGCACTGACGTTTGATCTGTTACTGGAACTGTAACAACTCTCCTATTCAGCGTTGAGGCGAGGCATACTGGCGGACAACGAATGCAGATCCCCTATGTACATCCCCCGATGCAGATAGCCCAACCGC
>QBMH01000105.1 GCA_003249025.1 Leptolyngbya sp. | reverse complement strand
ACTCGCCTTGGGCCACAATCTGACGAGCCACCCTGAAAATGAGCGAACCGTAAGTTATTGAAGCAACAATTTGAGTTTCTAGGAACCATTCAAAATTTTAGCAGTGCCTCTGATGGACAAAAACAGGCGATCGCTCATTTCAACCAAGTGAGTTCCCTTCTAGTATCTAAAGTTCCGATAGTGCAGGCGGAAGAATTTAAGCAATGGATTTTGGGACTTGCCACTCAGGTCGCCCAAGCAGTTAAAGAAGAGGGTGGAATGTTTGGTATTGGTGGTGAACGAGTCAGCCGCCCAGAATCTGGAGCACTCTCATCAATTGATAAGGCACTGCACTTTAAACTCTAGTGTTGTATTAAAACTGTTTGAGGCGTTAAAGACCCTTAAAAATAACCGCTAAATTCTATTGAACTGAGAAAGGAGTCAATAAATGCTAGGCTTTTTGATTGTTATCGTTGTGACCGCAATAAGCTTGTTGATTATCTCTAAGCTGCCCTTTGGCGTTGAGATTGATAATCCCATTAAAGCGCTGATTGCAGGGGCAATTATTGGGGCATTTGATGGACTATATAATTTAATTCCCACCTGGTTAAGGGCAGTTCCGGCAGTGCTGAGTTTGGGGCTGATTCCTCTGATCGGCAACATTCTTATTTTTGGATTTGCGGCTTGGTTAGTTGAAGGGTTTCGGTTGAAGTGGGGAGTTGGCAGTGCGATTCTGGGGGCGATCGCCCTGACACTGATTAACTTCACCCTATTCTTTGTTCTGAATAAAACTGGCTTAGTCGCTGTTTGAGGAATGTTCAACAGCGTCGAGGTTGACAGAACCATTTTCCACCCTAATTTGCTGGGGAATGCCAATTTGAATGTGGTGGAGATCAAACGCGATTTTGAGCCGCCGCCGCAGTTCTCTCGCGATCGCCCACTGCTGTGATGGAACCGTTTTAATCCAGATGCGAATCACAATGCCAGCATGGGAGATTTGATCCACTCCAAACAGTTCGTGGGTATCGAGGATGACAGATTGCCACTGGGGATCTTGTGCCATGCGATCGACGGTTTCTCGAACCACTGCCAGGGCATGGTCAACATTGGTGTTGTAGGCGACCTCAATCCGAAAATCAGCGCGTGCCCAAGTGCGGGTCCTGTTCTCCACCGTGGCAATTAAGCTATTGGGCACCGTGATCAAATTACCGTTATCACTGCGAATCTGGGTGACGCGCAAATTCAAATTTTCCACAGTGCCCAGAACGTCGCCCACGACGATGTTATCGCCAATCCGAAACTGGTCTTCGAGCAGAATTAGAAAGCCATTGACCAGATCTTTGACCAAACTCTGTGCTGCAAATGAAATCGCTAAGGCGACCAATGCCCCCAGCGTTAAGATCAAGCCGGGAATGAGGTTCAGCCATTGAAGCACCGAAAGAATCGCGATCGCATACAACAGCACCACTTTTAGCCCTTTGATCACGTTGGCGATCGTGGCAATCCGTTGAAGATTAGCGGCAGTTAAGAATTGCTCTTGCTCCCGACTTTCAATGAAGCGATCAACAATCAGATCTGTGAGTCGATTGGTCAACCCAGTCAAAAACCAGGTCAGCAGCAACACAATCGGGATAGCGACAACTTTTTTGGCAAACTGGCGCGTTTGGGGAAAGGTATTGAGGCTATAGGCAATCCCCACTATCCAGGTAAACGCGATCGCCCAAAACAGCAACCACCGGATAAATCGAACAATCTGAAGTCGTTGTTGCACACTGAAATGATGGCGCAGTCTCGGTAATAATTGCAACCCTGACCCTATATCCGATGGCTCTATAGGCTGGCGTTCTTGAGCTTCCAGTTCTTGGGCGTGAATCAATAGGGACTCCGCTGCCTGTCGTTGCTCAAGGTGGTGTTTGCGCTGTCTAAAAAATGCCCAAGTTGCCCCCAAGACCAACGTCAACAGCACCATAGCAACCAAGACGTTAATCACGGTAGAAACTTGCTGCTGCAACGCTTCAGGTTGGCGCAATTCAACAGCTTGCCGAAGTTCACTCTCTAGAATCTTTTGCCATTGGGCTGCTAATCGGTCTTTGCGGCTTGAAGCATATTGAGCATCTGCATCCGTTACCGTGAGCAATACCTTCGGTTCAACCAGGGTGGCATCTTTGACCAAAAGAACCGGATGTCCATTGATCGTCTCGATCAGAACCTGTAGCGTTTTGGGATCGAGTACGGTCTTATCTGGCAATCCAGTTCCTGTCACCAGTTGTTCCAGATTGCCTTCTATTTGTCTCGCACGGACTTCGACCGGAATCTGGCTATCGGGTTGGCTGCGATTTAGCACAGCCGGAGACGCAATCCTAAACAGTTGTTGTCCATCTAGGCGCACCCCAGTCGATTCCAATGTGCCTCGCCGCTCGACACCGCTCGGAAGGGGCTGGGCTGCATTATTCGGAGAGGTGAGAGAGGGCAACTGCCCTAGGGCGATCAAGGGGGCGATCGCATCGTTCATCGCCACACTTATTAGCACCATCAGCACCACGAGACCGCACACAACGAATTGGCGATACCGAGTGGCTCTAGTTCGATAGCTCCATAAAATTCGTGTGATTGCCATAGCGATCAAAAAGGATTTCCATCCCACTAAATATTTCGGGTTATCTTGCAAAAACCATTCAAGAATAACCGATCGCAGGACTGAAAACTCGGCTAAGTCATGACTCCAGAAAGCGATCAAGCGAAACATTTTTCTGTTTCATATTGCTTTCATACAACTTCCCGGTTTAATCTTAGGCGGATACTTCAGCACTGTAATGGCTCAACGTGTCTTTAATATTGCCTAATCAATCTAACTTCTTACAAGAGTGACGATCATGAAAGGATTAGCTGGAAAGACTGCCCTGATCACAGGAGCCAGTTCAGGAATCGGGCAAGCGATCGCCATTCGGCTTGCTCAAGAAGGCTGCAACATTGTGATTAACTACCGCAAAGGGGCAGAGGAAGCCAAGGAAACCGAGCGGTTGGCAATGCAGACAGCCCCCAGCCGAGGAGATAACAGCGGCGTGAAATCACTGTTGATTCAGGGCGATGTTTCCAAGGAAGAAGACATTCTCAACATGGTCAACAAGACTATTGAGATGTTTGGTAGCCTTGATATTTTGGTGAATAATGCGGGGATTCAAAAGGAATGTCCTTCCCATGAAGTGACTGCTCAAGATTTTGATCAGGTCTTATCGGTCAATCTGCGGGGAGCTTTTCTATGCGCTAGAGAACTGATCAAGCATTGCCTCAGTCAAAATCGCCCCGGCATCATTATCAACGTCTCCAGTGTTCACGAGGTCATTCCGCGCCCGCTGTATGCCAGCTATACCATTAGCAAAGGCGGCATGGAAAATCTGACGAAAACCTTGGCGTTGGAATATGCGGCACGAGGCATTCGGGTGAACGCGATCGCCCCTGGTGCCACGATTACGCCGATCAATCAAGATTGGATCGATCATCCCGAAAAGAAAGCGATCGTTGAAAGCCACATTCCCATGGCGCGAGCGGGCACTGTTGAAGAAGTAGCGGCAGGGGTGGCATTCCTCGCTTCCGATGAAGCTGCCTATATTACCGGACAAACTTTATTTATTGACGGTGGACTGACCCTCTATGCCGACTTTCGAGAGGCATGGTCTGCCTAGGATACCCCCAGAGCATGAGTGGATGCAGTACAAACCCCTGTTAGAGCAATGGTGATGAGAACAGAAGTGATTCGTAAAGTGCAGCAAAACTCAGGTTGGTTCATTGCGTTAGGCGTTGTAATGCTGCTGTTGGGCATTGCCGCGATCGTTGAACCCTTGATGGCAACGGTCGCGGTTGCACGGGTCTTGTCCTGGATATTTTTATTTGCCGGGATCATCCGCATCATCTATGCCGTTCAATCGCGGTACGACCGGGGCTTCTGGTTAAAGCTACTGATTGGAATTTTCTATGTGATCACCGGAATTATGCTGCTGAGCAACGTTTTTGGGGCTGCACTCACCCTGACCATCGCCTTTGGAGGTGTCATTTTAGTTCAGGGAATCCTTGAGGTGATTGCGGCGTTTAAGGCGCGTCCAGAGGCAAACTGGAGTTGGACGTTGGTCAGCGGCTTGATGGCGATCGTGTTGGGGATTTTGATTTTTTATGGGTGGCCCTTTAGCGCAGCTTGGTTACTAGGCGTGTTCGTGGGGGTGAACCTGATGTTTACGGGCGTTTGGATGATTGTGATTCCTTTGTTGATTCGGCGCAACTATCGACCAGGCATGTGATACGACATCGTTTAGATTGAGTTTTTAGAGTTCATTATTAACCATTCAGGAGAGTATCCATGACCGCAGAAGAGAAGCGACTTAAACAGACTCGCATGGGTGAAGCCGATTGGTATAAATGGGGACCCTATCTGAGTGAACGCCAGTGGGGAACGGTGCGCGAAGACTATAGCAATGACGGCAATGCCTGGGATTATTTTCCCCATGACCATGCGCGATCGCGTGCCTATCGTTGGGGTGAAGATGGGCTGGGCGGCATCACCGATAACCATAACCTGCTCTGCTTTGCACTGGCGCTCTGGAATGGCAACGATCCGATTCTCAAAGAGCGGTTGTTTGGCTTGACCAACAGCGAAGGCAACCACGGCGAAGATGTGAAAGAGTACTACTTCTACCTCGACAGCACGCCGACTCATTCATACATGAAGTACCTCTACAAATATCCCCAGGCAGCTTTTCCTTACGATGATCTGGTCAGCACCAACCGCCACCGCGATCGCTATCAACTGGAATATGAGTTATTGGATACGGGTATCTTTGACGGCGATCGCTACTTTGATGTGTTCATGGAATACGCCAAAGGGGATGCCGAAGATATTTTGATTCAAATCAGCATTGCCAATCGAGGACCAGAAGCGGCTCCAATTCATGTACTGCCGACCCTGTGGTTTCGGAATACCTGGTCTTGGGCAGTCGGCGGCGCCAAGCCCGTATTCACCAAGATTGAGGGCACGGGGAACAGTGTGGTTCATGCCCAGATTAAAGATACCTTGATGGATAAATACATCAAAGATTACTACCTCTACTGTGATGGCGTAGTGCCTCTGCTGTTCACAGAAAATGAAACAAACAATCAGCGGCTGTTTAATACCGCCAATGCTAGTCCCTATGTGAAAGATGGCATCAACAACGCTGTCGTACATGGTCAGCATGATGCCGTGAATCCGAGTCATGTGGGCACTAAAGTTTCACCCCATTACGAAATCACGGTGGGGGCAGGAGAAACAAAAGTACTGCGCTTCCGCCTGACAAACCAGGCTCCGGCTGAAGTGGGAGAGCCATTTGGCACCTACTTTGATCAACAGTTTGCGGCTCGGCTGAAGGAAGCCGATGAGTTCTATGCAACGGTGATTCCGCCAGCGGTTCAGGCAGATCGCGATCGCGCTAACGTCATGCGGCAAGCCCTGGCGGGAATGATGTGGACGAAACAATACTTCTACTACGACGTGGATCAATGGCTGCGGGAGCGCAACGTCACCCCTTGGACTCCTGTCGCTGACAAAAAGCATGTGCGAAACAGCGAGTGGTTTCACATGTACAACGACGATATCGTTTCCATGCCCGATAAGTGGGAATATCCCTGGTATGCAGCATGGGATCTGGCATTCCATGTTATCCCCATTAGCTTGATTGATCCCGATTTTGCCAAAGATCAATTGATGTTGATGTTGCGGGAAGATTATCTGCATCCCAACGGTCAAATTCCGGCTTATGAGTGGAACTTTGGCGATGTCAACCCGCCCGTTCATGCCTTTGCCACCTGGGAAATCTACACCCGCGATCGCGAACGCAACAACGGTGAGGGCGACCTTGAATTCCTCAAATATGCCTTTTCCAAATTGCTGATCAACTTTACCTGGTGGGTTAACCGCAAAGATGAAGGCGGCAACAATCTATTTGAGGGCGGCTTCCTGGGTCTGGATAACATTAGTGTGTTCGATCGCAGTTCGCCCTTACCCACGGGGGGACACCTGGAACAAGCAGACGGCACCGCTTGGATGGTGTTCTTTAGCCAGCGAATGCTTCAGATTGCGGTCGAGTTGGCGCTCCACGATCGCATCTACGAAGACCTGGCCATCAAGTTCTTTGAACATACGATGTGGATTGCGGGGGCAATGGATAAGATTGGTGACCACTGCGATGAACTATGGGATGAAGAGGATGGCTTTTTCTACGATGTGCTGCGCTTGCCTGATGGCAACGCCACCCGCTTAAAGGTGCGATCGCTGGTGGGTTTATTGCCACTCATGGCAGTTGCCGTCTTCCCCAGTGAAGCCTTTGAACAACTGCCCCGCTTTAAAGAACGAGCGCAACTGTTCATTATGCGGCATCCTGAAATCACTCAAAATGTGCATCTTCCCTCCAAGTTGGGGGAACGAAATCGGCTGATGCTATCGGTCTTGAACGAAGACAAACTGCGGCGCGTTCTCTCTAGAATGCTAGATGAATCCGAATTCCTCAGCGATTGCGGCATTCGATCTCTGTCTCGATATCACTTGGATAATCCCTATCGCTTCCATCACGAAGGACAGGAGTTCAAAGTCGGCTATGTTCCCGGTGATTCCACCTCCGGCATGTTCGGCGGCAACTCCAACTGGCGCGGTCCCGTTTGGATGCCGGTGAATCTTTTGTTGGTGCGATCGCTGTTGCAACTGTACAGCTACTACGGCGAGGCTTTTACCGTTGAATATCCCACCGGGTCGGGCAAGCAGGTATCGTTGTTTACTGTCGCCCAGTGTATCAGCGAACGGCTTGCTGGCATTTTCCTCAAGGATGAATCGGGTCGTCGCCCAGTCTATGGCACCGCTGCTGAGAAGTTCCAAACCGATCCTCATTGGCGTGATTTGATTCTGTTCTACGAATATTTCAATGGAGATAGTGGCGCAGGCATTGGTGCCAGTCACCAAACCGGCTGGACGGGCTGTGTTGCCCGGATCATCCAAGCGTTGGGCTACTTTACCCCGGAAACCGTTTTGGGCACAGTCACGCCCGGAGAACTGGCAAAGTATCCGGTTGAGAGCGTGACTGAGTGACTCACGCGATCGCAGGTTGCGGGTGATACCAACGCTGATTGACTCCACGCTCTACCCAGTCAACCTCGTGGGATACCGATGCGCTCTAACTAGTGGCATCATCCATCAGCCCTGCATGATAGCCCCGATACGACCCTAAATAAAATCGCTAGTTTAGAGGGTGATTGGGGCTATTGGGGCAGACACGGGGTTGAGTGACCGACTGTTTAAGCAATCTCTGAAAACCTGGGTAACGTCCTATGAATCCATCGATTCAGCCTGTATTGACTGCTCGTGCCCGCTTGGGCGAGGGACCTGTTTGGAACGCTGATATTCAGCAACTTTTCTGGGTTGATATCTATAATCATCGCGTTCACCAGTTTGACCCTGCCACCGGGGACGATCGCTACTTTGATGTGGGTGATTTAGTGGGCGCAAGCGCCCTCGCCGGACACGATCGCTTGCTATTGGCACTGCGCGATCGCCTAGCCTTTCTCAACACTCAATCCGGCGAAGTGACAATGCTACACCAGATAGAGTTTCCCTACCCAAACACTCGCTTGAATGACGGCAAATGCGATGCTCAAGGGCGCTTTTGGATTGGCTCTATTAGCGAAGAACAAGGACAAGCAGAACTCTATCGCTATGACCCAGATGGTTCCCTGCATACCATGGAAACCGGGCTAACCATCTCCAATGGTTTGGGCTGGAGTCCCGATGGGGCAACGTTCTACTTGACCGACTCTGCCCAACGTAAAATCTATGCCTATGACTTTGAGGCAGCAACAGGAAGCATCCGCGATCGCCGAGTTTTGATTGACCTGAGCGCTGAAATTGCCGAACCCGATGGACTGACGATCGACCAGCAGGGAAATATCTGGTCTGCACTGTGGAATGGCTGGGGGATTGCTTGCTTCAACCCCGCCGGACAAGAAATTTCGCGAGTCAAAGTATCGGTTCAACGCCCAACCTGTGTCACTTTTGGAGGCGCTCATCTGACGGATTTATACATCACCTCGGCATCCGTGGGGCTGAGCCAAAAAGAAATTCAACAGGGCTTCTGTGCAGGAGATTTATTTTGCTTACCCACCCAAGCGATCGGGTTGCCGACCCAGCGTTTTTTGGGTTAACAGATTCCATAAGGACTCAATCTATCGAAATGCACCAATCTGATAATGTGTTTCTACACATAGATCATTCGACTGTTTCGCTTCAATAGATTGTGAACCTAAAGCGTTATCTAATTTCTGGCTTGATCAAGCAAGGCGATCGCCCTCAATTGCGGTCAAAATCGCGTTCAACCATAGGGTACGGCATCGTAGTCGCAGGACTCATCTTGCTATTACTGGCAGTATCCCCTGCCTATACGCAATCTCCGCCTTCTTCCACTCCTAGCACCGCTCCACCACTGCGAATTGCCACCCGACTGATTAGACCCGATGTCTTTAAAGAAGATGGGAAACTCGTCGGATTTAGTGTGGATATTGGACGGAATATTTTAGAGCAATTGCAGCGAAAAGCAGACCTGAAAACCTATGCAGATGTGCCTGGAATTTTAAATGCGATTCGATTGGGACAGGCAGATGTGGGTATCGCCGCGATCGCCATCACCAAAAAACGAGAACAGGAATTCGATTTCTCCTATCCAGTTCTATCTGGCGAGTTGCAAATTATGGTGCTGTCTGAGGGTGAACAATCTAGAAACGCTGAACGAGATGTGTTGCAGAGACTGCTTGATCCCAGTCTCCTTCGGTTATTTGGTAGTATTGCCCTGTTGATGCTGATACCAGTGCATATTCTCTGGTATTTTGAACGCAACAATCCGGAGTTGATTGACAATCCATCTTACATACCCGGCATTTTCCAAGCGCTTTGGTGGACTCTGTTAGCCTTGGTGGGACAAGCAGAAGACATGCCCAAAAGACCCGTAGCCAGAATTATGGCGTTATTTTGGGTCTTTGTTGGCATTATCTTCCTTACCTATTTCACAGCGATTATCACTGCGGAACTAACGGTTCAAGAATTTCAAAGCAATATTCAAGGATTGGGAGATTTGCAAAAACGCCCGGTTGCCGTCATTGCAGACCCCGAAGCGATCGATTATTTACAGGAACAAAACCTTCAGCAAGTGTTTAAGTTCGCTCAACCCGAACCCGCTTATGAAGCACTGCTGGCTAAAAAGGTGGATGCCATCATTGCGCCAGGTCCACTCTTGTTTTACTATGCTTCCCACAATGGGAAAGGCAAGGTTCAGATTGTGGGAACGCCCTTTCGAGAACAGTTTTATTCAATCGTCATGCCGAAAAATAGCCCTTACCGTAAACCCATTAATCAAGCAATCTTGACCCTCAAGGAGAACGGCACCTACGGGAAGATTCACCGGAAGTGGTTTGGGGTTAGACCTCAAGATTAGGCGGGTGGGAGAGCCAGCAACATCAGATGGGTAGGATATGTTAAGCGCAGCGTAATACATCATCTTTTAGGAGTGGATCAGGGCGATCGCAAGGTAGAACAACCCAGCAGATCAGTCCTATAAGTTTCTTATTTTTATGGAGTAGGTTAATACAAGATCTGTTAATTCGGTGTGTGGGATGAACTGGAAGTCTTTGTTTAATCACCAATCAATTTGGTATGTATCAACTCTGATGATTGGATTGGTTGGAGCGACTACAACTCCTGTAGTAGCACAGCACGTCGCTGATAAACCCTTGACCCTTCATGCTCAAATGGCTTCTGCGATCGCGGGGAGTTGGCGGTTAGCAACCATCTCCGAGTCCAGCGCGCCTACCCCGATGGTTCCCCCGCAAATCCCCGAACTGACCGCAGACTTTACAGGAGGACGTATCACTGGCTCAGGGGGATGCAACCGTTTTATGGGAGACTACAAAACTAAAGCGAATCAATTGAGTATTGGGGTTCTTGCCTCCACTCGAAAAGCTTGCGAACAGGCTGTCATGACCCAAGAGTTCAAATATCTGAAGGCGCTACAAGGCGCTCAGCGTTATGAAGTAGAGGATCAGGGGTTACAGATCTTTTATAAAACCGCTGAAGAATCGGGAGTTTTACGCTTTACCTCTCAAACCGTCAGAGGCTTGTGGTAAATAGCATTAGAAACATTTGACCTCTCAAACCGTCAGGGGTTTATGGTAAATGGCATTAGAAACATCAATCAGTTTGACCTAAAAAGTAGTAATTTCGGCACATAAAATGAACCCTAAAATTTCGTTCAATCAACTCACTGGCTGCCTAGTGACTCTTATTGTTGGCTCAGTGGGAGTCGCGATCGCCAATCCGGTAATCGCACAGAACTCCTCTGCAAAAAACTCAGTCCTCATTGCCCAATCGAGTGCTGCCATCCAAGGCAATTGGCGCTTGGCAAATATGACCCAACCTGGCTCTCCGATGCCGATGTTGCCCTCCACTGAACAAACCGTAGAATTTTCAGCGGGTCGTATTTCTGGTTCAGGAGGGTGTAATCGCTTTAATGGAACTTACAGAACACCTCCGACTCAGACGAATCAATTGAGCATCGGTACTCTGGCCACCACCTTTATGGCTTGTGAAGAGGCAATTACGACTCAGGAAACTAGATTTCTAACCGCCCTCCAAGCGGCACAACGGTATGAAGTCAATCGGGATGGATTGCAAATTACTTATAGAACCCCTCAAGGCACCGCCGTCCTCCGCTTTGTTTCCCAGGCGACTCCCACGCCAACCCCGACTCCCCCAACTCGACCCACCCCCAACGGACGAACGTATCAAAACAGAGGCATTGCATCAGGCTCCATCTTTACCCAAGGGCGGCAGACGAATGCAACCTTGACTAGGACGGGAAACAACTTTACGTTTAGACTGGAAACGCCCACTGCTCTTGGATTAGCAATGGAATATAGGGGCACTAACACTCGGACGCAAAACATCCGGAATGGCTTTATCTTTACAGGTAGAGTGCGAAGCCTGGTCTCTTCCGCTACTTTGAATAATGCATTGCCCGCTATTGGCAGTTGCCGGGTTGAAGTCCTCAACTCGCGGGTCGTCTCAAGCTACTGCGATATGGCTCCCAAGGCAAATACGACTAAATTTCAGGGCATCAGGTAGTTTTAATGAAGCGGTTGATCGTGGATGCGCGATCGCGTCGCTCTTTCGATATTTGATTCGTGGTGTGTAGAATCACTTTTTGTATTGGTTCTACACACCGAATCAACAGAAATATCAATCAGTTTGACCTATTCAATAGCAATCTCATTACATCAAATGAACTAGCTCCAGTGTTTTACGCTTTGTCTCTCAAAATGTTAGAGGATTATGGTAAGAAGCACTGTTGAAGTATACAAAGGTTGAACTATATGTCTACTCGTTTCTCCATCTTTGGGTGTCTCACCTTACTGGTGAGTGTTAGTGTGTTACTTCAAGCTCAACCCGCCGAAACACAGACCAAAACGCCAATTCAAGCTGAACAGAAAGATGCACCCTTACCGCCCTTGCCAGCCAACTGTAGACCACTGCCGCTCGTGGGTGGTGATGGAAGTGCCGTCACAAAAACTGCCTCTGTACCGGGAATGAGAGTGCCAATACCGGGTCCACTCCCTAGTATTGGGGTACGGAATAATTGGAACACGGATTGGTTTGTTCCCAGTGGGCAAGCCTTCAGAACCTATCGGGTCGTTTTCATGCCCCATAGTGACGCAGAATACAGTGTCAATATGACGTTGAAATATCCTGATGAATCCATTGATCAGTTTTACAGAGAGCGGGGTCGGCGATTTACTGCAAACAAGGTCGTAGTGATAGATACGTCACCTCGAACCGATCTGCAACCCTTTCAGGTGAATACGAATATTGGCGGACTTCAATCCGTGGGTGCTAGATATACGGTGGCAGTGGCGGGTTGTCTCTAAAACATAGCCATTACCCTAAATCCCTCTCCCAGAGCAGGAGAGGGACTTCAATCCGAATGTACTTTTGTTTTGGGGAGGCATCTCGTGAACCAATCAATTTCGGCTGAATCCGCTACGGTCTACACGGGCGACACGATTCAAGGTACGGCAGTGATTAGCTATCTCAATGTTGATGATCTCGAACCGGGCAAGAAACACCGCTTTTTCTTTCAGGGTGTGCAGATGGGCAGTGGGCAGCATTGGTATGTGCCGATTGTGGTGGCGAAGGGAGATCGCGAGGGTAAGCGCATTTCATTAACTGCTGGTGTGCATGGCGATGAGTTGAGTCCAGTGAACGCCGTGCAGCGGATTATGGCGAATCTTGATCCAACGCAAATGTCAGGGACAGCGATCGCGGTTTACGATCTCTCCCGTCCAGCGAAGGAATATACCCAGCGAATGTGGCCCACGGCTCAAAGTGGCGGGAGCTTGGTTGACTTAAATCGCGTGTGGCCCGGTGACGAAATGGGCACCAATGCACCGACTCGTCATGCGGGTATTCTCTGGAATCGGTTGTTTAAGCATAATATCGATGTAGCGCTCGACTATCATACGGGCGCGACGGGCGGCGATTTTACCATGTTCATCTTCGCCGACCTCCGCAAACCAGAGATTCGGCAGATTGCCGAGTTATTTCCAATCGAGCAAATTAAGGATGATTCTGGTGAGGACGGTACGCTGGAAATGGCATTTGTTAAGGCAGACATCCCAGTGATGACCATTGAGATTGGGGGACCACGCAGCTTTGATGCCCGAAAGATTGCGATGACCGTTGAAGGCAGTATGAATGTGTTTAAGCACTATCAAGTGATTGATGGTGCGATCGCTCGCACGTCCAAAGAAGCGGGAACCTTTTTCGGCAATACCTTTGAAACGATTCGTTCATCAACAGGTGGATACCTTGAGTTATTGGTTGACCTGAAAGACTCTGTGACATCCGGACAAAAGGTGGCACTCCAGCGCAATTCCTTTGGCGATATCGTTGCCGAGTATAGAACAACCGTGGCGGGTGAAGTGGCGACGATCGCGCGGGATGCACTCAGCGAACCGGGTTCACGAGTGATGCAAATCTTGTACACCAGCACAGCCTCAAACCCTAACGCTGATATCTCTCATGAGCCGGGAAATGATTATCGATGATTGATATCTGTTTTCAGTCATTTTTCAGTCATTCAATCTACCTATTTTGAGCCATGAATAATGAAGATGAATTCAATCGTTTTTTGCTAGATGAGCCGTTAGACGCAGACAAACTTTCTGTGGAAATTCCCGCCGAATATCCTATATCTCACCCTCTGGCTTTAATCCCATGGGCGAAATTGAGCTTCGAGGTCGAGCCTATCAAGGGATGGGGAGAGGGCGAAAGTCATCGTCTTATCTTCCTGGGTGCCACTCTTTTCATTGATGATCGTGGTACTTCCCTTACTCATTCCGTTGATCGAATCGTTGGCGTTAGGAGAGGCACGGTATGGAGTCCGGGCGAATGCAGTGGCACCGGGCTTTATTGAGCCTGAGATGACGGGAGCAATTCCCGATAAAGCGAAGGAACGGATCATTGCTGAGATCCCGTTTCGGCTCTTTGGCAAGCCGGAAGAAGTAGCTTGGGCAGTGGCGTTTTTGCTATCCCCGATCGCCAGTAGTGTTGTCACGGGCACCGTTCTGCAAGTAAACAGTGGTCACAACACTTAGCAATCTTACAAAAAAGAGCCACCTGTAAATTTTTTGTTGATTGACAGATACCTGTAGGGGCGTAGCATTCGACAGTCAGTCTTCGATAAAGTCGTCAATCTGTTGACCGAGTGCCACGCCCTTAAGCAAGATGCCCGTTCTGCTTGACTACGTCGCACTGACCATGAGTACAGGTTGCCCAACGGATTGCCCGATTAGTTGATCGTAGGCATCCTCGACATCGTGCAGTTGAGTCAAGACATCGTTATCCAGCAGGTTAAGGCGACGTTCTTCAGACTGTTGATTGATCTCATAGTCTTCCTTTTGCTGAAGCAACTCATCCAGTTCCGTCTTGCGAGATTGAATATCTTCATTCATCCGCTTGACCACTTCTTGTTGATATGTGTCGAAGCACTCCTTGACCGCTTGATAGACCTGGAAAGACTGCTCCTGAGCGATCTGAGGCAGTAGCTTGATCAGTTCTTCCCGCATGGTTAGCACTACTTTACGACGCGCCATTTCAGCCGAATAACTGCCCAAACCTAGACCCGCCAATGCCATACCTATGGGACCCAGGAAAATCCCTGTAACGGTGTAAACCAGGGTGGTAGCCAGCACCGCGCCGCCAAAGTTCAGCAGAATTTGCTTCCAGTCAAATACGCCCGTCCCCGCCATGGCGATCGCACCTACATCGCCCGTGGTCAGCGCATACAAACCCACCGCCCATTTTGCCCAGCGGGGAGATTTATCTTCCGAACTTAGGTTAGCGTTAGGCATCACCTTCTGCCCCGTCAGTTTTTCGGTCATGCGATCGGTGACTTGAGTATAGGTTTCCCCATACTGGGTAGCACTCTTGGCTAAACCGAGAAAGGCGACATCCATATCTTTTTGGGCAGTCAGACTCCAAGCCGCGATTTTGTCGAGTAGATATTTCTCGAATGCCACTCGCAGAGATGCCTCAAACTCTTGACGCTTGCCCTTTTGCAGAAAGTCAAAGAATTTTAGCTCTGGCTGATAGCGGACAAAATCAGCTTCAAACGTAGAGGCTAACCCTGGCAAATAGGAACGGAAGGAGTTAGAACTGGCGCTTGCCTGCCGTTCTCCCACAATCCGAATTTCGTCTTTAAACTGGTCTCGAATCGTGACGAGTTGATCAAATTCGGGTTGAACCGATCGAATCTTTTGTCGCAGTTCTTGAATGTTTTCGCTCAACAGGGGAATCCGGCGATCGCAGGCTTCATGCACTGTGCGATAGGCTTGACGGGCGATTAACTTCGCCTGACGCAGTTCGGAAACTGCCCGCTCTTTCGTCAAAAAATGATTCAGTGCTTTGATGAATTCTGAGAAGCCCGTGCCTTCCAGGGAACCGTTTCTCAGCCGTTGACGTAGTGCATTCAGAGAAGAGATTTCAAAGACGCGATCGTCATAGCGATCTTCGCCTTCCACCTGACAGTAAGGGGTTAAGTTGGTTCTAAACACCTGGCGCACCCGATCTTCGGCTTCGTGCAAAGCCGTCAAATCTTCTGGATCAATCAACCGATTTTGAATTTCGTCCCAATGATTGATTAGGAAGAAAACCGATAATCCTCGGTCTTTGATGTAATTTTCAAGATAGCGCTGTTCACCTAAGGTAAAGGGCTGAGTCGCACTGAGGACAAACAGAATCGCATGACAGTTGTTGATATAGCCCAAGGTCAACTGGTTGCGTTGTTCCGTGTCGTTTAATCCTGGGCTGTCAATGATTTGCACGCCCTTTTCCAGTAAGGTCAGCGGATACTGAACCTCGGCATATGCCACATTTGGGAAGGCAGACGTTCCTTCCTCTTGCAGTTTTTTCGCTTCTTCGGGTGGAATGGTATAACGCTGTTTAAAAGTGTCAAAATCCAGTGGTTCCGGCTCTTGACCCTCTTTGAAATGAACGGTGACGCACTTATCCTGTCCATAGCCCAGTAAGGTCAGCACAGCAGTACAGGGGTTGACATCTGTGGGCAAGACGTTCTCTCCAATCAGCGCATTCAAAAATGTGCTTTTGCCTCGTTTCATATCGCCCAACACCAGTAGGCGAAACACGCCCTCGCCCAAATTGCGGCTAACTAACTCCAAATCATCCACAGTACTTTCCAGTCCTAACTTGCCGGAGGCGATTTCTCCAGTCTGCTCAGCCTGGGTTAAGGTGTCTGCGATCGCACTCAAATATCCCGAAAACTCCTGACGCGCTTTCGCAACTTTGTCTAGGTCATGAATAAAACTTTCAGCTTTGTAAGCCATTGAAACTCCTTAAGGTGGAAATACGACATGCCAAAACGAGTATCATGGAGTCCGAAAACTCGCACAATACCAGGACAACTACCAGCCATTTCCAGGTGAATACTTCCGCAGTTCTTCAAGACCAACCCTTTGAGCCAGAATGGATAGACCAATCGCCATTCATTGCTTTCAACAGTTTGACCTCTACGCCATGCTTGTTTTCTCATTATACAAAGCAAATTTGCGATCGCCATCCTCCACTTATATGACCATTCATCCCCCACTTGGATGAAAGCGATCGCCTCATAGGGTAGATTCATGCTGGCGATAATAGCTATTATAGCTGTCGCCAGTCAAGATAGGACATAGACTAGAAGCATCCTAATCGTTTTACTTCGACTAGCAATGGCTTAGAGGATGTTTGTAAATGAGTGTTAAGTAGTTTCTTGTTTCCACCGTCTGCAATTATTAGACTTAATCGGAAATAGAATAGGATGAGAAAAAGATAACGCAAGTTCAATGGAGTAGGTGATGTTGAGCTATAGCAAAGTTCAAGGCAAGCCTT
>QBMH01000104.1 GCA_003249025.1 Leptolyngbya sp. | reverse complement strand
GTGCAGTATGGCTAAAATCAGGGCTTTGGTAGTTCAGCCTGCCCATTTTTCTTATTTCTGAAGAGGTCTCATGACAAATGTCTGGATCATGGGTAATGCGCCACAATAGGTTGTTTTCCACGGTTGACTCCATTTTTGATTTTGCATTTCATTTTGATGCTCAATCGCCCATATCTCTCCTCCAGTTTAAAGCACTGTTCGCCTCGGTGCTGCCTGTGATTTTCGCGGTTGTGGGGTTGGAGAGTGGTGGCGATCGCCCCTCATCCGTTGAAAACAAAGTGCGATCGCGCTTTCCAATCCCCCAATAGCAAGCGATCGTGGTTTTTGGTGTGGGTTAGGTCTTCCCTGTCCTACTAACAACGATCGCTTCTCCCATTACATCAAACCTGCTGCTCTATAGAGCCTGTTTTGGATCTTTTGTGAAACTGTTACTATCAGGGCGTTTCAGTAAAAGCGGTTAATTTACCGAAAACGGCTCCTGTTAAGGTTTGTAGGATAGATATCAAATGGGTTCTATAAAGCAAGAAATACTTAAAACCTACTCTCAGAGAGACTTTTGAATAGTTTCATAATGTCTGCAATTTGGGACATTAATAGAGTTTCTAGCTGAAAAAGCTCAAGGATTTGGTTGCGCTCGTGCATCTAGTATTTTAATCAATTCCCATTGTTCACTCTTGTGAGCCAATTCACGAGCCGTTAGACCTTGATTATCTCTAGCATTGAGATCAGCACCTTCTGACAGTAAATATTCAATCGTTGGTCCGTCGATAATTTCTCTAGGTGTTGCAAACCAATGTAGTGGAGTATAACCATTCACATCTTTTGCATTTACATTTGCCCCATTTTTGATCAGGACCTCAGCAACGGCTCTACTTTTGCATCGATGTAACGGGGTTAGCCCTTCCTTCGATTTAGATGAGACACTAGCACCATGAGAAATCAGCAATTTGGCAATTTCGGGGTTTTCACTGGTACACACTCCATGAATAGGCATATATTTCCCGTTTTTAGTAGGAAGATTAACCTTGGCTCCTCGCTGAATTAGAAGTTTGACAAATTCTAAATTGTTCGCATTGACTGCTATATGTAAAAGAGGTTCATCATCATTTAAAGCATTCACATTTACTCCCCTATCCAATAAGTAAGTCACAACATCAACGTGCCCATTCACTGCGGCGAAATAAATAAGAGGAACCCCATCATACCTTTTCAGATTCGCTAGATTCTTATCTGTCTCAACGCTTGCTTTAATACGGTTAATATCTCCAGATTTCGCTGCGGCAATCAGCGGATGCTCGTTAGTACGCCAACTTGGAATACGTGCAGTGAGTGTTAATAAAAAAATCCCGATCGCAAACGATTTCATGCAGTACCTTGTTCATTAGATCTTCTTTTGACCTTTGACACAAACTATCTTACATACCCCTTTCCGCCGGAAATTGTCCCTGCAATTCGGCACAGTGGTTTGGCACTTTTGCTAACCGGAGCAGGGCGTGATAAGTACAGGCGATCGCCCTACTCTTCTGGATTCAACACTTGCTCAGCCGTGAGAGCAAACATTGAGAATAGGGGAGAAACAATGCGATCGCTACCTTGGAAGATGGCTTCCTGATATACCCCATCCACCAACGACAGCACCATGACAATCTGCTGTTCTGGATCAAGCAGCCAATACTCTGCAATGCCTCGTGCCCGGTATTGGGCGCGTTTGTCTTCATAGTCGCGATCGCGGTTGGTTTGACCCGGACTCACAACCTCCATCACCAAAACTGGAGCAGGCATATCCCACCGAATCGTCAACCGTTTTTGGGTTAGTTCAATGTGTTCTGGTCGCAAAATCACAAAATCAGGAAACCGATTGCGCGCTTGCTTTGGCTTTAGGACGGGAACTTCGATTTCACAGTTGTATCGCTGGGTGAGCCTGGGCTTCACTAATCCGGCATGGATGAAATAGAGTTGTAATGCAAACGAAAGCCATGCATTGAACTCAGACTCCGTTGGCATCTCAATTAGCACTCCATCAATCCATTCATAACGATTGTCTGTGCCATCGTCGTAGGTCAGGTACTCCTCAAACATCATGCGTGGTTTCGTTACGCTGGACATTAGCCTGACCTCCCTCGGTTACTCTTTTTGTCTATGCCGATCATACTTGACGTAGTTGCTGCCTGACAGCAGCCTGCACCAACTTCACCCAATACGAGTTAGCATCCTTCCGCCACGCCACCCGTTACCGTAGCCTTGCCTTCAGAAATTGTCTCTTCAATTCGGCATGGTGTTTTTCTAGACACTTTTGTCAGTCGGAGCGATCGCGCTAAAGTCCATGTCATCATCGCTGATTATGTGATAATGATTCGGCTGTTTGTCGAGTGGGTGAGGAATGGAGCCAGTAACCAAGTCGGTGGCTGAGGGAACGCCTGCAATGCTGAACAATGGGGCTAGCCTCGAATTTGAGCTTCCCGATCCTGAGGATGATCTGATCCCAGAGTCTGAGTTTCAGCAGCAGATCGATCAGGCTTGGCAGGTGTGCGATCGCTTTGATTTGCAAACCGACATCTGGCGGGGACGGATTTTGCGAACGGTGCGCGATCGCGAAAAACGCAACAGCGATGGACGGGGAACAGGCTTTCTCAACTGGCTGAAAGACCGGGAAATTAGCAAAAGTCAGGCATATGCGCTGATAGAAGTTGCGACCAGCGCCGATACATTGCTGGAAGGCGGCTTTCTAGAACCTGATGATGTCAACCAGTTCAGCAAACGTGCCTTTGTTGAAACCGCCCAGTCTGCTCCAGAAGTGCAGCAGTTGGTCAGCGATGCCGCCCGACGGGGCGATCGCATTACCCGTCGAGAAGTGCGCCAGCTATCCGATGATTGGACTGCCGTTACCTCCGACCTGCTGCCCCAACAGGTGAAGGAAAAAGCCGCCGATCACACCCTACCCGCCCGCTACTTGGCTCCGTTGGTGAAAGAAATGCAAAAGCTGCCGATCACGCACCAAGTCGCCCTGCGCGATACGGTGGCAGAAGCGCCTGATATAGATACGGTCAAACAAGTGACCGCCGAAGCGCGTTACCTGGCAAAATACCTGGAAGCCGCTGCTCGTGTGCAAGCCCTGACCAATGAATCCTTAGATCTAGAGCTGGCGCTAGAAGAAGCCCTGCGGATTGGGTGCCTCAGCGCCACGGCAGATCTGGTGAGCCAAGCCTCCCAACTCGAACAAACCGCCGTCAAACTATTCCTCACTTGGAAACGCTTGAACAGCCTGTCGGAACGGGTGTATCTCGATAGCGGACAAAGTACGCCCCATCTCCGCACCTTGCTAAGCTGCTTAGGCAATCTTTCGAGTGAAATGATTCAAACGCCGCTGGACGACATGGGCGATCGCGTCGTGCGCCTTCAGGTTTTCCCCGATGAAGAGGAGTTCTAAAAAACAGGATGACCCAAAAACTATCGCTGGGTCGGTAACGGTAAATCAGAATCGTTGCCGCCTAGTGATTAGTCCTCTATCGGACAATGATTTTCTAGCCCTAAGCTTTTGTCTAAATCATGGATTGTTCCGACAATAATCTTCCAGCCTCGTGCAGTTTTACGCATTGTGTACAGGAAGCCAAACTGTTTCAACACGGTGTCATCTTTTCTAAACCGGGTTGCCTGACCACTAATCAGCGTCAGGTCGTCACTCAGATATTGAACGCTCAACTGCGTGAAACAACTATGGGAATAACTTTGGCTGCGTAATTTCAGAACGGCGATCGCAAACAAAGCTAACCCAACAAACCAACCAAAAGGTCGAGCAGGTAAAGCTCTAGACTTACTTCCAGCCTCAATCAATAGTGCTGGAAACTCGTAATAGGAAAGAATTTTGAATGGATTGAGCGTTTTAAATGCCTCGCCATATTCAACGAAGGTTTGACAAATTAATTTTGTTTCTGGCGTTGCAACCATGGTGATCATGCCAGTGACAGGTCCAATCGTTTGCCCTTACGCTTCTAACCTTACTCTTCTAAGAATTGTTGAACGACATCTGCGGTTTCTTGGGCATGACTATAGGGAAACCCATGTCCTGCATCTAAAAATGGCGGTATCAGTTTGGCGTTAGGTAATGCTTGACTCAGAACATCGCTATGTTTTGGCGGAATAACGATATCGCGATCGCCGGTCAATATCAACGTTGAAGCTGTGATTTGATCAAGCTGTTGACAAACATCGTGGGTGGCGATCGCCCCTAGCTGGCGCATAAACCCTTCTGGCTTGCTGTGGTAGCGATATATGCGACTCAAAAAGTCCTCTAACTGCTGGCGATTCGCCTGGATATAAGCAGGAGTAAACAGCAACTCTGTCAGCGATGTTGCCGCTAAGGTTTCGCTAACCCTTTCCAGGGTACTTCCACTACAGGCAGTGCAACCTAGAATGAGTTTACTCAGTTTTTGGGGATACTTTAAGGCGAACTGTTGGGCAATCATGCCCCCCATGCTGATACCAAAAACATCAGCGCGATCAATTGCAAGAGCCTCTAGCAAACCCGCTATATCGTCCGCCATTTCAGCCATCGTATAGGGCTGAGACGCAGTGCTACTGAGTCCTGCATCGCGATTGTCCAACAAGATGACGCGATAATTCTGGGACAATAATTGGGGTAGAATAACCCCCCAATCAAGATGACTGAAGCTTAAACCCATCACCATCACGAGTGGATCGCCCTGATCTCCAAGGATTTGGTAATAGAGCTTGAGGTCATTGACCTGAGCATAGCCTTCAGTCGTAGGAGCCATTTTGCTGAGTCTTTAAGAGATATTTGAGGGTTCGATATTAAGAACTATCGCCATTATCCTCACGAACTTGGAGTAGCTGCATCCTTTTTATTTTTTTTGGCTTAGCGATCGCCCGCAAGGTCTTTGAGTGGAAGACCAGTTTTTTCAGCTAAAGACTGACAAAATGCATGAGCATTCTCATAGGATTTATGGGCGCTAATAAATCGAGCCGTATCGCAATCTTGAGAGCCGCTGTGTAGTTCAATCGCATCCTGAGTGCAATAAATCGAGAAAATAACACTTTCTGGCTGTGGCAAAGAATTCCGATTCATAAAATCACTTCCTAAAAGGACATTAGCCGCTGATTTGATAATCCCTTAACATGCGATGGGCTTCTGCTTCTGAAGAAAGTCGATAGTTTGTTTTGAACAGAAACGGCAGAATACGAGATTCGGTTACCTGAGCAGGCTCCCAAACGCTGAGGATAATCTCGGTGCCGCTAGAGATCAGGCTATAGGTCATGCCGTTGGGGAGTTGTGAGGATTTCATGGGGAACATCTAATAAGGGATTCTTGTATTTCGAGTGAATTTCTGTTTGAAGCACGCATACTGTCCATTGTCAAATAAAAGCGATCGCTTTCCTATCTATCAAAAGGACTGAATGCTGTACTCCCAAGGTTTGAACGTAAACAAACACTTCCAACATTCAGATGCACTCTAGAATTTTTGCTCAGCATCTTTATTCCTGTTTAACTCCATAAGATTGAAATTAATTGCATACACGCTAACTTCGGACATCCGATTCGTCGGCTAGTAAAAGATCAGGAAAAAGTCGGATTGTTATGCGATCGCCCCCTAGCTGTTAGACCGAAAGCTCATAGCCTGACTGCCCTCTTCTGTGAACCGTCTTGGTTTATTCCTTGAAGCAGAGAGATGACACCTTCTGGATCGATAAAAAATTCTTCTGCTAAATGCTTAAAATTCGCTGCATTCCGCAGCACCTTCTCAATTCGCTGGATTAAGGAACAGTAGTTGCCCTGTTGGGAGCCATTGGAACGTGAATCACTAGGAACTTTTGCCAATCGGCGCAACACCTGGGTTTTAACTGCCTTAAGGTGCTGCTCAGCAATCTCAATTCGGTTAATCTGTTGCTGGATTGATGCTTGATCAGCAGGAATCTTCAAATGAATTTGAGCATCAAGCTGATTAACCTGCGCCAAAACTTGCTGAAAAACTTTTTGTTCATTCATATGAAGAGGCTACCTGTTTATCTTCAGATAAGCCTAACTCTACCGACAGAGTTTAATGTTGGTAAAAAGACAGGAAAAAGTCAGGAAAAAGTCAGGTTTTTCGTGACTTTTGGTAAGGAAGGCGATCGCCCCTGATTGCTCTACAAATACTGCAAGCTTGTAATCTATAAAAATATTTCGATTGGCAGTGTATAGATTGAGATTGAGTTGATATCAAAAGAAACAACACCCATGCTAAATTTCATGAGTGTTGAGTTGAGGAACGCGAAATACTGATGGGAACGACGCGATCGCGCTTCTATCTATCACAAACAGCGATCGCTCTTTGGTTCTAGCCTAAACGTTAAACTTGAAAGTCATAGGCTCTAGAAGAAATCTACTGCGGCAGCTAGTCGTTACGCCAAACTCGAACTTTCCCATCCATTCCACTGGTCACCAGCATTTTGCCGTCAGGTGCAAAAGCAACGGAGGTCATGGCGGCTCCATGCTCAGTAATAGTTGTAATTAATGAGCCTGTTTTAACATCCCATAGCTTGACGGTTTTATCTTTGCTAGCCGTTGCCAACACTCGATGATCAGGGCTGAACGCCATAAACGTAATATCCCCTTGATGCTTCGACTCTATTTGTTGAATATCTGAAGAGAGTTGCTTCTCAATTTTGGTTCGCAAATTTTGTACATTCACAATCGTGATCACCTTTCCATCACGGCTGATGGCTAACATTGTTTCGTCTGGGCTAGCGGCAATACAGGTATCTAGACTTAAAGTGAGTTCGCTATTTGACGAACCACTTAATGTTTTGTCACTAATACTCCCTAAAGATCTTCCATCCTTTAAATCTTGAAATGCGATGCCCCCAATAAGTTCAGGGCTCACAAGAATATTTTGAATTGGTAAGAGAGCAAAAAACTGATTCGTGCCGCCCATTGTTCGCAAAGAAAAAATTGATTGTCCATCGCTGATGTTGATAACTTTCAGACTAGAAGCAGCGTAAATTAGTTGTTCAGATGAAGAGATCGCTGATTGAGATCCTGATCCTAAACCTCCTGCATCTCGCCAAACAAGACGATTGCGATTACGAAGATTCCACACCTCCACAATGCCTTTTTGACTCCATTGTTGACTGCTGTTGCTGCCTGAGCGCTGAAAAATCTGACGAGCGCCACTCGCAACCGATAAAAGTTGCCCATCTGGGCTAAATGATAAAGATTTAATTCCTGAAGGCAAAACTCCTTCAGTTAGAGCCAAAGGAGCAGTCACATCTTTGCCAGTTTGCAAGTCCCAAAGGCGAACAGCATTGAGCCCGCCACTCGCTAACACTTTGCCATTTGGGCTGATACTGACCGGATAAGTGTTGCTGTCGCCTACGTCAAATTCATACTTTTGCATCTCTTTAATTTGTTTTGTCTCTCCGTCAGTCAAAGCATTCAACGTAAACACCAAACGAGGATTTTTCCAACTAGTTGAATTGATGGGTAAAGCACCGCTTGGAGTTTTGGGTTTAGGCGAAAGGACGGGTTTTTGGGCAGCAGGCTTGGCGGAAGGTGGAGAGGATTGAGCGATCGCAACTCCGGGCATTGCGGTCAATGAGCATCCAAGCAACAAAGCCAACCATTTAGGGTATTTCATAGGTGATGAGTGTAGAGTCGAGCGGTTGGATTAGCGTTACGGTGCTGGAGTGAGTGTAGGGAAGCTGCTCAGTTGGCAGGACTTCCAATCGTAAAGTTATAGAAGAAATCGCTGGATACTCGCTGAGAATGGCTCCGGCTAAGTTGCGGTTTACTACTTCCCAGTTGGTAACTTGCCTAGGGTAATCCTTGAGGAACTCAGCGACTTGGTTCTGAATGGGGACGAAATCTGGATATTCTGAGTCTAGAATTCCCGTTTTATAGGTGTAATCTACATAAACATTGACTGCCTTTCTACCCGGTTGATCCACCGAGAGATTCATGGCAGAGAAACTCCATGCCTCCACAAGCTCACCCGATGCCGTGCGGGTTACGGTTGTGGTGCAAGTAAAGGGAACTTTAGTTCTGGGCTGCACTTGCAGCCGAATGGTGACAGAATACAGGGCAGGATTCTCTCGCAAAATCACATCGGTCAGCTTGCGATTAACAATCTCCCAATAGTCATCTTGAGGATGGTGCGCTAGCGATCGAGTCACTTGATTAAACATAGTGGTGAAATCTGGCGCATTGCGGCTGGAAGCATTGGGCTTCAGCGTATAGCGGACGGCGATGTTGAGGGTGTTTGCCATCCACTGATGATTCATTGGATAGTTCTCAAACGCAAAGCTCCAATCTCGCATGGATGATTGCGGAGTCTCTTCAACGCGATCATCGACTTCTGGCTCAGATGCAACTGCCCTGATCGGCTGCGAACAAACAGACATGATTGATATCGCGATCGCCCCAAACATCAATGTTTTATAAAAATATTTTGTCATCATTGGTTGTCACTACATCAATCGATGTATTTTTTGCAAGCCTACACGACGGGCGATCATCTAAAAAGAAGAGATCGCCCTCTGGATGGGTTAGGGGCGATCGCGCCTATCAGAAAAAGTGACTCTCTTTAAACCAGCAGATCGCGCCATGATTACAGCAAATAGTTGAGGCGCGATCGCGATGTCTCAGCAGTAACGATGATGCGGCTGCAATGGTTTATATCGAGTTCCACGATCGCCAGTAGGATAACGGACTATTGGTAATGCGATCTTGGCGGGCGATCACACTTAATCTATCGACACACCTGAGTTGTCCCAGTTTTAGTGTTCCAAACTGCGCGATTTTGACTTGGTGTATAGATAACTACATTGCCATCATTCTGAATGATCAACCGAGAACCATCTTTTCCGTCTGTACGAGAATTCCAAACAGGAGTATTGTCATAACCATATAAAACGAGATTGCCGTCGCCCTGCATAACTGCACGTGCTACTGCCTTCCCACTTGTCCCTGCTTGCCATAGAGCCTTGTTTCCTTGTTGATAAAGAACCAGATTGCCATCATCTTGCAGAATGAAGGTGAAACAACCATTCTGTGAAGCTAGAGATTCGCCTCTATTCAATTGCTGTCCTGGACTTAGCGTATCCAGAGCATATGCAGGGAGTACAGCAACTAAACCTGAAATAAGGCATGTAGCCAAAATAAGAATTTGTTTAAGAGGGTGTGAAACGAATGCTTTTACCAAATTTGCCTCCTAGCGATATAACTCAGTATTGGACTAAACTTGTCTGGATCGAACCTAACTTCTGTATATCCGGTTTGGCGGTCGGAAAAGGTC
The DNA here is from genome assembly GCA_003249025.1 of Leptolyngbya sp. Classification (GTDB taxonomy): domain Bacteria; phylum Cyanobacteriota; class Cyanobacteriia; order Leptolyngbyales; family Leptolyngbyaceae; genus ULC077BIN1. The sequence goes on along the minus strand of QBMH01000104.1, from coordinate 7,359 downwards.
AGGAAAAGGTCGGATTTTAGGCAGTGGATTTACGGAATCTTTTTCCCGACAAAAGTCACAGAATATGAAAAAGTCGGTTGGTTCGTGTGTTCGTGTACCTGTGGTGTCGAGATGAAAGTTGAAGAGGCGATCGCGCTCATTGAGCGGCGGCTAGAGCGAGGGCGGTTAACAAAGGTTCAAAAGATTGTATTCCGCCAGTCTTGGATTGACAGGACCTATCTGGAAATCGCAAAAGAAGCCGATTATGACCCTGGATATATAAAAGATGCGGGGGCTGAGCTTTGGCGGTTACTCTCCACAACGCTGGGTGAAAAAGTCACCAAACACAATCTGGCTGAAGTCTTGAAACGAACTGCACAGAGGCGGGAGACTGCCAGCAGTGCTGTCGCTACCGCTCTGCCGATCCACTCACTTTCTCGCCAAGACTGGGGAGACGCGATCGATGTTTCTATCTTTTATGGACGTAGCCAAGAATTTACGACGCTGCAAACCTGGATCGTTGAAGATCGCTGCCGTTTGGTGACGCTGCTGGGCATGGGTGGCATGGGCAAAACGTCGCTGTCGGTGAAAGTGGCAGAAGAGGTTTCAGGGATGAGGGAGCAGGTTTCAGGAGAAAATAATCTGGCACCTGACACCGTTCGGCTGAGCGCTCACGTCGAAGCCCGAAACCTGACACCTTTCAACTTTGTTATCTGGCGATCGCTGAGAGATGCGCCGCCGATTGATGAACTGTTGATCACGCTGATTCAGTTTTTCGCTGAGCATCAAGATACAGATTTACCAGAGAGTAGGGGCGGCAAATTGTCTCGCTTGATTGAATTGCTGAAGCGATCGCGCTGTTTGATCATTCTCGATAACTTTGAAACCGTTCTGCAAGGTGGCAAGCGGGCTGGAATTTACCGCGAAAGCTACGAGATGTATGGCGAATTGCTGAAGCGGGTGGGTGAAATCGCCCATCAAAGTTGTTTAGTCTTGACGAGTCGAGAAAAACCCCAAGAAGTGGGCACCATGGAGGGCGATCGCCTACCTGTCCGTACTTTGCCCCTGAGCGGGTTAGATATGGCAGCAGGGCAATCTATTTTAGATGCTAAAGGCTTACAGGGAGCGGTAGATGATCGAGAACAATTAATTGCTCACTATCGCGGCAATCCATTGGCGCTAAAGATGGCGGCGACTTCAATTCAGGATTTGTTTGCAGGCGACATTACCCAATTTCTAGAGCAAGGCACAGTTGTCTTTAATAGCATTGGTAACTTACTTCAGCAGCAGTGCGATCGCCTATCACCCTTAGAGCAAGCGATTATGAATTGGCTGGCGATTAACCGCGAACCCGTGATGATCGCAGACCTTCAGGCAGATTTAGTGACTAAACTCCCTCAACTCAAGCTGATGGAAGTGTTGGAATCTCTGCGCTGGCGGAGTTTGATTGAAAGTAGCGCGATCGGTTTTACCCAGCAACCTGTGGTGATGGAATCGGTAACCGAAGCCCTGATTGAGCAGATGACCCATGAGATTGTGGCAGAACAGCCCCAGGTCTTTCTCAGCCATGCGCTGATCAAAGCTCAGGTCAAAGACTACATCCGCGACAGTCAAATTCGGGTGATTTTGCAACCGCTGTGCGATCGCCTGATGACTCAACTCGGCTCACCGAAACAACTGGAACACAAGCTAAATCGCCTGCTGGCACACCTGCAAACAAACAGTGTCCATCAAGCCAATTACGGAGCAGGCAACCTATTGAACCTGTTCCGTCAACTGGAAAGCGACTTGACTGGCTACGATTTCTCCAACTTGAGCATTCGACAAGCCTATCTACAAGATGTCAATCTGCATCAGGTAAACTTTACAGCAGCGGAATTTGTTCACTGTGCCTTTGCTTCCACCTTTGGCGGGGTTACCTCGGTTGCATTCAGCCCAACTGGACAACTCGCAACCAGCGATACGAACGGCAGCATCCAGATTTGGAGCATCCCAGAGGGTAAACAGCTAGCTCTTTGCACCGGACACAACAGTTGGGTTTGGAGTGTGACCTATAGCCCTTGCCAGCCGGTCTTGGCGAGTTGCGGTCAAGATCATCAGGTGCGGCTGTGGGATAGCAACACGGGGCACTGCCTCAAACTGCTGGAAGGACACACCGGAATTGCCACCTCAGTTGCCTTCAGCCCAGATGGTCAGTGGCTTGCCAGCACCAGCGGCGATCAAACCATTCGACTGTGGAACGTTGCCACTGGGCAGTGTGTGCAAACGCTACAGGGTCATGCGGCTTGTGTTTGGAGTGCGGTGTTTGATCCCAATGGCAAAATCCTCTTCAGTGCCGGAGAAGATAATGTGATTCGGGGTTGGAATATCGAAACTGGACAGTGTGTGCAAACGTTGGTAGGGCATCAACATTGGGTCAGGGCGATCTCTATCAGTCCAGACGGACAGCAACTCGCCAGCGGTAGTTTTGATCAAACCATCAAACTGTGGGATGTGGCTACAGGCAACTGTTTCGCTACCCTAACCGGGCACCACAAACCCGTTACCTCCGTTGCCTTCAGTGCTGATGGCAAAACGTTGGCAAGTGGCAGCTATGATCAAACCGTCAAACTGTGGAGCCTTCGAGATCGCCAGTGCTTGCAAACCCTCCAAAAACATAGGAATTTTGTCTGGTCAGTTGCCTTTCACCCCACCCAACCGCTGCTTGCCAGTGGCGGCGAAGACTATACGGCTCGCCTTTGGGATCTCCAAACCAAACAATGTACTAAAACCCTGCAAGGGCACAGCAACTCAATTTACACAATTTGCTTGGCAAACCCTGGCGGAAACGCCCTCAATTCCAACTATCAACTGCTTGCGAGTGGGCACGAAGACCAGACTATTAAGCTATGGGATTTTAATCAGCAAACCCTGAGCGCCACCTCAAATCCTCAGCCGTTTCGGGTGTTGCGAGGGCACACTGGACGGATCTTTTCGATCGCCTTTGCACCTCAACCCGATGCCCATCGTTCAACCGATCAACTACTTGCCAGCGGCAGCGGCGATCGCACTATCAAACTGTGGAACTCGCACACGGGGCAGTGCTTGCGAACATTGCATGGTCATACCAGTTGGATCTGGGCGATCGCCTTTCATCCTGATGGCAATCTGCTTGCCAGTGGCAGTTATGACCACACCGTCAAACTGTGGGACGTGAATACAGGCGATTGCTTATACACTCTCAAAGATCACACCAGTTGTATCTTATCCGTTGCCTTCAGCCCCAATGGACAGTGGTTAGCCAGTGGTGGCTATGAACAAATAATCAAACTCTGGAACCCGAAAACTGGGCAATGTCTCCAGACCCTACAAGCACACCTAAATCGCGTTTGGGCAGTGGCGTTTAGTCCTGATAGTCGCTGGTTGGCAACGGGCGGAGATGATTGCACCATTAAACTCTGGGATGTGGCAACCGGAGCCTGCATCAGAACCTTTGAAGGGCACACCAGTCCGGTGGTATCGCTGCTGTTTAGCGGGGATGGTAACAGTGTGATCAGCGGTAGCGCCGACAAGACGATCCGACTGTGGGCTGTCATCACAGGCGACTGCACCGCTATTCTCCAGCAACATCAACATTGGGTATGGTCGCTGGTTCAAACTTCAAATCATGGAGTGCTTTTAAGTGGCAGCCAGGATGAAACCATTCAGGCTTGGAACCTGGAAACGGTCACTCACCTCAAAACGCTGCGCTGTCCCCGTCCCTATGAAAACATGATGATTGCAGATACGACTGGCTTGACCGAGGCGCAACAAGTTACTTTGCAGGCATTGGGTGCGATCGACGAAACGAAAACAATTCAAACCAGTCGTTTGTGAAGCTTGATAGTTTGAATGACTTGGCATCTTCGCTCAGACCGAAAGATAACCTGAGCGGGATTAGGAGTGAGCGAAAAGCATTTCCCGCTTCTGTATTCATCAGGGCATAGTGCGATATGCCCTGACCATGAGCTTGCTGACTAATGCTTTAAGACCAAACGGTAGCGAGGCTTACCATTTCGCAACTTTTCTATCGCTTCATTCACCTGATCGAATGGAAAGATCTCCGTCAGTGGTTCAATGCCATGACGGGCTGCAAAATCCAACATGCGGCTTGTGGTCACCGGACTGCCTAGGGGACTGGCAGAAATAGATTTTTGCCCCAAAATCATCGGAAAAATCTGAGCAGATAAGGGACTTGGCACCACACCCACTAAGTGGAGTCGTCCCTTGGGGCGCAGCAGGGCGAGGTATTGATTCCAATCTAAGTCAGCGTTAACAGTGGACAGAATTAAGTCAAAAGAGTTTTCCATCGTTTTTAGCGCGTCAGGATCACGAGAATTAATGAAGTGATTGGCTCCCAATTCCCGTGCTTCTGTTTCTTTATCAGGGCTACTAGAAAAAGCAGTCACATCGCATCCCCAAGCATGTAAAAAGCCCAGTGCCATGTGTCCTAAGCCCCCAATACCAATGACTCCTACTCGTTCAGTGGGTTTAACCTCTAACTGAACAATGGGGTTGAAAACGGTAATACCGCCACAAAAGAGAGGTCCAGAATTAGCAGGATCAAGCTCTGATGGCAAAGGAACAACCCATTCTTGGTGCGCTCGAACTTTATCCGCAAAGCCACCATGCCGACCCACAATGGTGGCTTCTGCGGTTAAACACAGGTTTTGATTGCCAGACATGCACCATTCACACTCCATACAGGAATGGGAATACCAGCCTAAGCCAACCCGTTGTCCAACTTTCAACCGGGTGACATCGTTGCCAATGGCGGCGATCGCGCCTACCACTTCATGCCCTGGAACAAAAGGGTATTGAGTAATCCCCCATTCGTTATCCAACATGCTCAAATCGCTGTGGCAAATGCCGCAATACTCTACTTGAATGTCTACTTCTTGGTCACCTAAGGCTCCTAGCTCATACTCAAATGGCTTCAATTCTCCACCCGGTTCATGGGCTGCATAAGCGTGGATCATAGTAGTCCTTTGCGATCGCTGTCGAATAGTTTCGCCTCGCATTGTATGACTCAATTGAATCAATGAACAGAGATGAAGAAGATTTAGTTTTTAACCGCTTGTGTTAGGGTGACAGCGATTTTTAAGCTTGAAGAATTAAAAGATATTCAATCTTTCGCGTTGTTTTGGCTGAAGATATGAAAATTTCAAGTTGAAAGATTACAAAGATCTCCCACTTTAAAGAGGCTAGACAACCTAAATCCTGTTAGGATTTGGAAGTTAGGTCTGGGTGACTAGCGCAATGGTAGCGCATCGGACTCTTAATCCGTTGGTTCTGGGTTCGAGTCCCAGGTCACCCACTTCTCAAGTTTTTATGGCGTTGGCAAAAAAAGTTGTAGGTAGAGAGAGACGATCGCGTTGCCCCAGATTGCCGCTATGAACCCGCCTAGCGCTAGAAATGGACCGAAGGGAAAGGGCTGCCGGCGGTTGAGCAATCCCAACGCCATGCCGACTCCGCCTGCGATCGCGCCGACTAAACACGCTAAAAAGCCGCCTAGCAGCAAATTTTGCCATCCGAGCCAAGCTCCCATCAGGGCAGCCAATTTGGAATCGCCACTGCCCATCGCGGTTTGACCCAAAGCATAGGAACCCGCGATCGCAATCAAATCGAGCAGCCACAGTCCCAACACTGCGCCCACGACTCCTTCCATCACTGCTTGCGCTGCTCCCGCAAAGGTTCCGGTGGTGGAGAATCCCACCACAGCGCGAAACGTCAGCCCTGCAATCAGTCCAGATTGGGTAAGCGGATTAGGCAGGGTCATGGTGTCAATGTCAATCAGCGCCAACGCCAGCAGCCAGCTAAAAAACAGCCAGTAGCCTAGAGTTTGCCAGGTTATCCCGAATGCAAGAAAAATCAGCAAAAAAACGGTGCCACAAACCGCCTCTAGCAAAGGATAGCGAATCGGAATCGGCGTTTTACAGTTAGAACAGCGTCCTTTTAAGCTGAGCCAGCCTGCGATCGGCAGATTTTCCCAGGGTTTGAGGCGATGCCCACACTGAGGACAATGGGATGGCGGCAACCAAATCGATTGCTCCGCAGGCACCCGATGGATGACGACGCTTAAAAAACTGCCGATCGCCGTTCCCCAAAAGAACACCAGACCGTAAATCAGCAGACTAGCCAGAAAATCCATAGGAGTTGTATCGCTTGGATGATACTTGAATTGTTAGACCGCTTGGTCGTGCGGCTGACCCGCAAGCGGGATTGCCCCATGACCTATCAATCAGTCTAAAGCAAGACAACTCAACTAATTTCAGGCATCATAGAGAGTCAAGTGAACTAATCTCTACTTGTGCTGCCTGAATGCCGTTTAACAACTTCACAAACCCCTACCAAAATCCAGCCGATGTTCCAGAGGAATATCGGAAGCACACCAATTTGTCCAAATTGTTCAAGGTAGATAGTACTTACGTTCGTTCGGCAGAAGACCCGGTGACGGTATGGGCGATCGCCCTCTTGCATCAAGAATACGGTGTACCTCTAGATGCTCTAGAACTGGAACTAGGGGCTGATTTTTCTCAAGGCACCTATCAGGGTGGACGGCGGTATCAGGGACGGGCTGATTTGATTGTCTACGATGATCGTTATATCGGTGCAGGTGGCGGTTTAGACACTGCCTTCATCATGGTGGAGGCGATGGAGCCAGGAAAGAAATTTGAGGGAACGGAACCGGAAGGCTGGGTTGAGCATTTGAATCGCCTGAATGCCTATATGAGTGCGTCGCCTTCTGCCCGTTATGCCATCCTGACTAGCGGCATTCATACCAAAATCTATCGTCGGGATTTGGAATATCCCCGTGCCCTTCAGGAAATCGGGGATTTGCCCAAGTATGAAAGTGCGCGATCGGCGGCGGAGCATAGCCCGTTCAAGGTCATCCTCAATCCCAGTGAGCCGGATGGGATTCAGACGGGATTGCAGCCACTCACCCGTGACAAGTTTCGGGAAGTGTTGGGCGATACGCGATCGGGCTGTCACTCGCTTTTGCGGGATAACGAGGGATTGCAGCCCCAAGAAGCGGTAGATGCAATGGTCAAGTTTTTGTTTGCCAAGTGGTACGACGAGCAAGCAACGATCGACCTTGTGAAAGCAACAGGAGAGATGCGCTCCTATGTGTTTAGCTATAGGCAGGGGGAAACTGACCCAGAGCGGTTGGGTAATGTTATAAACTTGTTGTTTTGCCCTAAATAGATAAGCCGAACTCATAGCGATTAATAAACAACCCAATGACCACATCATGCATCAGCACTGACTTGGAAAAGCAAATGGTTTTGCGAGCCAGTCGTTTAATGCGAGTCCGTAAGGTTAAATGCTTGCGTTCAATCTTCTGAGTATTGCGTTTACCCA
>QBMH01000103.1 GCA_003249025.1 Leptolyngbya sp. | reverse complement strand
TAACACAACGACTACGACTGGACTGAAAGTCATGGCGGCACTCGATGAAGGACTCTACCCCACTGGCATTAAAATCACCGATGAGCAATTCAATAGATCTCTTGCAAAAGTGGCAAATTAGGAGGTTCAAACTATTAGAAACTCGTGCCAAAAATCGACTTATGCAAGAAGTCTAATTCCATTCATCTTGAAAAAGATGATTTTCACGGTGAATGGAACTACAAAATCTTACCTCAAGTAGCTTCATAATTGTCCAGTTTATTATTTCTAGATTCCTTAGTCCCTTTGGAGAAGTTATTGCCAATGAAATGTTACCAAAGGGACTCCCACCTCAATCAGGTACCACAGTTGACTAGGAGGTGCTATCAATTCAACTAGAGAGCAGAAGTAGCCGATAGATTGTACTCGAATGCTTGACAGCTAGCTCAGACGGACAATAGCTCAAAAATAGTATCAGTGATCGCATCATTCATCTTTAAGACTTGCAGAATAGTATGGTTAAACGACCGATATCCACACACTCGATAAGTCATAGAACTGCCCTCGCTGCTCCACTATAAACTCACCACCTAGCAATACTCCCAACCACACGTTCAGTAACGGCATCCGCACCGCTTCCATCAGATCCAGCAATGGCAGCGATGAGCGATATTGTCGCATCCACCGGGCGATCGCCCCTGCCCACGCTGACACATCTTCATCATGAGCTAACGCCAACGCTCGATTGAAGATTTCTACCTCCGTTAACTCTGGTTCCTGGCTCATCTGCTCATCCAACGCTTGCAGCACTGCGGCTTGATTCAACTCCCCGACGACTGAATCACTCTCTGAAACTTCTCGTTCCTGGTGCTTTCTGGGTAACGTTGCCAGAGGTTCGATGAATTGCTCAAAATCCACTTCCACTGTTTGGCGCACGTACTGACCAAACGCATCCTCTGGCAGCATTACGCCGCGCTCTGCGACTGCCTCCAACTCCTCAAACGCCAGGTCTGCAAACTGAGTAAACTCAAACACAATCTGAGAGATCCCGACCGCCGCTACCTCTAATGCTTGTCGAGGAAGTAAGTCACGCTGTTGCACACTTATTTCCAACTCTTGCCATAGCGGATCAAGATCTAACGTGATTTCGGGTTCTTGCTCCGCCTCTATTGCCTGACCTGGCTGCACCAACAACGGTAAGCATGATTCGAGGGGCAGGTCCACTTGCCTAGCAAACCAGCGAATTCGGTAGCGCGATTCCAGCAAAGCGAGAACCTGACCTAGGTAGGCATGAAGCTGAGACGGCACCAGCCCGCGACAATCAAGCAATGGTGTGCCGCTCTCTGACATTGATCCTTTCCAGACTTCGGTCTTGATCGCCATCACAATAAAAGTCTTCGGTTCACGATAAACCACTAGCACCGCTGAATAGCAATCGGTCACCCCGGATACGTCAACGCGAATTTCTCGATAACGCGGCGATTGTCGCTTTAAGCGCTCTGGCTCCTGCCATAAGCGCGGCAATTGCTGCACAATATCCGAAAACTTGGTAATGCCATAGTCCTGTTGCAACACAATTAAAATCGCTTCAATGCAAGCATAAACTTGTTTGGGCAATAGTCCTGCACAGTAAATAGGCTGAACCACTGCTAGTTTGGTTTTTCCTTGCCGCACAACCGCCGCAATCCCATCAATCGGAGCGTTGTAGCGAGCCGCTCTATATACAATCAACTGAGCGGTGACTTGAGTGTCTGAATGATTAACGGCAATCCCCGCTTTTGTCTTCTGCCACTTTTGTTTGCGGGTTTGATTGCGCTGGTAATGGTGACGCGCGTAAGACCGACGACTGCGGCACACTTCACTCACATAGCACCCGTCACCTCCTTCTCCATGCAGCGATCGCACCTCTGCTATTGAGAGCATGGCACAGCGGACACACTTGTCTGGAATTTTCTTGGGCGATCGCACGTCGCGTGTCGTTGCTTGCTTCTCGGAGGAAATAGGCGATCTCGCGGCTGCATCCGACGCAGTCTGTGAGTTATTTTTACTCTGCTCGCGCTGTTGAGTCATCTGGTCAATCGAGTCAGGAGAGGTTCTACATCATCCATGGGAACAACAGACAACACGTTTGAATCAATCTAGAGAACAAAGTGTTTCAACTTGTGCCGCTGACAAACTCAAAATCTGAGCCACTTGCTCCAGTTCCATCCCAGTTGCCAGCAAATTTTGAGCCGCTTGTAGCAGTTGAGCTTGAGCTTGCTCAACTTGCTGTTGGGCTTGCTCAGTGTCTGTCAGCAACCAGTTTCCCTCTTGGTCACACCAGCGCAACCAGGCAGCAGTCACTCCCTCAAACTCCCCTTGCCAGATGCCCAAGCCAATCTCTAAATCTGTCAGCCACACCAGCGGGGCTTCTGAGTTGAGCGGTTGCTCCTGATACTGTCTACCCTCCAGCTTGAAATAGCGTAAGCGTTGGGTGAAGCGGCTGTAAACAAAGTAATAGGGAACCCGCAACTGGGTTTCATACACCTCAAATTTTCCGGGGGGCTTTGGCTTCGTTGCCTGATTATCCCCATTTGAGCCGACAACGCTAGCCGCAGGGGAGGGTACTTCATCCTCAGATCCCCGAACCGTTTCATCATAGAAACGCCCTAAATCTTCCGCTTCAGTTCCCGGTGACAAAAACTCAACGACCACAGTAGGCGGATTGCCCTCCTGCCAAAGCACATAGCTGCGGCGCAAGTCTCGCTGCTCGTACAAGCGAGGCACATCCACCACCAGAAACCAATCCGGGCGCTTGTGCCACAACGGATGCCGCACCGTGTAGTAAAGGTTCAGGTCAGACGCGGTGAAGCAATTTTCGCGGCTGTAGCCCGATAAGCTGAGGGTGCGGCTCAGGAGTTGAGGTTGCAGGTCATGAAATTCATCGGGCAAACCAGGTTCCTCCGGGTCTTCACTGGGCAAATCATACATGGTCGGCAAGATGTCTTTGGGCGATCGCGGCGGATCATCCTGCTCAATGTGAATTGCCGTATCCGTCGCCAGCAGCTTGTGCGTCGTCGGAACCATAGCCACCTCGGTGAAGTGAGTTCTCAGCCCCAATTCTATCGCCCTTTCAACGTTTGCGCTCACTCACCTCGTCAATTTCGTCTTACATTTACATATTCCAGATAATGGTTATTATCCGGAATATGATAGAGAGTAGATTTTGAGTGGCTTGCCCTGAACCCCTGTTGAATGGGCGATCGCTCAACAGAACCGGAAGCTAGATTGTTGTGATATGCCCTCGCTGCTTCTCCCGTAAGCCCTGACTTATACCATGAACCATCGTAAATCAATTCCTGATCCGATTATTGTGCCGCTCCAGTCAGTCGCGGGGCAGTCTGACTCTATGCGATTGAGTCAGACCAATCAACCTGCTGAGTTAAGGAAGTTGCGGGTAGACGAGTTTTTGCAGGCGCGATCGCTGGCTCCCAAAAGTCAGAAAGCCTATCGGCAAGACTTACAATGTTTTCTGAATTGGACGGACAAGGGGTGGGCGGAGGTGACGCCGCGTCAAGTGGCTCAGTTCAAAGCTTATTTGATGCGGCAAGACTTAGAAACAGGTCGGCGATCGCTCTCGGACGCGACGGTCAGGAGAATTCTGGGAACGCTGAAGAACTTTTATGGGTGGATGGTGCGGTCTCGCTATGTCAGTATCAATCCGACGACGGAGGTGGATTTGCCGAAGCTGACGGAACCGGAGGCGCAGAATCTTAAGGATGGGGAGGTAAAGCGAATTGTTGAAGCGGCGTTAGGCAGCTCATTGCCGGAGCGGAATATTGCCTTGATTACAGTGCTGTTGCATGGGTTACGGGCTGAAGAGGTATCCATGTTAAATTTTGAAGATTATGACGAGCGCCGGTTACGCATCCGGGAGGCGAAGGCAGATAGTAAGGGCTGGGTGCCGTTGACACCTCAAGGCAAGGAAGCCGTAGAGCGGTATCTTCAGTGGAGGGAGTTAACAGGGGAAGTATTATCGCCAGAGCGTCCGTTGTTTGTCTCCCATTCCCGGCGCAACCGCTGGCAACGGTTGGGGTATGACGGCATTCGCAAGGTGATGGATGCGATTTCAAAGCAGACTGGGATTGATTTTCATGCTCATCAGTTCCGGCATACGTTTGCCACGAATCTCGTATTGAAGGGGATGAATCCCTATCATGTGATGACGTTGACTCGCCACAAGTCGGTACAAAACTTTCGCCGCTATACCAAAGCAGCAGACCAACAGGCGGCAGAGAAAGCGTTTGATGAAGTGATGGGGACGAGTAGGGTGATCGACTCCAATCAAGATGCTGTAGTGCTATCTACTCAGGCTTCACAGCATGAACGGCTTGTTGTTACAGAAATATCTGACGAAGTAGTGCATTGTGAAGTATCCGAAAAGAGTCAAACTGCTTCAGCCTCAGCTTCGTCTGTCGTATGTAGAAACTCTGCAAAACAGGAAATGATTTATCAATTGAAGGTGGTTCTGGAAGATATTCGCCCTCAAATCTGGCGCAGAATTCAGGTTGCTGACAGTACAACTTTGGTTCAGCTTCACCAGATTTTGCAACTCGCGATGGGCTGGGAGGACTATCACCTGCATCGGTTTTCATTGGGAACTCTTTAAGTTACGTATTTTCAGTACTTTCAGGAGTTTTTTTCCCATTTCACTAAAATTTCACTACCTATTTACACACCTTTAGAACGACTTGATAGCTGTTCCAGAAATCTCTTCTAGCTTAGCTACTTAATTTGTTAGCTCCCTCATCTTTGAAAATATAGCCCTTTTGCTAGCGTCGGCTCAAAATTGCTAGCAAGTTAACCTCACAAAGAAAAATGTATTAGGTGAATGCTATGACTAAAGTTCAACTCGGAACGCGTATTCCTGAAAGCTTAGATCTAGAAATTGAGAGGATGGCCAAACAAAGAGGTATAACAAAGCAAGAATTGGTTGAGCAATTGTTGAGACACGGAATAGCAATTCTTAGCAATCAAAAAAATCTTACTGAGCCTAATAAAACTAGCCCGACCGAATTTGATAATGGCTTAAGCTTAATTAAGAGCAACTCTGTAATTGTTTCAGAGAGTACCTCCCCCTTTGCCCAAGCAGGGCTGATTCATTTACAGAAGGAAAATAGGAGAGGGACATCATGAGCGAATTGTCGAATCGCCTGAGTCAAAGAGTCAAACCCATGCTGCCGGAAGAGATTGAGGGCAAAGGTTCGCACAATTGCCATATTAATCAAAGCATGACCATCACACAGCGGGGTCGTATCTTCCTTCAAGATGACATCTTTGCACCAGTGGAGGCGATTTTCAATGTGCCAATGCTGCCGGATACGACGGGCAAACTCTGCGGCATCAGTTGCCAGCGAACTCATATAAAACACCGTCTGTGACATGGGTTTGCCCGCCCGTAGTCCGGTGCGTTCGACCCGAATCACTCGTTTGAGACCAACCCAACTGGGGTCAATGGTGACACTGGGTTCGAGCACACACACGCGGCGTTGGGTTGAGCGATTACGCGTCCGTTCTGACTCCACGTGGCAACTGAGCAGGGATGAGTGTTCAAACTGCTGCTGGATTTGGGCTAATAATTTGGGTTGATTCCCTTTGATGGCAATCAAGTAGTGGTTNTGACTGGCAATAATTTGCTGGACTGTTTTTTTTGGCGTGGAGTGCATCAAAACTAAAGCACACGCCTTGCAACTGAAGATGCTCCAACAAAGTTTGTACTGTTGCAATTTCACTACTCGTTTTGTTGTGCATGGATTGCAGAGCGACGACCAGTCCCCGCCGAGTACTCAGCACCGACACGACACTGACAAAATCTTGGTACGCCTGGTCGTAATCTCTCAGACTGACTCGAATGCTCTTGCCGTCCACCGCACAAGCGGCTTGGTCTTCAAGCTCAACCGTCTCCTGTGCCCATTGATTGAAGACTTGCGTTAATGACTCAAAGTCCACTCGCACCAAGGCGCGGCGAATCGTCGAGTAGCAGGGTAACCGCTCATAGGGCACTTCGAGTACCTTTAACAATTGGGTTTGATGGCGCTCCACAAAGGACGCTATCGCTCGATACCCGACACAACCGCTCATCGTTGCCATCAGGACCAGCAACAAAATCACCCACAATGGATACTGGGGTTGGGTACGATAGTCTCGCACTTGTTTGAGAGAATCAATCAGGCTCATGACTAACGGGGTGTGAAACGGCATCACCCATTATCATTTTTCTACCACCGATGAACTAGCCCTGCTTGGAATAGGGTGGATAAATCCAATCCCAACGCCTGAAAGTAAGGCATCTGCATGGCAATACTGCCCTTCGGATAAGGACTGTCGTTTGCCCAACCCGACGCAATTTGATGCCCCTGCTGCACCACTCCAGAAACGACTTGCCACTTGTCAATCATAGGAACTTGGCAATTCCCTCCGCCGAACCCATAACCCCGAACTCCATAATCCCGAACTCCATAACCTCGAACTCCGCACCTACTTACCGCCTCCGAAACTCCACCACATCCCGCTTAACCGTGACATCGTAATCGCTAAAAAAATCATGCCCCAATAAACCAATATCCAAGGAAGCATTGGCGATCGCCACAATCACATCTTTGACCACCGCATTCCCCACCGAGATCGAATCCACATACGCCAAGGGCACCTCTACCCCCGATTGACTGGCAGTACTCACCTTGGTTTTGCCAATAATCCGGGCACCCAGCGCCTGCGCCATTGCCTGGGTAATTACCGTGCCGCTGGCTCCTGTATCCACGATCATTTCAAAGGTTTGAGTGCCGTTGAAGGTGACATCAATCACCGGAGTGCCGCCTTCTCGCCGCTTGATGGGGGCAAGAAACACCTTTCCTGAATTTGTGCCGCTGCTGGCAATCGCGCTGGACACCTTGAGCGATCCAGAATCAACGGCTGCCAATCCTGATGTCGTGGTGGAATTACCATCACGCTTTGCCTGCGCCAATTTCTTTTGAGCCATGGCAAATTCTCGCTCAAATTCTTTCAGCTTATTTTTTGCCAACAGTTGATAGGGCGCGGCGGCAGGCAAGGATTTAAGTAGGGCGATCGCCTGCTGCCAGCGGCTTGATACCAGCGTCCAGTCGTCTTCCGTTAGGGCAGTTTGGCTAATATTTCTGGCACTACCTGCTTTTTCCAGTGCTAGTTTATAAGTCGTTTGCAGGGTTGCCGGATCGGGCGGGATTGAGGCTGCAAGCGATGCTGGGGATGAGGATGGCGATGAAACAGGGGCGATCGGCTGACTCGTTTGATTGCTGCGGCATCCAGCGACTCCTGCCATCACAATAGCCAAAGCCAATAGTGCTGTCTGAAATTGAGAACGGTTGAACATGAAGTACTGGCTAAAGAAAGGAAAATGAAAGAAGTCACAATTCAGCTAATAAATCCAGTTTAACCCTTGGACTCTCTGGCATCGATCAATCCGGTTTAGCGATCGCTTGTTTTGATTTGTCATTCTCTATCCACGACTTCCAGCACCGCTTTAGGACTCAACTGATCCTTGAACCAGATTAACCGAGCCGGGGTTTGGCTAAAGTTGACTCCGGCTTTTTCCAAGTTGAGCCGCTCTGAGATCGCCAGCACTAAATCATCTCGCCCGGACTGTTGCACTTGATAAAACTTTTTTTGTAGGTATTCGGGTCGCCAGTAGCCGACGATTTCTAGCAGGAAGGTGCGCCCATCAGGATGAACCAAGCGAAAATCGGGAATCATGACGCTGCCAGGAATTGGGATTAGATCCACTTCGCGTTCTAGCTGCCAATCGGTTTTCGTTTTCGCCCAGCGATCGACAAAGCCCGATTCCAGCATACTGTCGTAGGGTTTGCCGGGGGGATAGTGAGTCACCAAGCCACAGGTTGCATCCAGGCTGAAGCGTCCCTGGCGGGTTTTGCCAGAGTAAGCATCTTTCTGCTGTAACGTGGCGGTCAGGTTCCACTTGGTTACATGCAGCAAAGCGGGAAGCATCATTGCCAGTTTCAAACCATAGCGAGTGCTGGGTTTGAATAAGCTGGTGGGACCATCAATGGTGAGGGTGAATCCATGATCTGCGTCGCCTTCAATGTAGGTCATCAGTCCAAATAATTTGAGGTAGCGAAACAGCAGTTTATATTCACCTGGATCATTGCGATGGGCATTGAGGGTAATGTGGCTGGCACGATAAAAGATGCCTTGAGCTTGGGAGAGGTTGTAGCGATGCAGCAGGGCTTCTGGGGTGGGGGGTTCAAAGCTGATCAAGATTTGATTGTCAGATAGATCGGCATAGAGTCCAGATTGAATGTGAGTGGTCAAAACCTCGTGACCCAGTTCTTGGGTGAGGGCATCAGCAAGACGTTGGAGGGTGGCGCTGGTGGCGATCGCGCTAGCCGGAGCTTGAGCCGCGATCTCAAACACTCGTTGCCGCAAGGTAGCTGGATCAAGCGGACTGACGGTTTCAAAGGTGCTGAAGGCATCGGCGCTGAGGAGATGAGCCAAGCCGCGCTTGATGCGATAGTCCGTATCTTCGCCTTCGAGTTCTAGCAGTTGGCGATTCAGTTCACCCCTAGTGCCGCCTTTCGCCGCCTGAAACTGGTGGATCAAATCCGTTGCGATCGCTAAATTTGCCGGATTGATCGCCAACCGCTTTGGCACCACCGTTTCGCCACTATAGCGATGAATTAATAAATCACTCGGCAACATAACAGGTCATTCCAATCCACCAAAATCATCACACATGCTAGTTATGGTAATTTCTACTAAAACTGCTTACAATAGTCTTATGTCGTCGATTTTCCCCCACGTTCTACCCATTTCAAATGCTCTTGCCCCCAGTCACAGAGAGGTTGCAACACGGGAATAATACTTTTTCCGTAGGCTGTGAATGAGTACTCAACTCTGAGAGGGACGGCTGATTGAACAGTTCGACTGACGATTGTATCTTTCTCCAATTCTCGAAGCTGCTGTATCAACATTTTCTCACTGATTTCAGGAATGAGTCGTTTGAGTTCACTGAAGCGTTTTGCTCCATCTTTCAAATGCCACAGAATTAAAAGTTTCCATTTGCCCCCCAATACTTTTAGGGTCGTTTGTACGAAAACGGTGCCTTGTGGCGGCTCTACTGTCACTGATCTTTCCTCCTGATTCACTGAGAAGACTGACAAAAAAGTAAGTACTTCCCAAAAAGTAAGCGGAAGCCTATCCTACTGTAGACATGTATTCACAAGGAACCCAAAATGCAACTTGAAGGCGCAATTGCACTTGTCACCGGCGCAAATGGCGGGATCGGCAAGTATTATGTGGAGGCGCTACGAGCAGCAGGAGTCTCTCGGATCTATGCAGGTGCCAGAAATCCTAACTCTTTGGCTGACCTCACAGCCATTGACTCACAGCGAATTATCCCGATCTCGCTGGATATTACCGATGAGCAATCTGTGATTACGGCGGCTAGCGAGTGCAAAGATGTTAATTTGCTGATTAATAATGCTGGAATTGGATTGCTTAAAGGATTGATTTCTGCGGCGGATCTTTCGAGTGCGCGAGCCGAAATGGAGGTCAATTATTTTGGCACGTTGGCAATGTGTCGTGCGTTTGCTCCTGTGTTGAAAGCCAATGGTGGCGGCGCGATCGTCAATATGTTGAGTATTCTAGGAAAAGTTAATTTCCCTATGAATGCGTCCTATAGTGCTTCTAAAGCCGCTGCCATCTTGATGACCCAAGGCGTTCGGGCGGAGTTGGCAGCACAAGGCACACTGGTGGTTGGGGTGATGCCTGCCACAGTAGACACGGAAGTAAGCAGAAACTTTCCCCAGCCTAAAGTTGCGCCGGAAGTAGTTGTGCGGGAAGCGTTGCAAGCCGCGATCAATGGAGTTGAGGATGTTTATCCCGGCGAACAAGCCACGGAGATGGCAGCACAGCTACTCACAGATCCAAAAGCACTCGAAAAGGCAATGGCAATGATGTTGCCGAACTGAATATAAACCCTTTCAAGATACTGGAGTTGCCCTATGACTCACGCTCAATTGCCCATTCCAACCCACTTTGATCCACAGGCTGTGAAAGATGTTTGGCGAGTGCCCTATGGCGATCGCGCGGCTCAAGCGGCATTGTGGGCACAGCAGCATAGTCTTCAGCCTGCGGCAGCGGATACCACGCGGATTTGCCTGCTGGCGATCGATGTGCAAAACACCTTTTGCATTCCCGATTTTGAGCTATTTGTGGGTGGACAATCGGGCATGGGCGCAGTCGATGACAGCAGGCGATTGTGTGAGTTTATCTATCGCAATTTGGGCGTGATTACTCAAATTACACCAACGATGGATACTCATACCGCAATGCAGATTTTCCATCCGATTTTTTGGGTGAATGCAGCGGGGGAACATCCAACTCCGGCAGCAACGATGATCACTTTTGAGGATGTGCAGCAGGGCGTTTGGCGAGTCAATCCAGCGATCGCCCCTAGCCTCGCTAAGGGTAACCTGGAAGCCTTACAGCGTCATGCTTTGCACTACACCAAAAAGCTAACGGATGCAGGCAAATATCCCCTGACGGTGTGGCCCTATCATTCTATGCTGGGCGGCATTGGACACGCGATCGTCTCAGCCGCAGAGGAAGCCATGTTTTTTCACTGCATTGCTCGCAGCAGCCAAACCCAATTTGAACTGAAGGGCAGCCATCCGTTAACGGAGAATTATTCGGTGTTGCGTCCAGAAGTGATGGAGAGCATAGAAGGTGGCATTCTGGCGCAAAAAAACACGTCGTTGATTCAAACCCTGCTGGAGTTTGATGCGGTAATTGTGGCGGGTCAGGCGAAAAGCCACTGCGTTGCCTGGACGATCGCCGATTTGCTGACAGAGATCCAAGTGTTTGATCCTGCCCTAGCCAGCAAAGTGTATTTGCTGGAGGATTGCACCTCGCCCGTCGTGGTTCCCGGCGTGATTGACTTCACCGAACAAGCGGATGCGGCTTACCAACGCTTTGCGGAAGCGGGGATGAATTTGGTTCAATCTACTGATGCGATCGCGGATTGGAAAGGCATGACTCTTTAGCTATCCACCAATGGGCTGAAGCCGCTTTTGGGCAGCCTTTAATAGATTTTGAGCCGCTGGATACACTGTTGTGCCCGGTTTTACTTGGGTCAAAGTCTTTTCAATCTCCCGCAGTTGACTGATTTGCTGGGGGTGCAGCGTTTTTGCTCCTGCCTCAACTGAAGCAAGCAACGATATTTGCAACTGCTGAGCTTGCTCAAAGGCTTGGGCTGATTGCTGCTCTTGCTTCAACCGAATACCGATAGAACTGAGTTTTAGTTGATATTGGCTCAGCAATTTTCGGGCTTGAACATAATCAGGATCGTCTGACTTAATGGTCTCTAGAGTTGCGATCGCCTCATTCCACAGCTTTTCTGCTTCCTGCCACACTTCCACGCCCTGCGCTTTGCCTGGGGAGAATTGTTGAGCCGACTCTGCTGAAAATTTTGCTGCCTGGATTAAGTTGCCCGATCGCTCGTTGTCTACACTAAAGCCCACCACCTGTTGAAAGTCGCGCTCGTAAGCTTTGAGTTTCGTTTGGGCAGTGCGTCCTGCTAAGGTTTCATCAGGCACTTCTTCTAATTGATCCATTCCCTGCTGCCACTGGGCGATCGCGTTCTCTTTTTCAGCTTGTTTAAGTGCTGCTTGATAGGATCGCTTCGCCGAATTTACCTCTGTATCTGCCTTTTGTAACTGGGTTTGAGCATTTTTTTCCTGAAATAAACGCGCATCCATGCGGGCGATATCTTTGCGTGCCTGCTGAAATTCATCCAGGGTAAAGCGCCAACTACAGCCAAACCAACCGCAGTAAGCGCTGGGATAATAGCCTAAAAACCACACAGGCAGGGCATCTAGATGCTTTTGGGCAGTTTTGACTTTAGTGGCACCCAAATCAAAATCGGCGGAGCTAGTGGCGTTGTTGACCAACTGATCGGCTTGTTCCGTAGTGGCGATCGCCTGTCGATAGTTGTGATCCATGCTGATAAAACTGGGCAACAGCAGCATGGGCATCATCCGCGCCACGGGATACCGAATCATGGGATACGGCAAATTCAAAAACCAGATGCCGCCTGCAATGCCGCCCACGGCGATCGCGCCGAACTTAATCGAGTTCCATAGGGCAGAAGGGGGACGATTTGCCTTTGCCGCTTGTTTCAAAACTTTGGGGTTGAAATTGGGAAACAAGTCATCCACCGTGTCGCGCAACTCATCCTCAGTCAGCGGAGTTCCCGTTTGCAGCCGCAGCTTTTCGAGTCGTTTCAGCACAATCTGTTGCTGAACGCGAGATGCCGTATCATTCGTGTTGCACCGTTGCAGTTCAGCATTCAAAATTTCAAAGGCACTCTTGTTGAGGCGAACCATAGATTTAAAGAAGAACTGAGTTTACAGACAGATTCAATTCGGCAACACTTTATTCCCGACCTCATGTCAGTGTGCCCATCTGTTCTGTAAAACCACGACCTTAAAACCGCGATGCTTAAATATCGTCTGCCAAATAGCGAGAGTCTTCCAACGGAGTCACATCTGAAGCCGGATTTTTAGATGGGGGTTCTTCTGCATGATGTACCTGGCTGGACAGATTGGCATGGTCAGAGGCTTGAACCGGAAAAGAGTAGGTGCTGAGAGGATCGAGTTCTGGAGGATAGATTGTTTCTTCAGCAGTAGGACGTGGATTAGATCGATCTAGTAAACGATTTTCAGGAGATTCTAGCCGATCGCCACCGGATTTGCTTGGAGGCAGGCGATCGCCTGATCTCCGAGGAGGTGACGGCGATCGCGTAAAGGTTTTCCAGGCAGTTTTTACCCCTGCAAACAAACTGCGAGTGCCCAACTGAACTTTTTTAGCTTGCTTTCGGGCACCGCTGAGCGACTGATCTACCTGCTTCACCACTTGCCCAGCGCTCTGCACCCCTTCACTCAAATCATCTGTCAGGTCAGTAATTTCCATGCCCGTCAGCCGAATTGCTTCCAGCGTCGGTGGAAACTCGCGCCGCAGGGTTTCAAACAATTTGTCTGCACTCCGGGCTGCTCGTCCTAATTCTTTTAAGGTGGGAATCGCAACGATGAGTACAATCGTCAAGCTGGCAGTGACGAACAGGAAGGATACAACGAGCCAGAAGAGAGGATTGTTCACAGGGGTAGACTACAAAAGGGTATCACGGGCAGGAGGTTGAGATTGAGCAGCCAGAGAATCGGATTCTTCCAACGCTTGATGTTGCCGCTGAGTAGCTTCCATGCCAGCCGCGATCGCATCTTTCAGGCGAACTAAGGTGCTATCCCAATTTCGCAACGCCGATTCTGAAAGCCGATCGGCTTGGAGTTGCACCGTAGTGGATAAATCCTCTGCCATTTCGGGTAAAGCATCCGCAGACTTTTTCAGAATCTGACGGGTTTCGCGACCCGTTCGAGGTGCCATCAAAATTCCGGCGATCGCGCCAGCGGCACCTCCCAACAGCAACCCTCCCAAAAACGATCCAGACCGATTGTTCGACATATTTCAGCCCTATCCTTGCCA
Source organism: Leptolyngbya sp. (assembly GCA_003249025.1). Taxonomy (GTDB): domain Bacteria; phylum Cyanobacteriota; class Cyanobacteriia; order Leptolyngbyales; family Leptolyngbyaceae; genus ULC077BIN1. The sequence continues at coordinate 8,760 of QBMH01000103.1, read as the reverse complement.
TTCAGGGAAAACGTTGAATCAATTTCAGCTATCAAAGCTCCCATCTTATCAATCTTTGGCAGAGTGAGGCGGGGTTAGGTTTCGGGTTTCGGGTTTCAGGTTTCAGGTTTTGACTTTCAGATTTCAGGTTACGACAAAACCCTGAACCCTGCCCCTACCTCTTGCCTGACTTCTGACCCCTGACCCCTGAAACCTGATTAAAAATGCCCTGCTGTCGCCAAAAAGATTGTCCCAAGTTGAGCAGTGCCAAAAACTTTTGAATTTTCTGGAGTTTTTGCTCCAAGCCTTGATAGCCATATCTTGCTCTATTCACGCTCACGGTTGCCTTGTTAAGCTTGGTGGGAGCGTTGTAGAGCAGTCGATAGAAGTATTGTTCAACCCCTAAAATGCTGCCAGCTATTTTAGTAAGCTTCAGTTTTAGCTGCCAAAGTCTTTGGGCAAGACGCAGGCAAATCAGCCCAAGGACAACGTTAGTAATAACAACAAACTGAACCATTGCAAAATGGGTAAATGGGTCAAACGATAGACTAGAACGGTGGGCGATCGCGGTTCTGACTTTTGGTTTCTGATTGAAACTAGAAAACTTGAAATTAGAAAACGCCTTTCGACTATTGTAGTGATGACTTCCTCAGACGAATACCCCACCCCCACATCCCAAACTGGGATGAAGCGTTTAAAACATTAAAGCATCCACAAGTGAGAGAAGATTATGGTTCAAGCTGCCCCTGCCGCCACTTTATATATCAATTCAGCGAATGGCAATGATGCTGCTGGAGGAACTCAGGCGGCTCCCTTTAGAACCATTAGTCGGGCGCTGAAGCAGGCAAAACTCGGCGATCGCATCCAGCTTGTTCCCGGCACCTATAGTGCTGCCAGCGGCGAAGTGTTTCCCTTGGCGATTCCTGCTGGTGTGACAGTGATTGGCAACGAAGCCACGAAAGGCGCAGGCATTCTGATCAATGGCAGCGGCAGTTTTGCGAGTAAAACCTTCGCGGGGCAAAACATCACGCTTCGCATGGAAACGAACGCCCAACTGCGGGGTGTAACTGTCACCAATCCGGCGACACGGGGAACGGGGGTTTGGATTGAATCGACCAATCCAGTGATCATCAACTGCACCTTTACCAACTGTAAGCGGGAAGGCATTTTTGCGACCGGAAATGCTAGCCCTGCGGTCTATGACAATGTGGCGACTCGCAACGACGCAAATGGCTTTAGCATTGTGCGAAATGCCAAGGGTGAATGGCGACGAAATGTTTGCCAAAATACGGGTTTTGGTTTCTCCATTGGAGATCAGGCGGCTCCGCTATTAGCAGAAAATCGGGTGTTTGAGAATCGATCGGGCATCGTACTGGGGCAGGAATGTCGCCCGGTGCTGCGATCGAATGTGGTAGAACGCAACACCAGTGAAGGCTTGACGATCATCGATCGCGCCTTTCCTGACTTGGGCAAAGGGCAAGATCCGGGTGGCAACCTCTTTCGAGACAACACCGAGTTTGACATCAACAATGCCACAGCAACCCAACTACTGTGTGTGGGCAACCAGGTGAATCCCGCTAAGGTCAAGGGTTTACTAGAACTATTGGCAAATGAAATTCCCAATCCTACGCCGCTGCCGATCCCCACTCCTGTGCCTCCTCCCAATCCCGGCGAACTCACCGATATTGAAGGGCATTGGGCGGCTGGATTCATTCGGGGACTGGTTGCCAAGGGCTATATCAGCGGTTTTCCCGATGGCACCTTCAAGCCCCAAGCACCGATTAGTCGCGCTCAATATGCCGCCATTATTTCCAAAGCTTTTAGTTTGCCTGCCAAGCAAGCAGCGACCTCATTTGTGGATGTAGCGCAAAGCTATTGGGCGTTTCCCTTTATCCAAAAAGCAAACCAAATGGGCTTTATTTCGGGCTTTCCCGATGGTTCCTTTCGCCCGGATCAAAATTTGACGCGGGTGCAGGCGATCGTCTCCTTGATTGGTGGCTTAGGATTAACAGGCGGAGTACTGGATGTCTTGAGCTTTTATAGCGATCGCGTCCAAATTCCTAGCTATGCTGCCGAAAAAGTGGCAACCGCAACCCAACGCCGGATTGTGGTGAACTATCCGGCGGTGCGTCAGTTAGAACCGATGCGAGACGTGACGCGGGGTGAAATTGCGGCGCTGGTCTATCAATCGTTGGTGGCGCTGAACCAGGCACCCGCGATCGCCTCACCTTACATCGTCAATCCCGATTTAACTACCGCCGCTTTCACCGATATCGCTGGACATTGGGCAACAGACTTTATTTCTGCCCTGGCAAAGCAAAACTTGATTGGTGGGTTTGCTGACGGCAGTTTCAAACCGGATATTGCCATCAATCGGGCACAATATGCCGCGCTGCTGGTCAAGGCATTCAATCCGTCACCCAAACGAGATGCGATCGCGTTTCCTGATATTCCAGCCACCTTTTGGGCAAAACCATTTATTGACCAAGCCTATCGCGCTGGCTTCATTTCAGGCTTTCCCGATGGTTCCTTTAAGCCTGACCAAAACATCCCCCGGTTTCAACTCCTAGCATCGCTGGTCAGCGGTTTAGGCTTAACGGGCGGAGAAGTTAGCCTGCTGAATGCCTACGACGATCGCGCTTCCATTCCCCAATATGCCCAAAACCAAGTGGCAACGGCAACTCAGCAAAAACTCGTAGTCAACTATCCAACCCTCCGACAGCTAAACCCGGTACGCGACACTACCCGCGCCGAAGTTGCCGCCTTTGTCTATCAGTCCTTGGTGCAATCGGGGAGATCGCCGATCATCGCTTCACCCTACATTGTCTCTGTGTAAAAGTTTCTAGACGCGATCGCTCAAACTATGACCATCTGTTTCAGGGCGATCGTGGGTGCAATCAATACAACCAGTGAACACTATTTTCAAGCACAGAAGTTTATTGACACTCCACATTGGTGCATTAAATATATGAGTACCAAAACTACCCTATGAGTCGTTCTAAGTAGCGCTCGATTAATAGAATTGCCACAATGTCGTCCACGGGGCGAGGAATGCTACGGAGAGATTGAGGCACTAGACTCAGAAGCCCTTTCGCCGGATACATTTGCCAGTAGCGATCGCGTGCTTCTAGGGTACTGTTCCGCTCATCAACCATGACAATCCGCAGGGGGTCGATCAGGGACTCTGAAAGTTTCAACTTCCAATCTTTAGAAGAGGTTTGGTTTCCCATGATCAGTAAAGAAACTGGAAAGGTTTGGCGTAGCATTTCGATCTCGGCGATCGCCTCTGCCGCGCTCACCACCTGATGATATTTCACAATGCGGTCAACGCCCATCACTGCAATACCGCACTTCAAACGACCGGGATCAAATCCTAAAATAGTGGGTTGATCCGGCAGACTAGAACTATCAGAGTGCATGAGCGATGAGGAACCTAACGACGGGTCAAGGTTAATCCAGGGTGACTAGCTATAGCTACCACAGATTGCCGATCTAGATAGTCATGACTTGTCTTCAAATAAAAGCAAAATACGATCAAGCAAGCTGTGCTTTACACGCTTTGGAGCCTGATGATGTTAAGCTTGAGCGCTATTTGCGAGACATTATAGCGAAATTCTTTTGCAAAAGCCGTTTACTTCCGGTCATCTGGCTACTCTTTAACAGATTCAGCTTATCAGGAGCAGACAGGGCTAAGATGAGGGAAAATTAAAGCTAGGAATGAATCACCGTGAGGGCAAGGGTTGATGGATACTAAAGCGTTTAAGCGATCGCTCAACAATTCGGACAATTATCACCGCAAAGGCTTTGGGCATGAAGCCAAAGTCTCTGGGCAGATGCAAAACGAGTATCAAAGCAACTTAATTCAGCACATTCGAGATCAAGGCTACACCCTACAGCGAGGCGAGGTAACCATTCGTCTGGCGGAAGCCTTTGGATTTTGTTGGGGAGTGGAGCGCGCCGTGGCAATGGCATACGAAACCCGGACTCATTTTCCCACGCAGCGCATTTGGATCACCAACGAAATTATCCACAATCCCTCTGTGAATCAGCGATTGCGGGACATGGATGTGCATTTTATTGAGGTGGTAAATGGAGAAAAAAGCTTTTCCGTAGTGGACAGCGGCGATGTGGTGATTTTGCCTGCCTTTGGAGCTAGCGTCCAAGAGATGCAGCTTTTGAATGAGAAAGGCTGCAAGATTGTAGACACCACTTGCCCTTGGGTTTCTAAGGTGTGGAACACAGTAGAAAAACACAAGAAAGCAAGCCACACCTCGATTATTCACGGCAAATATAATCATGAAGAAACCGTTGCTACCAGTTCCTTTGCAGGCACTTACCTGATTGTGCTGAACCTGCAAGAAGCGGAGTATGTGGCCAACTACATTCTCAACGGCGGCGATTCTGCTGAGTTTTTAGCGAAGTTCAGCCGATCGCATTCAGTCGGGTTTGATCCCGATCGCGATCTAGAGCGCGTGGGCATTGCCAACCAAACCACCATGCTCAAGGGCGAAACCGAGCAAATCGGCAAGTTGTTGGAACATACCATGATGCGAAAGTATGGTCCCGATCAGCTAAATAATCACTTTCTCAGCTTTAACACGATTTGCGATGCCACCCAAGAACGCCAGGATGCCATGTTGGGGCTGGTGGAAGACAATCTTGATTTGATGGTAGTGATCGGCGGCTACAACTCCTCAAACACGACGCACCTGCAAGAAATCGCCGTTGAGCGAGGCATTCCGTCCTATCACATTGACAGCGCCAGCCGCATTGGTGCAGGAAATCGAGTGGAACACAAGCCGCTGCATCGCGATTTGGAAGTGGCTGAAAACTGGTTGCCCAAAGGCGCGATCGCGATCGGCATCACTTCTGGTGCCTCCACGCCTGATAAGGTCGTGGAAGAGGTGCTGGAAAAAATCTTTGAGCTAAAAGCCGTGGCTCAAGCCTTGTAGAACACTCGGTAGCAATCTATATGCGCTAGGGCTAACTTCCAAGCTGGTACAAGGAAACTTGCAGGGTCGTTCCTGGATCTTGGAAAGAATAAACTTCCTTGGGCTGGTAGTCCTGAGCTTGCATCGTTTTCAATAGTTCTCTGGTCGGTTGATATAAAAAAATATGGCTAAACCCAGCGGGGATCTTTAGACGATCGCGCTGTTCTGGCTTCAATTCATCCAGCAGAATCATTGCAACATTTGGATGTAGCTGACTAGCGATCGGCATAACACTTCCTAAAGGCATATCTGAAATCACAAGCGGCTGAGGCACTTGATGGACGATCGCGGCAATTTCTACATCAAACTCCGACCACCCCCACCAAGTAGGACTGAACGTAGCCGTTATACAAGATGCCAGACTGCTCGATAGCAGCAGGACAGTCCCCAATTGCCACAGCTTGCTTCTTTTGGGGTGTACCTTTGGGTTTGTGCGGCAGGCAAGTAGGTAAGCCACTGCCAAATAGAGCGCCCCGTAGACTACCAAAAAATAGCGTTCGCTCAAACTCCGTCTACCCCCTAAAAAAACATCTGCCAGCAGAAATGGGAGTGTCGTAGTACCTAGCAACAGCAAGACAAACAGCCAAATTCGAGGAGGGGTATGGCGGCACAAAAAATACAGCGCATAGCCAATCAAGGCAATGGCGGGAATCACGGCATAGATCACAATCGGGGAATACCTGAGATGCCACGCCCAAAACGCATTGGATAGATGAGTACCCAGCCCCAGGAGAAACAATGGCAGGGGAGAGGATTGGCGCGACCATTGAGTAGTGTGCAACACAACCGCTTGATTGCGCCAAACCAGCCAGAGCCAGGGCGAAAAAATAACCAGGCTGACTGTTATAGAGACAGCGTAGGTTTGCAGCGATCGCGTCGGTCGAAAGCGTTCCATGATCAGCACATACAGCCCATGCGCTGCCATCACCAGCAAGGTCAACAGGTGGCAATAGAGGGCGATGATCACAGTGAGCGTGTAGAGCTTCCAAGTGATTGCAGTCGGTTTGCGGAGTGATCGCAGCAGTAAGGCGCAGGCAACTAAGAGTAGGGCGAACCACAGACCATACTGACGCACTTCCTGGGCATAACGCAGCATGATGGGGGAAGTTGCCAACAGCGCGATCGCAAACCAGCCTGCCAGCGGCGTTGCAAAAAGTTCTAGACAAAGCCAGTAAATCGCTGGAAATGCTAGCAGACTACCTATGACTGATAGCCCACGCATGGCAAGTTTAGAACTGCCGAAACCCTGTGACCATAACCTTGCCAGCAAAAAATACAGCGGCGGATGCTGGGGTTCTTCTTGGGCGAGTCCGGTGATGGTGGCGATCGCGGGTTTGGATGCCGCCAGGGATTGATACTTGCCAAAATCCCCTGCGTGAATCATCTGCCCGGTATACAAATCTTGCACCACATCCTTTGCTGGGTAGCCGGAAACCCTCAGCAGAGTGTAGGTTTCATCCAACCAGTAGGGCTTTTGCTCCAGGTTAGACAGGCGCAAAAAAATACCCATCAGCACCATTCCTACCAGTAGATACAGTAGCCATTTAGGGGATGACCATGGGCGTTTCAGGGGACGTGGCACCATCATGTAAAATCTGTCAAGACTCCGTGCTTTTGGCAGATTTTAGCTTGTTGGCGGATAAATTACGAATTGCTGGGGCGATCGCGCTTCTCTTTGAGAGAATCGTTTCTCAATCCCGGCGATCGCAGTTAGGTCAACCATGCAGAAGCTATCGTTGAAGCAAAGGCGCGATCGCCCTTGAGCCAATCATCCAAGGACGATCGCCGTTGTAAAAAGAAGAGCGATCGCCCTTGAACCAATTATGCCGAGAGATCGCCGTTGTAAAGATAAGAGCGATCGCGCTTGTCACCAGAAGGGGCGATCGCCGTTGGGAAGAGCAGACGCGATCTCTGTGTAGAAAAGCGCGATCGCTCAGACAAGTAGCAGTCATGTCTTCGTATAGATTAAGAGATAATTGAGGAGACTACCCTTCAAACCAGCATGAAAACCTCAGAAATTTTGCAGGCACTTTCCCACCTAACCATTAGCGATCGCCTAAAGGTTGCTGAAACCGCTTTGCATCTCATCCAACAGGAGCAGCAAGGTCTAACAAAAGAACAGCAAAGACAGCAATTGGCGATCGCGGCAATGACTGCTGTTTCGGATTATTCGACCAACAGTGAATTAATTGTCTTTACTGACCTTGATGGAGAAGACTTCTACACTGAGCCAGCCACCGATGCAAAGTCGGTCAGTCTTGATGCTTAGAGGTGAAGTCTGGCTAGTCAGACTTGATCCAACCGTAGGAACTGAAATTAGCAAAACTCGTCCGGCAGTTGTTGTTAGCGATGATGCAATTGGAATTTTGCCTCTCAAAGTTGTCGTTCCAATTACCGATTGGAAAGAGCCATTTGCCACAAGAACTTGGATGGTATACCTGGAAGCCACTCCAAAAAATGGATTGAGTAAACCTTCAGGTGCAGATACCTTTCAAGTTCGCTCCGTATCCGAAACTCGGTTAGTAAAGTGCCTAGGATCGCTGGATGATGCAACCATGCAGGCTATCTCCGAAGCTTTGACAATTGTTCTTGCTATCTAGCACTACAGGTCAGCTTTCAGGCGATCGCCCTTGTTAAAGAGAAGGCGCGATCGCAGTGAGGCTACAATTTAGATGAATTCTCTCTAGTTCAAAAAACGATGCCCTGGAAACTTGAGGACGCAGAACAAAAATTTGCTGATTTGATCCATGCGGTGGTTGAAGAGCCTCAGTTGATTTATGACCAAAATCAACTGGTTGCAGCCGTAATCAAAGCGGACATTTTCCAGGAATTTCTGGTTTGGCAACAGCAATCCCAGCAGCCTTCATTAGGTAGTGCGTTCGCAGAGTTACGTGAGCTTTGCCTAGAGGAAAAGTATCTCCTGGAAACGCCTCCTCGCCGCGATCGCTCAAATTCCTTTACCGAAAGTCTTCATGACCTTCCTTTGTGATACCAATATCATCAGTGAATTAGCGCGATCGCAGCCCAATTCAGTCGTTATGGACTGGAGTGAAACCGTTTCGTCGATCTCGTTGAGCGTCATTACCCTGGAGGAGATTCTCTACGGCTTAACTTCCAAACCCAATGCTAAAATCCAAACTTGGTTTCAGAGATTTCTTGTTGATTATTGCAATGTTCTCCCAATCACCGCTGAGATTGCTCAGTGCGCTGGTAATTTACGAGGTCGTTTGAGAACTCAAGGCAAAACCCGTTCTCAGGCAGACATATTTATTGCCGCAACGGTTCAGATTCACCAACTCACTTTGGTAACACGCAACACCCGCGATTTTGAAGATTGCCAGATTTCTCTCCTCAATCCGTTTGCCGAATCCTGAGAATGCTTGCTCATTTATAGCGATCGCCCTTGAGCCAATTATGCCGAGCGATCGCCGTTGTAAACAGAAGGTGCGATCTCGTTTGTGTAGATAGGAAAGAGATCGGATTGTCTTTCACTTCACCCCCAAGCATTGCTCCTGGCTGAACCAAATTGAAATTTGGTTTGGCATCTTAATGCGGAAGTTACTCAAACGAGGCAATTTTCTCAGTCAAACTGACTTAAAAACTCGGATTCTTGAGTTCATTGACTATTTTAACCGCTAGAGCCTTACCCTTCAAGTGGACTTACAAGGGTAAGGCTCTAGCGGCATAAAAAGAGTTGTCGAACTTAAGCCCTAGTCAACTAGTGTTGTATCAATTTTTAGTTGATGGGTAAAGACGATGTAATTTCACCCGTGCATCATCCGTTGTAAAT
>QBMH01000102.1 GCA_003249025.1 Leptolyngbya sp. | reverse complement strand
GCGATCCAGGGTGGGTTGTTTGAGAAAGGGCGATTGTAATGGGGAAGAGAGGGGCAGAATCACTCAGCGCTACAATGAGACCAAGTTTTAGTGATGGAGGTATTTAATTCTGACCGATCGTCCCGACGATTCAGCCATTGCAGAACTTTATGACGCGATCGGTAATCTCGTCATGCGCTTTCCCATACTCCATTGCGAAGAATGTGCCCGTGCCCTCAAACAATGGCTCAAGCAACGTGGGATTCCAGGTAAACTTTGGCGACTCTCGACTCGCTACGATAATGAAGACTTTATTCTGAGCGATCGTCTTGAACAACAGGGCTGCTCCGAAACAATCACTGAAAATGGTGTTCACTATGGTGTTGAAGTTTTTGGGAAGATCTTTGATAACCTCTCCAGGGAAGGACTTTTGCCAAACGATTGGGAAAATGATTTTACCTCCCTGTCCAATGAATTTGACGTTGAAGTCATTGAAGAATTTTAAGAATGCAACTGAGTGGAGCCAACATGGGTAAATTATTCGAGCTATTGAAAAAAATTGAAACTAAGCCTGGGCTGTACCTAGGAAGTGCCTCCATTACCAGCTTACGCATGTTCATCCTGGGCTATGGTTACGCCCAATCAGAGATAGGGATTGCCAGCACTGAAACCGAAAGTGACTTTTATAAACAGTTTCAGCCGTGGCTCCAAAATCGCTTATCCATCTACACTGTGAACGCCTGGGATAAAGTTATTTTACTAACCTGTATTAATGAGAAAGCCGCTTTTGACTATTTCTTCCAACTGCTAGAAGATTTTCTCCGTCGCGACAAAAGTCAGGATGTTGATCCGATTCTAGCCAAATCATACTCAAGCGATACAGAAAAAGTTGCGTAAAGCAAGGGCGATTATCTCCGCTACGGTAAAGCAAGATCGCATCGATCTTGTTCAATGAGTTAGCGAAGCGTAACCCATGCGGTTTATGGGTTGCAGCTAATACACCTAACCAGATGAAATGAACCGTGCGATCGTACTTTGGGCTGAGGGGGAAAGGAGCGATCGCGGGTGTGCTGTTTGGGAAAGGGCGATCGTCGAGAGCAAGGGGGCGATCGCGTTCGCTGGAAATAAGGAGTGCGATCTCTGGTTGGGGTTGGGGGTCAGCAAGGCGATCGCGCTTAAAGCAGTTATACAGAGATAGGTTGAACACTTTGCTGCGTTTGCAAATGCTCCAATACCAATAACCGCAGATAATCTAAAAGTTGGATGTACATTTTTGTTTGTGCATAACGCGATCGTTGCTCGACATAAAATTGAGCAACGATCGGAACATTAAACACGCTCAGTTGTTGTAATTCTTTAATCGCCTTTCGACAATCCTCAACCCCGCCGCTTAATTGAATCTGGCTGGCATAATCGCGAATACTGACGGTCAATAATTCCATCTCCTCCAGAAACGCAAACTCTGCCTCAGAACCGGGATACTGTTCGGCGATCGCTTTCCTCTCCTGGCTGCCGTTCTGGTAGGCGATCGTGAATTGCTCCAGAAGTCGAGCCACATACTTTTTCTGAATCTCTAATTTGTTTTGAGCTTGTACCATCCCGTTATTCCTCATTGATGCCATAAGTCACAATCCTTTCAACTCCAGCTTGGTCAGGTCGTACAATTAGGTATTCACCTCCTTTGCGATAAACTGCTGAACCATCCCAACGATAATCAGTTTTAGGGACTCTCATAGCTCCTTTTCGATTGAAATTATGCGCCTTACGCAGATATTTCAAAGAGTTTGAGGACGATTCACTTTCAAAGCCGCGATCGTTGCTCGACCAATGGGTGTGAGTCCGATAATTTCTGTAGCATCTCCGCTCCAGGCAAAATGGTCTGTCCAAGCTTGAAGTTGAGGATGAAACAGGGAAACCATTTCCTCAGTCAGTGGATCGGTAGCAGTCTGACGTTGAGCTTTGTAGCGATTACACGATGGACAGGACAAACAGAGATTTTTCAGAACCGTTTCCCCGTCAGCCGATCGGGGAGTAATGTGCTCCAACTCGAAAGTTGTCACGGTCAGGGCTTCAGCCGTGCGACAATAGGCACAACAGTTGGCAAAGCGATCGCGCACCTGTCGCTGCAATTCGACAGAAATATAGGCACTCACGAGGCTTGTGTCAGGGTTCCTAGAGATTGCAGCGTATATCTAGCACGGGTTTTGAGAATTGTCAGGTGGTCAACCTGGTCTAATAAGCGATCAAGTTCAGCTTGTTCATGGGCAGAAAGCTGGGTTTCAGCATTTCGAGCCAGCAACTCATCCAAACGATCCTGGGCAGCAGGAGCCAGCATACTATTGGCAAGTGCCTATAACTCCGATTGGCTCAAATCAATCAGACATTCCGCATCCAGTCCCAATGAATGGGTGAAGCGATCGTAGGTCGCTAAGTCCAAAAGAACCCCCACCCGCTCTCCCTGCTCATTGGTCACGTAGCGCACCTGCTCAGCCATAGGACTCTCTGACTAACGTGTCTAGCTTCATCCTAACTCACTAAACTACCTGAACTCATACCGTAGGAACGTTGAAGATGACTGCAATTAATATCGATCGCCTCACCTTAAAACTCTCTGGACTTTCCCAGGATCAGGGACAACAACTGGTACGCTTGATTGCAGAAGGGCTTGCCAGTCATGAAATTTCCAGTCACTCTGCCCGTGATACTCCAAACCTGCAACTTAACATTACAGCCCAACCCAATGCCAACGTCGATTGGTTAGCCAACCAAATCGTGTCAGAAGTCTTGCGTCAACTCAACTCAACCCTCGCTTAAGGTCAACATCATGGCTGGGAAATTCATCAAAGGCGCACTGATCGAATTCATGGAGACGTTCTTACTCCCCTTGCCGAACGTCATCAGTTTCCAATTCAACCCCGAAACCATGACCCACGCATGGACTCAAGCCCAAGCCGCAGTGGGAAGCAATCCCTTGGCAGTGAGTGGGGTGCCCGGTGAGTCATTTTCCTTCAACATCATGCTCGATTCCAACGATTCCATTGCCAATCAAGACCCAGTTTCTGGCAGCCTTGCCGAAGTTAGTGGCGTTTATTCCCGATTAGCCGCGCTAGAAATGTTGCTATATCCGACGGGCGGGAAAAAGAGTGGTGGGCTCGTGGGATCAGTTGCAGCCTCCCTCAGCAATGGCCGCATTGACCTTTCTCTCAATGGATCAGCGAGTGCTGCCGAGATTCCCCAATCCCAAGTGCCCACTGTATTGTTTGTCTGGGGCCCAGGACGCATCGTCCCCGTGCGCGTCACCAACCTCTCCATTACCGAAAAACTCTACGACAGTCTACTCAATCCCATCCACGCCGAAGCCCAACTGAGTTTGAGCGTCTTAACCCCTGACGAACTCAAATATGTTACAGGTCCGTTAAGAGGTATTGCCAAAGGTGCCTACGCCTATTCTCAAGGATTGCGTCAGGCATTGGCTGTTGCAAATCTAGGCAACGCCACCGAGTCCATCATTGGTATGGTACCCCTCTAATTCGCTCTCTCTAATTCGCGCTCTCTAATACACTAGGGGATCCCCATGTTTTTCCCCGGCAGTCGCTACGAAACCATAGGCACCTACACCGTCACCCTCCCCAACGGCAAAACCGTGCGGGCCACCAAACTACCCCACCCCAGACCAACCCGCCTCCTAGGCTACCACCGTCGCCTCGAAGGACAACGCCTCGATCTAATCGCCAACCGCTACCTCAAAGATCCCACCGCTTTCTGGCAACTCTGCGACGCCAATAATACCGTCTTTCCCGATGCCCTAGCCGCCAGAGACTTAGTCGGCATTCCCACCAAATCCTAAAACCCAAACTCTAAAATCCAAAATCGACTATGGCAAGCAATTTCCAACTCCTGCTCAATGGCACCGCCGCCGATGACAATCTGCGCAGCGCGTTGTCCATCATCGAGGTGGAAGAAAATGCCGATCTCCCCGGTGCCATTCAACTCAACCTAGCGATTAGTCGTTCCGAATCCGGCGATCTCACCTTCGTCAACGATGCCGGACTCCAACCCTTCGCCAACCTCGCCATCATCGCCACCCCAGAAGACCAACCCGACGAATGCATCTTCGACGGCTACGTCCTCGCCCACAAACTGCACCTGGAAACCGGAGTCACCAACTCCACCCTGCAAGTCTGGGGCCAAGATGCCTCCTGGCTAATGAACCTAGAAGAGAAAGTGCGCGAATGGGTCGATATCACCGATGCCAGCGTCGCCAACACCATCTTTGGCGACTACGGGATCACCCCCGCATCCGGCAACACCAAAGACGATTCCCTTTCCCACACCGAAGACGATTCCCCTTCCCACACCGAAGACGGCCACAGCCTGATGCAGCGCACCTCCGACATCCAGTTTCTCCGCAACCTCGCCCGCCGCAACGGCAAACTCTGTCGCGTTGCCTGCACCACCACACCAGGGCAACGCACCGGCTACTTCGCCAAACCCAACCTCGATGGCGATCCCGTCCTTACCCTCACCCTCAACGATCCCGAAGCCTGGACCGTCAACGCCCTCGACCTCGACTGGGACATCACCCGCCCCACAGCCGTCAAAGCTAGCCAAGCCCTATTTAACGATGCCAGCGCAGACGGGGTCAGCGCTGATACGGACGATGCCGATCTGCCACTGTTGGCCGATCGCTCTCTAGCCACCTTTGCGGGCAAACCCATGACCGTCCTACTCACCGCCCCCGTAGACGATGCCGGCGAACTACAACTGCGCGCCAAATCCCTTCTCCGCGAAGCCAGTTGGTTTGCAAAATGTGAAGGCGAAGCCGATGTCTCTCGCCTCAATGCCATTCTCCGCGTCGGTACCGTTGTCCAAATCGAAGGCATCGGCAGCCTCAACTCCGGCAAATATTACGTCTGGAGCGTCCGTCACCGCATCACCGCCGAATCCCACAAAATGAAATTCACCCTGGTTCGCAACGCCGTCGGCCCCACACCCAGTGGCGGTGGACTCTTAGGAGGACTGTTATGAACGACACCCTGATGCTAGAAATTCTGGAGCGGGTGCGTAACCGCTTCTACGGCAAGTACCGAGGTGCAGTCACAGAAGTCGATGCCTCCACCATGCGAATTAAAGCCAAAGTGCCCTCGGTACTAGGGCCACAACCCACCGGCTGGTGCATGGCCTGCGTCCCCTACGCGGGAGCCGCCGTGGGCATTGCCTTCTTGCCCGAAATCGGCTCCGGCGTCTGGATTGAGTTTGAGGGTGGCGATGTTTCCTATCCCATCTGGTCGGGGTGTTACTGGCGTAGCGATGAATACCCCGAGGATGCAGCCGAACAAGTCAAAGTCATTGTTACTCAATCTGGTCACAAAATTTTACTTGACGACGATGCCAGCACGATTACTATTACAGACAGCAATGAAAATAAAATCACCCTGGAATCGTCTGGTATCACTTTGGAGCAAGGCGGTAAAAAGATCAATATCAGCACCAGTCAAGTCAACGTGAATGATGGTGCTCTGGAGGTGATGTAATGGCAGGACTACTCAATACTTCTAGCACCATGATGTGTCCTCACGGCGGCACTGTCAGTGCCATCAGTTCCAACACCAAAACCAAAGCCGGGGGCAGTTATGTGTTGCGGTCTTCTGATACGTTTACGATCGCGGGTTGCCCGTTTGCCCTTGGTTCCACTCCCCATCCCTGCGTCCAAGTCCGGTGGGTGCAAACTTCGTTGAAATCCAAAGTCGTTAATAATTTTGTGCTTACCGCTGACAGCGTCGGACTCTGTATTGCTGCTGATCGAGCCGCTCAAGGCACGGTGTTGATCCAAATGACCCAATCCCAAGTATCTGGCTTATGATTCGCCACGACTACGCCTTTCCTTTCCGCATTGATGCCGCCTCTCATCAGGCTGCTCAAAGCCGCTACGAGGCCCATGTGGAACAGATGATTCGCCAGGTATTGCTGACCAGTCCTGGTGAGCGAGTGAATCTGCCCGAATTTGGCTGCGGGCTGCGACAATTGCTCTTTGCCCCCCACTCCGAGGCACTAGATGCCACGACGAAAATCATTGTATTGCAGGCGCTCAACCGCTGGTTGGCGGGACAAATTGAGGTCAAAACCGTCAAAGTGGCCTCGCTAGAAGAAACCGGTGATCCGGCTCAACTGAGCGTGCTGATTGAGTACGTGCTGATTGAGACGATGGCAAACAAACGTATGGAGGTGAGAATTCTGTAATATGGCTCCTCCTAAAGATCGACGCGATCGCCTCGTCACTTCTACAACCGTCAATGGCATTGATTTTGTCGCAATTGCCAGCCCCGACCAGAAAACGCTGAACGTTCATTTTCTTAATACCTTTACGGTTCAAGGCACCATCACAAATGCCGCAATCACAAATGGTGAAACGATTCCTGAAGTCGCCATTCTGAACTCAACCACGATTAATGATCCAACCCACTGGACAACTGAACCGACGACAGGACAGCCAATATTAACCCTTACCGTCGCATCTCCCGGCGATTTCTCTCGCTACGTTCTAACGCTGAAGAGTACCAGCCTCGATCCCTTCTTCAGTCAGGTCACCTTTTCCTTTAAAGCTCTCTGTCCATCGGATTTAGATTGTGAAACTCCGCCTCCAATTTGCCCACCCGATGAACCTGACATTCCCCCGATTGACTATCTCGCCAAAGACTTTCTCAGCTTCCGCAAAGCCTTATCCGATTTCTCCGCCCTGCGCTATCCAGGTTGGGTAGAACGCTCCGAAGCCGATTTCGGGGTCATGTTCATGGAGGCACTGTGTGCTCTGGTAGATGACTTGAGTTACACCCAAGATCGGATTGCGGCTGAAGCGACCTTAGAGACGGCAACTCAACGGCGATCGCTGGTTCGGCATGCCCGCATAGTGGATTATGAACCCCGTCCAGCAACGGCTGCACTGACTCTGTTGCAGTTTGATGTCAGCGCTGGAGTCACGGTGCTGCCAGTGGGTTTAGTCGTCAGTGCCCAGGCACCCGATGGTGAAATCATTGAGTTTGAAACAGGGACAGGACTCGTTGATCCAAACACGGGACTGCCCAGGCAAGAAACCTTCCCGGTCAATTCTCGTTGGAATCGATCGCCGGGAATCATGCCCTACTGGTGGGACGACAGCCAGCGTTGCTTGAGATCTGGGTCAACGGATATGTGGATTGAGGGGCATGGGTTTAACTTCCAGGGCGGAGAGGCGCTCTTAATTGAAACAGCGGGGGCAACCAGTGCCGATCCTAAGATTCGAGAGGTGGTTCATCTGCTGGATGATCCGACTAAAGCTGCCATTCAAGAAACGGATTCGCTATTTGGTTCACCTGCTCAATCCGTCACGCACATTTTCTGGAAGTCCCAGGATGCCCTCAAGTTTGATCATGATTTGACCCGCACGATTCTAGCAGGCAACCTGATTCCTGCCACCCAGGGCAGGCGCTACACCGAAACATTTACGATTCCTCCAGATTCACCGCCCTTGATCCCATCTGCCATTCCACTAGCGTTGGTGCGAACAGGAGCCAACAGCACCCCAGACGATGTCACTCCCCAATGTCTCTACACCGTCAGAAATGGGGCTATCGCCTGGTTAGGACAAGATGATCCAGAAACAGATCCCTTACCGGAAATCCTGTTGCAGCAAAGTGCTGGACAACCCTGGATCTGGCGTAGAACGCTGCTGAATGCTAAATCATTCGAGAATGCCTTTACGGTCGATCCGGTCAGTTTTCGGCGCATTGCCCAAAATTCCGATCGCTCCATGATGTTTGACTACGATAGCGACGCGGGCGATACGATTCGGTTTGGGGATGGCACCTTTGGCGAACTGCCAAACCCTGGGGATACCTTTCAGGTGACCTATCGGGTGGGGGGCGGGGCGATCGGAAATGTAGCGGCTGGGGCGATTACCCGCATTGACCCAACCGTTACTGATGTGGTTGGGGTCACTAATCCCTTCCCCGCGATCGGCGGAGCCGATGCCGAACCGGCTGAGCGAGTTCGACGGTTGGCACCCCAAAAGTTTCGCGCCAAACAATTCCGAGCAGTCCGCGCCGAAGACTATCAGGTGGCGGCTCAATCATTGCCGTGGGTGCAACGGGCGGGTACGGTGTTTCGTTGGACGGGCAGTTGGCTCACGGTTTTCACCACCCCCGATCCGTTAGGGAGTGAAGTACTGACCGTTGAGCAACACACCGAATTGATCACCCTGCTGAACCGCTATCGCCTTGCTGGGTATGAATCCTACGTGCCCTTTCCTCGTTATGTGTCCCTGGATTTAAAAATTCGAGTCTGTGCCCGATCCGATGCCTTCCGTGGAGATGTAGAAGCGGATCTCCGGGTGGTGTTAAGTGCTGCCAAGTTGCCAGATGGTAGGGTAGGTTTCTTCCAGCCCGATCTCTGGTCGTTCGGTCAGCCTTTGGAACGCAGTGCCCTGGAAGCTGCCATTCAGCAGGCATACGGAGTGGCTGGGGTCGTCTCCATCTCTTATCGACAACGGGTAGCTACGCTCGATTACCGTCCTTTACCTGACACGTTTATTGTTTCTGTGGATGCCATTCTCCGGGTAGATAACGACAACAACCGACCAGAGCGGGGTTCACTGAACATCATTGTGGAGGGTGGAAAATGACTGAACCCCCGATTTGTCCTTGCGAAGGCTTCACCCATCCCCAGGTGATTTTTAACCCACCCGGTAGGGGTACGATCGCCTACCGACTTGGCGATTATGCCAGTTTTCGCCGGGTCTTGCTGTTGCCGCTCCAAGATGCAACCGCCAATCTAACAGAGAGCGAACTCACCAACTGGCACCCTGGTGCAGAAGCTGATTTAGCCGTTCAAATGGTGGAATGGTGGGCATACCTGGCAGATATTCTCACCTTCTATAACGAGCGTGTCGCTAACGAGTCTTATCTGCGAACGGCAGCTTTACCGGAAAGTGTACAGCGATTAATTCGGATTCTGGGCTATCGCCCCCGCCCCGGCATTGGTGCCAGTGGTATGGTTGCGGCGCTCGTCAACAATTCAAAACCCTTCACGCTGCCCCAAGGGTTTCAGATTCAAAGCAAACCAGGACCCGGTAAACAACCTCAGATTTTTGAACTGGATGTCGATACTCTGGTTCAGGTTCCCGATGCGATCGCGGCGGAACCTGTCGCCAATCCAGCCTTACTCCAGGGAAATAGCGTCTTGCTTCAAGGAACTGTCACCACTGTGAAAGCGCAGGACGAGCTATTGCTTTTGAGAAAAGACTGGGCTGGTTCAACGAGTGGATATGCCTTATTGACTATTCAAACGGTTGATTTAGAAAAAGATCCACGCGGTAAGGTGAATACAAGGGTAACCTTTGGCAGTGCTCCCAGTTGGTTAGCCAGTCAGCAGGCAGAAGAGTATAGATTGCTGAAAAGTAACCAGTCTGCCCATGTCTGGCAGTATCCCAGTAAGAGCAAGGTGGTACTGAAGAAGTGGATTCATTTGGAATCCATTGCCCGCCAGATCAAGGTCAATGACCCCGCGCTATTGCAGATTCCAGGACAGATCCAGCTAATGCAGGTGATTCGTTACACGGAGGTGATTTGGTATGCCAACCCTGATGCCCCTGGTCTGGATCCATCTGTGGCACCTACCAGTGTACCTAAACAGCCTCCGATTCCCATTCCCCATACGTTGCTGAAATATCAGCCCAAGCTTGCTGATGAGATATCCAAAGAATTTGATAATCGCCGAAAAGAAGTTCTTGTTCGTTACGATTGGCAAGACGTGGGATTACTGATTGCAACCCCAATGCAAACTTTGAGTAGTGCAACGCCAAGGATACAGGTAGCACAGGCGATCGCCTTTCCTTCTGGTCAAAGCCAACTACCTATCCTATTAGAAGATACTAACGGGGATGGCATTTTTGCCGAGATTTCTGCTGGCAGTGATTCAACAACAGTGCAGTTAGACTCACCAGCCCCATCAGCAACTCTCCAAGCTCCCCTGCAAATGCTCTTTAACTTGCTGACCGTCTCACGCGGTCAAACGGCACCTGCGGAAATTCTCGGTAGTGGTGATGCTAGCCTTGCAGGGCAGGAATTTGTTTTGAAGAAATCACCCCTGACCTATCTGTTGAGTGATGATTCCACCTCCGGCGGCAATTACAAAAGCACCTTGCGAGTTTGGGTGGATGACATCGAGTGGCAGGAAGTGCCCAGCTTCTATGAACAGCCTGCCAATGCCCGGATCTTTGTCACCCGTGAAGACGAGAATCAGCAGAGCTATGTCCAGTTTGGCGATGGTGTAAATGGCACGCGGTTACCGTCTGGGGTGAACAACGTCGTTGCCCGCTACCGCTATGGCAGCGGCAATGAAGCCCCCGATGCCGGGTCGCTGAACGTCATTGTCAAGCCCTACCCCAACCTGAAGGCAATTCGCAATCCGGCTTCTGTCGGTGGCGGAGCCGATCCAGAGCCACCGGAGCAAATTCGTCGCTATGCGCCGCAATCTGTCCTCACCTTTGGACGAGCGGTTTCCGGGGATGACTATGAGACGATCGCGGCTCAAACTCCCGGTGTATCACGGGCAAAAGTCTACTGGACCTGGGATGCCGCTCAGCAGCGCAGCTTAGTGAAGATCTATGTGGGGGATGACAATAGCGCGGTTAACGCCGCAAAAATTGCTTTGGCGGGTACTGCTGACCCGAATCGTCCGGTAGCGGTGCAATTGGCGCAACCTCTACCCGTGCAACTCACTCTGACAGCACAGATCGAATCCACCCGAATTCCAGAGACTGTCATGGCTACAGTTAAAGATGCCCTGCTCCATTCAGATACCGGACTATTTGGCACAAATGTCGTACAAATTGGGCAGGCAATCTACCAAAGTCAGATTTATGCCACCTGTATGCAGCTTCCTGGAGTGTTAGCCGTGCATAGCCTACAATTTTTCCTCAACCCTGGCACAGGATTCACCCTAGATTCCAATTACCGCCACGATCCGGGTGAAGGCAGAT
Source organism: Leptolyngbya sp. (assembly GCA_003249025.1). Lineage (GTDB taxonomy): Bacteria > Cyanobacteriota > Cyanobacteriia > Leptolyngbyales > Leptolyngbyaceae > ULC077BIN1. The sequence goes on along the minus strand of QBMH01000102.1, from coordinate 5,707 downwards.
TTTATCAAATATCTGAAACCAATCTCTATTTGAATTGGGAGGTAGGCTAACCATGACGTTGGATTATGATCACTACGCGATTTACTACGCCGATAAGTTATGGCATCTCCTGCCTGCAATCTACCGGGCAGAAGATAGTCAGATCTTTGAGAGATCGGGCCCTTTGCGAGAAATGGTGAATCGGATTGGAGTGCAAGCCGCTATTCTGCGTCGCAGCACTGATCGCCTGTGGGAAGACCAATTTATTGAAACCTGCGATGACTGGGTGATTGCCTACATGGCGGATCTACTCGCTACCAATCTAGTTGCTAGCCTGGATGCACGCGGACAACGGTTAGATGTTGCCAAAACGATCTACTACCGACGACGCAAGGGAACGGTGGCGATTCTGGAAGAAATTGCCACCGATATCACGGGCTGGAATGCCAGAGTGGTCGAGTTCTTTCGACGCGTGAGCCGCACTCGCCATAGTCTTGATCCGGAGATCGGGTTACCTTCAGAAACCCCTGATCCAGCCGGAAATAGAATCCTCCAACAATCGCAGGGGTTAGTCGGCGCTTTGACTAAAACGCCAATCGGGGGCTGGGCAGATCTACGTCAGGTTTATGGTGCGACTAAAGCCCACTCTGCCTTTGACGAATTTTTCTCCACTGCCGACATGCGGCGAGGAAAAGCACAGGTGGGCTGGTACAACATTCCCCGCTTGGGAGTGTTTCTCTGGCGCTTACTTAGTTTCCCAGCGGGAGAACCCATTGATTCTCCCCAGACTAGAACAGCACCCAATCGGGGGATTGGGGTGACACCTGTTCAATATCAAGCTTGTCCCGACCACTACACTTTTGATCCTACAGGTCGCGAGATTCCCTTGTTTGCCGCCGCATTTCGTCCGTTCGGCGATCGCTGGAGTTCCCCTGCTGAGTGGCAACTCCCCACTGCGATTAGCAAGCCATTGTTAGACCAAGAACTTCAGCATCTCTATGCTGTTGAGCAAGGGCGCTTAATCCGGTTTAATTCTCTTGGAATTTTCGATGGAGGCGGAAAACTGATCCCCTTTGAATATGTCCTTCAGGATGCAAGTGGAAACCCGGTCTTAGATCCAGACGGCAAACCAATTAAAGTAAAAATCACTGCTGATTCTCGTGGTTGGTCTAGTCGTAAAGACAAAATTTCTTTTCTGATAGATCCAGAGAAAGGCAAGGTGATCAAGGGAGACAGAGCACCCACAGGTGTCAATAACCTGCTGCTGACTTACCACTATGGCTTTTCCTCCACCATTGGCGCAGGGGCGTTCGATCGCCGTATTCTGCGTCAACCTAACCTGCCAACTCCCAACCCTCAACAAGCAATCATCGGCGGTGACAATGCTCTGGCTACACCATTGACAACACTCGCGTCAATCGGGACTCTGACAATTCAAGACTCGCTCACCTATACCCAAGTCAGCAATTTAGACAATATTCAGCGTGTCACCCTGCGAGCAGAAAACAATACGCGACCCTTAATTCGGTTACCGGCACCTGCCCCTACTGCTGCGGAATGGGTTTTCAGTGGAACTCCAGGCAGTGAATTGATTCTAGAGGGCTTATTGATTAGCGGTGGTGACCTGGTATTAGCGGGAAGTTTTGATAAAGTGACCTTGCGCTGTTGTACGCTCGATCCGGGTGAAACGGCGAACGCTCCTGCTCCTTCCGCTAAAGCAGTGGATGGGCGGGATCTGATTCCCTGCCATCTTTGGATCACCGGACAGGTGCGTCAACTCACGATCGATCGCTGCATTCTGGGACCGATTCGCTCTCGTGGCACCGGAGCGATCGCGACCCTGACAATCACCGATAGCATTCTGCAATCTTTGGGCACTCAGGAGGTGATTACCCTCAACAGTGGCATGGTTAATCTGACCCGTTGCACGATACTCGGTCGTGCCACAGTCCATCAATTGGAAGCTAGTGAGTGCATTTTGAATGATGTGGTCACGGTTGAAAATTATCAACAGGGTTGTGTGCGGTTTACCGCCTGGGCAAAAGGTAGTACGTTACCTCGCCCCTACGAAAGTGTGGAAACTGCATCAAAAGCACCAGTGTTTACCAGTCGTCGGTTTGGGCAACCGGGCTATGCTCAATTGCAACTAGGAGCAGATGCGGCAATCATCGCTGGACAAGCAGGAGCCACGATTATTATGGGTGCCCAGGATGGTTCAGAAATGGGAGCATTTGCCCGTGAGAAAAATCCGATCAAAGAGCGGAGTTTACGCATCAAGTATGAGGAATACATGCCGTTGGGATTAATTCCCGTGATGATCTATGTGACCTGAGTTTCGATCTTAGCTTCACCGTCCGTTAGAGATAGCTTCCACTAAAAATCCAAAATTAAGGGAGAAGATAGGCATGGGGAGTGATAGAGCAAGGGTTTCTTACGATGCAAATCAACAGTATCGCGCTGTGGTTGCCCAACAAGGCAGAGTCAGCACAGAAGCAGATTGGAACGAAGCACAGCAGATAGCCAGCGAGGAGCAGCGAGAGGAACTGATCGATATCATTGGCTCCAGTGGCACGCCCGATGATGGTTATCGGGTGCTGGAAACGGGTAGTCCGCCCTCTCTACCGTTCGACTTTTCAGTGCAGCAGGGCACGATGTATGTAGGGGGAATGCGTGCCGTTTTACCCAGCAGAATAGAGTACAGCAATCAGTTAGGCTGGCTCGATCGAATTGGCGATCCCGACTGGTTTGACCCCTCACAGATCTCTGGCTCCTTGCAAGAATTTATTTATCTATTTCTGCGAGAGCAAGAAGTCAGTGCGGTGGAGGATAGCACTCTGCGCGAACCAGCCTTAGGAGGTCCCGATACGACTCAGCGAACTCGTTTAATTCAGCGAATTGCGCGGTTAAGCACGGGAGAAAAAACTTGCTCCAGCGCTCTAGAAATTGCCCAGAAAGGCTGGTTGAACCGGGGACTCACGTTTGACTCCCAAACAATGCGGTTGATGTCGGCTGCCACACTTCAGGTCAGTTTTCTAGCATCTGCGGCTCCACCCGATCTCTGTGACCCAGAAGCGCGAGGAGGTTATCTGGGCGCAGAAAACCAATTGATTCGTGTGCAGATTTCATCGGCTAATCCAGCAAAACTGGTGTGGGGCTTTGACAATGCCTCGTTTCTCTATCGAGTGACGGCTACCAATAGTACAACGCTAAGATTGCAATCCCAACCAGTAGATGATTTTCACCGACCTCGATCGGGTCAGGCTGTAGAGGTGTTGCGATCGGCTGCCCGCTTGAACAATCAAGAATACGTCGCTTCGGCTACTGGCATCGTTACAACACTGCCAGCCCCCTACAACTCAGATACGCAAGAAATTAGCCTACCTGCAACCCTCCCAGCAGAGTATCGTGATTCAGGTCAGACTCCCCGCTTATTCCTGCGGGTTTGGGAAGAAGAAATTTCATTTACTCCGGGTACGCCAGTTAGTTTGGGTAAAACTGGATTACAAGTGACGCTGAGAGTTCCCAGTGGTAAACCCTTTCATCTGGGCGATTACTGGTTCTTTGCGGTGCGTCCCACAACTCCAACCGCGATTTATCCCCAACAGTACTTTGATGCCCCCCAGGCGCCCGAAGGACCGCGCCTCTGGGCGTGTCCATTGGCGGTGATTAATTGGAATAATCGAATTCTGAAGGTTTTGCAGGATTGCCGTGAGCAGTTCGATGACCTGGTGAAGCTGACGAAGCGGCAAGCCGGGGGATGTTGTACCGTCGTCGTTAAGCCGGAAGACTTAAGGAATGGCATCACGCTGCAATCGATCGTGGATCGCTTTGCGAATCGCGATCGCCCCAATCGAGACCATATCACCATCTGCCTGCTGCCAGGTATCTACCGATTGTCTCAATCTCTGCAATTAGGTGCACAGCACTCTAATTTCACCTTGGAAGGTTGCGGTGATGGGGCTGAAATCCAGGCAGAACCCCGTAGAGAAGAGAATTTCTTGCATGGGCTAATTGTATTAAATCACGCCAATTACGTAACTCTCCGTAACTTGAGATTTCAACTTCCGATCGTGCCTTTTGTCAGGGCAGGTGGCAAATTGACACCCTTTCTAAACTCAAGCACTGAGCAGTTGGTTGGCTCTGAATTTCAAGCAACCCTGCGAGTATCCGTTGGCATCCGCCCGTTGCACTGTGCATTGCTGACTGTGCAAAACTGCTTATTTCGGTTTGAGATTCAGAAAACTATCAACCTCTTTGCCGTTGGCATTTTTACAGATAGTGAGTGCTGGGGATTGCAGCTAATCGGCAATCGGTTTTTGCAAGATGAAGAGTATCTCCTGGTTCAGGAGCAAACCCGCGAAAATGAGCGGCGGTTTCTAACAGGTTATTTATTGTCTCCCAGCTTAATTCCAACTCAAGAACAAAATGTATTTGAAATCGTGCCTTCGCTGTTGCAAGATGCTGTGATTCGCGACAATCGCTTCACCGGGTTGACCACCGCAATGCTGATTTTGGCAGATACTGGTATGGTGCGTGTAGAAACGAATACAGTTTTGCAGTGCATCTCTGGCTTTTGGTTAACCCCAATTGAATTTGATAAAGTTTGGGTGGACAATCGTGAAACGGCTTTCCTCGGATTCTTATTCCCATTGCCCGACTTCTTCGATGCGCGTCAGCTAGCCCAGAAGTTTGAGGGTAATTTCCAGAATATTCCAGGCATTGATCGCTTATCCCTGTCACTCCATGCATCAGGCAATGATATTGATACCCAAGTGACCGAGGGATCTCAGGTACTTTCTGGTCCTGGTTTAGTGGTTGCTGGAAATCAACGTCGGAGAGATAATCGCGATCGCCCCACAACCAGCAGTGTTCTCTTGACCGCTAACAAATTTCGCAGCCACATTCCGGAAGAAAGCACGAGAATTTCTCGGGAAACAGTTTTGATTTCAAATGTTGAACGCTGTATAGTCACTGGCAACTTAATTCTTAACGAGGCTCGTACAGCTGTGAACAGTTTGAGGATTCAGGATGTGCCGGCGGGAGCGGCAATCTCAGTTACGGGTAATATATTTCAAGGTAACCCACGGTTGCCACCTCGTTCCACTTTTATCCCACCGGTTCCTGCACCCATGAATACTTGGGAATTTCTTAATACGGTCATCGGTAATTGAGGACACCGTTCAAGCCGATGAGAATTGTCACGCTCCATCCCTTTACCCATAACTACCAGAGCGAGGGTTGTCGCTTTTCACCATGCCGCCCTGCCTACAAATCAAGTCAGTGCTGCTCAGGGAGCAGTTTACCACTAACGGATACGTCACCTGTCGATGCTCACCCCTATCAGCAATGGTTCCAAATTCTTTCAGGCATCTTGACTTCTCATTCTTTTGCAATGCTCATGAGAGTGAACTTGATGGATTTTGTCAGCACGAATATTTTGCTATTGGGGGCGATCGCATCTTTAACTCTGACAATCAAACGACGACAGTTTTATTACCCGCATAAAATCCCTTGCCCGCACTTTTCCATCTCCCCTTGCCCATGCCAGTAGAGAGCACATTCGCAAGCGAAACCTTCGCTCGTTGAAAGGTCTGATCGGATACCTTGCCATACATCTGTTCAAGCAAATCATTGAGATGTAGTGGCTTGTTGGCATCCTCTAACCCACATTCCGCCCTTCGTACTGTCACAAGCGGATTAAATACCCTCTTCAACTCAGCAAGTAATA
>QBMH01000101.1 GCA_003249025.1 Leptolyngbya sp. | reverse complement strand
TACAAGACCTTGGAGAGATTTTATTTGTTTTGCGCCTGCTGCCGCTTCTAACTAGCAACTTGAGTTATTACTTGCTGAGTTGAAGAGGGTATTTAATCCGCTTGTGACAGTACGAAGGGCGGAATGTGGGATGTACGATCGCAGCGCTGATTGTGCTTGAATGTCTCGCTTGGAATGTATAGCAGGAAAGGCATATTTGCAGCAGCAAGTGGCTTTTTCAAGGTAATGGAGAATCGTCAGGCGGATGTTGATCGATTGCATACAAGACCCGTCGAAGATTGACCACTCCTTCTCGGTTAAGTTGGAGACGTTCAATGGTAGTACGTCCTGTCGGTGTTAAGCCCAACATTTGGGTGAAGTCGCTGCTCCAGGTAAAGTGCTTACTCCAGTGATCTTGTCGAGGATGATAAAGCCGGACAGATTCACCCGTGATTGGATCGAGCGCCTCTATGTGACTGTATTTGAAGTTGTTGCACCCTTGACAAGCGATCGCAAGATTATCCAAGTCGCCAGAACCACCTTTTGAGCGGGGAATAATGTGTTCGATGGAAAAGGGGTCTGGCGAGAATTTAGCTTGGCTCAAACAATACTCACAGCAATCTTTAGCGCGTTGTTTAATAAATTGTCGCTGCTGCTGGGTAAGGCGGGATTCAGGCATAATCCAGCATTTCAGGATTAGGATTGATGCCAAGGGTTTGCATTAGGGCTGTCAGAGGTTGGCTGCGTAAGGCTGCGAGTTGAATCAGGGCTTGAATGCGAACAACATTGAGTTTTTCGAGACGATCGCTCAGTTGAATCAGTTGCTCGTGTTCTTCGGGCGTTAAAGTTTCAGTCTGCCTTTTGGCAATTAGGCGATGGTATTGCTCCCAAGTCGGGGTTGAAAAGCCGATATTGATTTGTTGCAGTAAGTCGGCTTCGGTGGTTTGGGCTGTTGCAGGGCTATGCTGAAGGCGTTCTTGCAGGGTATTGAGGATGTAACGATTAGGTTCAACACCTTGTCTAGCGGCTTCAGTGCGGAGTCTGTGTTCAAGTTCTGGAGATAGGTTGAGTGTGATAGTTGTCATAGCTCTTTGACGGCAACATCCATCCATAATTCTAGCGATTCATCGTTGTAGCGATCGCGCTTTCTCTCAATAGGATAGCCTTTCATTCAGCAACGCTGTGAGGCTAACCTAAACCTATGAGAGTAAAGCCCGGCGCAATACTAATTTATCTCAAATAATTCTGGTTCTACTTTAACTTAATGTTAGCTTCTGCCCAATTTTGGGAAAGCTGACGTGGATATTGAGATTGTACAGTAGCCATTATTAAGCACAAGTAGATGAGTAGCAGATCTAATTCCGAGTTATTCATCTTATGGGCACAAAGTAAATATGTTAGATGGAAAACCCTAGTCGGACAACAAATATATCAGTCAACTTTTGGAAGAGGAAAAATCATTGGTATTGAAGTAATCAATGCTCAAATATATTTAAATATACGTTTTTGCGACGACTCAACGCGAACATTTCTAGGAGAATCGATTGGTAACAGAAGATATTTTCAAGACATACACTTACCTGTTAAAAAGCAGAGAATTCAAGAACAGATAACTGAAGAATTAAATCCAGATAAGCAAATATTTCTGAGAGAACTTAGAGAAAAACTTGAGAAGGATTTTCTTGCTTGTTCTATTGAGTTTAAATCTAAAATATCTACTTTTATATCGTTTGAAGAGTTTCAAGTTGAAAAGTCAGCTTATGTTATATCTTGGATAAAAAAGAACTTAAGCTTTGAAGTTGATCTTGAACAGGCAGCAGTCATCAGTTCTGTCAAAGATCATGTACAGGTCGTAGCCAGGGCAGGTAGTGGTAAAACTTCAACTTTGATCAATCGAGCCATATTTTTACAGCAGCATTGTGGTGTCAAGTCAGATGAAATGCTTTTGTTAGCTTTTAATCGTGATGCTGTCGAAAAGATCAGAAAAGATTTAACTAAGCAATTATCAGATAATCATATTCCTCATATTTTGACATTTCATGCTTTAGCCTATGCTTTAGTTCATCCTGAATATAATTTATTAATAGATGAACCAGAAGGCGAACAAAGTAAAAGTCGAATGGTTCAAGATAAGGTAATTGATAACTTTTTGCGTAGATTTAACTTAGGTACGGAAAATCAAAAAGCTTCGTATCAAGAAACCAGCCAGGAAGTACAAAGCTTTATGATGAAGTACTTTCGTGAGGATTGGGAGCGGATTGTTACAGGTGGATATGAAAAAAGCAGAGAAGAAATGCTGCAATATCGCCGAGCTTTTTCAAAAGATACTAATCATAAAAAAGATATTCATGATAAATATGATAGTTCGCTATCAAGAGTCGGTTTAGATGGAAAGTACTATAAGTCATTTGGTGAGAAGGCGATCGCTAACTTTTTATTTGAACACAACATTTCATACAAATATGAATACTCCTTTTGGTGGGATGGGTTGAATTATAAACCAGACTTCAAGATTGGCGATAAAGAAGGGATTATTATCGAATATTTTGGATTGGTCGGCAAACCCAAATACAACGCAATGATTGAAAGAAAGCGAAAATATTGGGAATGCAAACCAGAATGGTATTTGCTAGAACTGTTTCCAAAGGATTTGAAAGGTGGCGATCTAGAAGAGTTTTATCTGTTCCTAAAAAAACATCTAGAAAAACAGGGAGTTAACTGCTGTCGTCTCAGTGAAGAAGAAATTTGGCAGCGCAGCAAACGACGTGCAATTGATCATTTCACGAAGGTGGTGAAATCATTTATTGAACGATGCCGCAAATTATGTCTTACACCAGATGAGTTATCTGAAAAAATCAATAATCATTCCTGTGACGATAATGAACTTGAATCTCATTTTTTGAAGCTTGTTCAAAGATTTTATAAATTCTATCTAGATTATCTTAAAGATACAGGTGAGGACGATTTTGATGGATTAATCCAGAAAGCAATAGAACGAATTAATTCTGGTTATACTCAGTTTTGCTACCGATTTAATGATGAAACGCTCATCGGCGAATTAAAATCTTTGCGATTTATAAGTGTTGATGAATATCAAGATTTTTCAGAACTATTTCACCGTTTGATGAAAGCTGTGCGAAATCAGAACCAGGCTGCTCGGCTTTTTTGCGTTGGGGATGATTGGCAAGCCATCAATAGTTTTGCAGGCTCAGATCTTTACTTTTATCAGCAGTTTTCCCGGATTTTTCAACCATCACAAAAGCTTGAAATTACTACAAATTATCGTTCAACAACTTCCATTGTTGAGATTAGCAATACTTTGATGCAATCAACTGGAGGAACTCTTGCTCGTCCTGATAAAACTGAAAAAGGTTTGGTTAAGATTGTTGACTTGGCAACTTTTAAACCCCTACCAAGTGAAAAAGAAACCCATAAGGGCGATCGTATTACTCCAATTGTGCTTCGTCTAGTCACAAAATCACTAAGGGCAAATAAAGATGTTGTTCTGCTTAGTCGTACCAATCACATAAGTGGCTATGTAAATTACACTAAAAAAGACAGAAACATAGGGCAAAAAGAAGTTAATCGATTTCAGGAGCATATTTGCTCTTTTCTTCCTGGTAGCGTGAAAGATAAAATAACTGTTTCGACAACTCATAGCTTTAAAGGGGATGAAAGAAAAGTTGTAATTGTGCTGGATGCAGTTTCAAGCCGTTATCCTTTAATTCACTCTGATTGGATATTTACTCGAATTTTGGGTAACAGCGCTGAGCAAGTCATTGATGAAGAACGTCGCCTTTTCTATGTTGCGCTTACTCGTGCTGAGGAACGTTTATACATTTTTGTTGAAGAGGGTAACGAATCTCCCTTTATTGAGGAGGTAAGAAATCAAAAAAATATTCCTACATTGAATTGGGCAGATTATCCAGGACTGATTACGGTTAAAGTCATGAATCAACCTGGAAAACCTCTAAAATCTTTAACTGCTATTGAAGAACTGCTTCAGTTTGATGGTTATGAGTTCCAGCATCAGCACTGGCAAAAAGCTTATCCTATCTACGAATTTTCGATACCTACAAATCAATTTTTTAAGCAGGAGGACTGTGAGGAGAAAGGTCAGGAATCTTGGCAGCAGAAAGCCGACGGTGTGAGGGTAGAGTTCTATGGCGACGCGAATAACTTATTGGCGATTTATTGTGTGAACAAAGGGAACTGGACACGCTTGTAGTTGCACAAAAATTCCTGACTTCTTCAACCTATTGCTAATGTTTGCAGACATTGTTTCAACTCAACCGGAGCGATCGCGCCAAGCTTTGGCATGATTATGGTGAGATTGGGGCGAACTAGGATAGGCTAACTCACTAACAAATCAGAGGAATTGGGCAATTGATCGCTCCATTCCTCAGAGTCTCTGGTAATTTGCAAGCGATCGCTTCATCCTAAATCTACTGCGTCCTTCTAGAAAGTGTTTATTGCAAATTGGGTGTACAAAGCCGCATAGAGGCGATCTCCCAAGCACTAGAAAAACTAGGGGTTCTCAATTCACTATCGCTGAGTTGATAGTTCAGTGTACGATCGCATCGCCCATTATGGTTGCACACCTCGCTTGGATACGCGATCGCCTCGTTCAATTGTTCGATCCATTGTCAGCAGGCTGATTGCCCTACTGCTGTTTATTGGTTTACTATTCCCCTTTCCCGTTTCCCCGTTCCCTTGTCCTACGGCACAGGCGGCGATCGCTCAGCCCGATCGCGTGCCGCTGACGCTAGAAATTTTGCAAGATCGGCTCAAGAATTTGGTGCAAAGCGATGGGTTGCCCACGGTGGATTTGCATGGATTAATCATCGATTTAAGTCCAGAAAATCTAGACTTCCGCGACCAATTTTATCGACTGGTACAAGCCCAAATTCAGCGTCCAGGAACGCCAGTGGGTTTAGATTTGAGTAATTCTGTGATCCAAGGTAATTTTCAAGTTAGTCAGCTTGGGCTACGAGCGCCGCTGTATGGTCAAGCACTCGCTCCGATTTTTTCTCCCGCCGAGCAAATTCAGCTTCAGCGCGATCGCCGCCGCCTGTCTCAATTAGGCAAGCTTTCCAAATCCTTGCTGACGACACCCAATCTTGATCCTCAAGCCACTTCCCTGCAAATCACCGCCTTTCGCGGTGCCCTCAAACTGATGCAAGCGCGGTTTATGGGTAATGCAGATTTTACCAACACTTTTTTTCTGAATCGGGTTGAAGCTCAAGGCGCACAGTTTTTACAAACCGCTGACTGGTCGCAAGCTCGGTTCAGTCAGTCTACTAATTTTGCGGGAGCATCCTTTAGCCGCGATGCCCGTTTTCGCAGTAGCATCTTTTTCACCAAAGTAGATTTTGATCAGGTTCAGTTTCAGGGCACCGTCAATTTTCAAAACAGTGAGTTTCAAGCAACTGCGAATTTTAACCGAGCAATCTTTCAGCAAACTGCCAATTTTTCGCGGATTCAGTGGCAAGGAAACGCTGATTTTGCCCAAACCCTTTGGCGCGATCAAGTGTTATTTACGAGCAGTACCTTTAGCCAAGCCCTATTTTTTGCTGATGCGGTGTTTGAAAAAATGGTGTTGTTTCGGGATGTACGATTTAACCAGCCTGTTAATTTGCGGGGGGCGACTATGCTGGGGCGCATGGACTTTGGCTATGCGGGATTTGCCAAAGGCGCTTATCTGAATGTACCTGGATTGAGGTTTGATTCGGATCAGGCGAAAATCGTCGGAAATCCGGGGCAGATTGGCAAATATATTTCTGTGCCGACGCTGCAAGGCAATGAGAATTTACTGCGGGAACTGGTGCGTAACTTTCGGCGATTGGAGCAAATTCCCGATGCAAATCAGTTGGAATATACGCGAGAGCGCTTGCGCTGGGGTGAACTGCGGCAGCAAGTCTATGGCGTAAATATCAATACGGCAGCGGTGATGCAGTTGACGCGGCTAGGTTTTTCTGGTGATCAGGCAGCCGCGATCGCCCAACGTCGTTCTCAATTGCCCTTCCGCAACCCCACTGAATTGCTGTCTCTAGGAGCGGTTGATCTGGCGACCTATATCAATGTGCGCGATCGCGTGATTACCAGGGACGTGATGGCTCCTACCCAAGAATTGCTGAGTCGCATCGGCACAGGGCTAGCCTGTATCAGTTTGGGATTGCTGTTGCTGCTCAGTCGCTATGGCACCAACACTTGGCTGATTTTTGGAGTGGGTCTGGTGGCGATCGCCTATTTTAGCGCATTGTTTTGGCTCGTCGATCGCTGGCGACGCATCGCCCCCAACCCGATTTTGCCCTCGCCCACGGAAGCAGTTTGGGTGATGAGTACTTATAGCATTCTGACCTTGGCAGGATTTAGCGCCATTTTTCGCAATGCCGAATATCCAGTTTGGACACTACTCAGCTTAGGCGCGATCGCGGTTCCCTTCCCGGCTCTGCTGCTGATTAGGCTCTATCAAAAAGGACGCTATCATGCCTTAATGACGGTCAGCTACTTTAGCGAAGAAGGCTCTCTGCGCCAGTTACGCATCTTAATCGGGCGACTTCCCATCCTGCCTCGGTTTGAGATGTTTCGTGAACGCTACGTCCCCATCTTGTGGGATCGCCGTTGGAGTTGGCTCAACTACTTCGATTTCAGCTTTAACAACCTGCTGAAATTTGGCTTTAATGACATCCGCCTGCGCGATGAACATCTGCCCGGACTGATTACGACCCTGGTTTGGTATCAGTGGTCGCTCGGAATCCTCTACATCGCCCTCTTGCTCTGGACGCTCTCTCGCACGATTCCCGGACTCAACCTGCTGATCTATTTTAAGTGAGCCGCTACGATGCAACCTGATCAAGAACCGATAAACGCCAAGATTGCTTCAGCGGTGATTTCGGGTTTTTCCAGATGGGGCACGTGTCCACAGTTAGGCACCCAAACAAGTTTGCTGTGGGGCAAGGCAGCAGTGAATTTTTCGGCATCGGCGATTCCTAAAATGCGATCGCGATCGCCCCAAATAATCAGCGTTGGCGGGGTGATTTGAGCGATCTTGTTTGCCAAGAAGTTGTAACCGTTGCTTTTGGTAAAAGCAATCAGGGCTTGTTGCCAACCAACCATCTGGAGATGCAGCGCGGCGCACCGTGCGGCATCGGCGGTGACGAAACTAGGGTCGGCATAGGCTTGCAGGCTAACGCGACGGCGCACTCCAGGACGACGCAAAAATTCGGTTGCGAGATACCCCAAGGGCGGAATCAGAAATTTGCCGATTTCGGGACCTGCGGCAAAACCAGCGCTGTCTATTAAAATCAGTTGTTTGACGGCTTCAGGATAGGTCAGGGCAAAGTCGATCGCGCAGGCTCCACCCATAGAAGCACCCACCAGCACCATCGGCTGACCAATCAAGGTTTTCCAGGTGCAGTAAAGATGGATTTTGATGGCAGCGGGGGTAAAGGGCACATCGGGTAGGCGATCGGTGAAGCCAAACCCCAGTAAATCTACGTTCCAGGTGGCATGGTTGGCGGCAAGGAGTGGCTGCAATCGGCGAAATTCAAATACGGAGCTATCAAAGCCGTGCAGCAGTAGAATCGGAGGGTTGCCTACGCCCTGCTGCACAACCGCTGTGGCGATCGCCTTTGAGCTAAGCGGTGTCAAAATCGCTTGCCGCTGTATTTGCTTTGCCAACGAGATCGAGGTAGTTTCAGTCAGTTGGGCAACCGTGGCAGGTAGAAAATTTGGATACATTTCTTTAGTTTACAGGGCAACTGTTTACAGCAAGTCTTGAGCATGGCAATCTAGAACTCACTCTTTTGCTGATTTCCAATGACTCCTGAACAAGAGCAAGCTGTTTTAGACCTCCGCACTCGTCACGTTGCCCCGAAGCAAATTGCCCGTCAGCTTGGGCTACGTCCGGCAGAGGTGAGCGCCCTAATCAAAGCCCAAGCTGAACAAGCTGCAACGGCTCGGCTGGCGACTGGTGAGCTATATCCACTTTTTCAGTGTTTAATCAATCAAAATTGCTTAGCCGATCTACTGCCAGAACGCCAAACGGAAAGCGCGATCGCCCCCTCAGCCGAATTAGACGAAGATGCTGACGCTGGATTAGCAGTGATTATTTTATCTCGCAAGGCAGGATTTAATCGCCTCGAAGTTTGCACCTACTTGGTCGATTTGTGGTGCTTGGGCGTAAAAGATGCGTCGGGTCCGCGCATGATGAACCCCAGCACCTACAAAGACTTTGTGGAATTTGCCTATAGTCACTTTCTGGCGGGAACAGAAGACATTCCTTTAGAACTGGCGCAAGCGATCGTATTTGGCGGCGTTGAATATGCAAAAACTCTAGGCTTTCAACCCCATGCGGATTTTGAACAAGCGCGATCGCGGCTAGGAACTTGGAGCGGAACGCCCGTTTTAACCTTTGGGCGGAGCGGCAAGCCCTGCTACATCAATGGTCCCTATGACGACCCGATCAAAACACTCCAAACACTGCGCGCAACAATCGGCGAAGGAAACTTTGACTTCATTTTGGGCGATGGCAGCTAGCGATCGCTCAACTGGCATCTATTAAATAATCCCTCGACTTAAGGCTCTGGCTGTCTTGAACCCATTGCCATTTGAACCACAAACGATACGCCTCCCACTTGGTGGTAGCGATCTGCCCATGCTCGGATGACTTCATCAAGTTCTTCAATGGCCTGATCAATCCGATCTACAGGAATATCCAACTCTTCCAAAATCCGCATCACTTGGGGATGGCGATTTGCCCAGTCGTTCATCAGGCGAAAATATTGGGCGGTGTCTTCGACCATGATGAACGTGCGCTCTTCATCTGCCGCAGGAGAATAGGAGACGCGAGTCAGGGCATAAAAGGGCATTCCCCAAGGCGAATCAATCCGGGTAACGGTGCCAGAATAGATGAGACGGCGTTTAATATGCTCTGCTAGAGCTTCGCTGAGGGGCATCCGACGATCGCTCGGCAAATCCTCCTGCGATCGCCCATGCAAAAACTCAATTAGATCCAAAAACTGAAAGGAGTTAATGATCTGAGCATCGGGCAAGCTGCTAACATCGAGTTTTTGTTCAAGTTGCCGCTTTTCTTCCGAGGTGAGGCTAGACCCTACAATCCGCGATCGCCCTGGTTGCCAGGGAAACTGCTCCATCCATACATAGGGAAACTGAATCAGGTAGCGAGGCTCCTGAGAGCCTAACATTTTGAGCAGCTTCCCTTCCGTTAAAGCTTCTCGGACTTCCTCTACGATCGCCTTCACGCGTTTCGGCTCAATGTGATGCAAGTGCCCCGTCATCCGGAGATTGTGTTCCTGCTCCAAATAAGTCATGTAAATGGCACACTTTGCCGCCGTCGCTGCTGCGTCTAAAAACGCCCCGTGTCGGTGCCCACCCGTCCGCATCGCGCTAAACGCTAAATAAAGCATGATTTGATCCATCGCGCTTGGACTAAGGCGTTTGATCAAATCGATATCGTTGGTCATGTTTAAACCGCTATTTCTCTAAAACCGTAACGCTATAAGTAGCTTGAATGCACCTAGCTATCCACATAATATTCCCTGAATCTACTTGTATACGGCTGATTCGCTTCAAAAATATCAGATTTTGCAGCTTTAATCCAATTTAGTCATCTCCTAACTTCTACTGAATCAAGCAATCTACAGGATGAAACTCGGTAGCCTTTGCAGTCGGTCAGGTCCAGTCCTCAAACCGTTACTTGCCCCTGCTGGCAAGACTAGAGAGTGATCGTTCACGCCTGCTATATCCCTCAAAAGGTTACAGTGAGAAAACGATTTCTCTATAGCATCCTGCTGACTTGCCCAATGACTGCTCCAATTCAAACCAAGGGTTCTACCTACCGCGCAAAACGGGAAACGGATTGGCGACTCTTAAAAAGCCTGATTCCCTACGCCTTGCAAAATAACCGGACGCTGCTGTTTTCGCTGTTGCTGCTTGTGCCTGCCTCCATTGCCGGAGCGATTCAGCCGATCTTAGTAGGAGATGCCATTTCACTGGTTCGCCAAGAGCCGACTTGGCTGAAGTTTTTGCAACCGATGCCGCTGACGATGGGCATCAATATTTTGTCCGGTTTGCTGTTAGTGACGTTGGTGGCGCGCGTGTTTTTGGATGCGTGGCAGGGCTTTTTGGTGCAGCAGGTTGGGCAAAGTATTACGGCAAATATTCGGACGGATTTATTTCTTCATGTCACGTCGCTGGCCATGCGCTTTTTTGATCGCACCCCAGTCGGACGGCTGATTACCCGTTTGACAAGTGATGTGGAATCGTTGGGAGATGTGTTTTCTACGGGGGCGATCGGGATTATTGGCGATTTATTCTCCATCCTGGTGATTGCCGTTTTGATGTTTTTGTTGCAGTGGCAATTGGCGTTGTTGCTAGTGATTATGCTGATTCCGGTGACAGCGCTGATTATTTATTTTCAGCAGCAGTTTCGCAAAGCCAACTACCGCGCCCGTGAAGAAATCTCTGCGCTCAACTCCATGCTGCAAGAAAATATTGTGGGCATTGGTGTGGTGCAGCTATTTCGGCGCGAAGCGTTTAACTCCCAACTTTTCCGCCAAATAAACCTGCGATATATCAAAGAAGTCGATAAGACCATTTTTCATGATTCGGCGATTTCGGCGACGCTGGAGTGGATTTCGCTAGTGGCGATCGCCGGGGTGCTATGGGTTGGTAGTTTGCTAATCATGGGCAACCAATTGAGTTTGGGCGCTCTAACGGCATTTATTTTGTACGCTCAGCGCTTATTTGATCCATTGCGTCAGTTTGCTGAAAAATTCACGGCGATTCAAGCAGGGCTGACCGCGATCGAACGAGTCCACGACATCATGAGCGAACCCATCGAGATTCGTGATATTGCCAACCCCAAAACGTTATATGCCCACCCGGATAGCGAAACGGGCAAGATCCAGTTTGATCAGGTGTGGTTTGGCTATAAACCAGAAGATCCTGTTTTGAAAGACCTCAGTTTCACGATTCATCCCGGTGAAAAAGTGGCGTTAGTCGGTCCAACGGGTGCTGGAAAAAGCTCGATTATTCGCCTGTTGACCCGCCTTTATGAAGCGAACGAAGGCAAGATTTTAATTGATGGCATTGATGTGCGCGAGTTGCCTCAAACAGAACTGCGTCGTCACATGGGCGTAATTTTGCAGGATGGGTTTATCTTTGCTGGGGATGTGAAAAGTAATATTACGCTGGGTGAAACCTACTCGTTTGAAGCCATTCAGGCAGCGGCGCAAAATACGAATGTAGATCGCCTGATCGAACAGCTTCCTCAAGGCTACGATACGCCATTGCGGGAACGAGGCACCAACCTATCCGCTGGGCAAAAGCAACTGTTGGCGTTTGCCCGCGCTGCCATCCGCGATCCTAAAATTTTGGTGCTAGACGAAGCAACCGCCAGCCTGGATGTGGGCACAGAGGCATTGGTGCAAGATGCACTAGATCGATTACTCACAGGGCGAACCGCAATCATTATCGCTCACCGACTGAGTACCATTCGCAAGTGCGATCGCATTCTCGTCCTCAAACGCGGACAACTCGTTGAATCTGGCAGCCACGAAGAACTCCTCGCTCAAAACGGACTCTACGCCAGCCTCTATTACCTGCAAATGTTGGAATCTTAGACTTGCCCCAATCTTAATGGTCTCAGGTTGAGTCGGCAGGAAGAGGATTGGGGGCTGTTGGAGGGCTACTAGGTCGTGTGGCGAAAAGATGCTGAGCTGTATCGAGCGAAGTTGGTGCGATCAACGATTCGGGCAAAACAGGGAGGGCTAATAAGGAAAGTAACAGCAATCCTTAACTTTTCACTATTTTAGGCGAAGCGACTTTAAGATACACTAGGCGCATGAGAAAGTTAGAGAGTATCCATTTCCACCAGTTTAGAGGTATCCGAGATTTACGTTTGGAGAATCTCGGTCAAGTTAACTTGCTGGTTGGAATAAATAACTCTGGCAAGACAAGTGTACTAGAAGGGCTATCAATATACTGTCATCCTCTTGATCTTCGAGAATGGTTTAGAACAGCTCGTCAAAGAGAACAAGAAAGTAGACTCAATCAAACTTCAGTTCTTGATTCAGTTCGCTGGTTGTTTCCTAAACTCCATTCTCGTGGAGACAGAGTTGGTGAGCCGGAAGTAGGAACACTCATGATTACGGGTGACGGCTCCTTCCCTGTTAAAAAATTACAAGCAAGATATGAAGTTATTGAAGGTTTACGGATTTCCGAAAGGAGACGTAGAGCAAATATCGGTCGCAGCAAGAAAATTGAGGATGAAACTTCAGAAATTCAAAAAGGAATTGATTTACATTTAGAAATCTACGCAGACCCTAGTCAATTAAGCTTTTTGAATAATGACCCTCCTACTTTTACTCAAGATTTTCAGTTGTGGGAAGATGCTTTCATAGGAAAATTACCCCGTTCTGGACAATTAAATTTAGAAACATCGATAGTTACACCATCTTCTCACCGCTCAGAAACCGAGCAGTTTCGACTTTTATCTAAAGCAAGCTTTCACGACTTCAAAACCAGTGCAATAAGTTTATTACGTCAAGTTGATCCTGGGATAACTGATATAGAAATTCTTCTGTCTCCAGATTCTATATCGTCCTCTCGATTTAGTGCTTACATTCAGCATGAAAGATTTGGACTTGCGCCACTCAGTACATTTGGTGACGGAATTCGCCGCTTACTTCACATCGCATTAAAGCTTGCTAGTGTTCAGGGAGGGATTCTCCTAATTGATGAATTAGAGGCTACAATTCATACCGAAGCACTTCAAAATTCTTTCAAATGGCTTGTTCGCTCGTGCAAAGAATTAGATGTTCAGCTATTTGCAACTACCCACAGTCTTGAAGCAGTTGATGCACTACTAGAGGTAACAGAGTCTGAATCAGATTTGGTACTTCATCGCTTAGAACCTAAAGAAACCCATACGCGGGTTGTCAGGCATGACTGGAGCAGATTGAAGCTTCTCAGAGAGGAGCTAGGTCAGGAGGTTCGATGGTAGACCGACAATATGCCTTAATCGGGGTTGAGGGAAATCACGATCAAGCATTTTTATGCAGGATTCTTTATAAGTGCCTTGGCTTCAGTAAGTTTGATGGCAAAATATCCGACCTTGATGCTTTTTGGCGGCGTAATAAGTTTGTACCTAATTACCCCTCGGACTCTGGGAAATTGTATATTAGACTCGATACACCATCCATTCTTCATAAAGACGATGTTTCAGTAGCCGTATATGCTGGAGAAGGAAGCAAGCTCATTACTAATTTATCTGCCAAGTTCTCAGATATGGATCCGTCTATGCTTTCAGCTTTTGGGATAGTAGCAGATGCTGACAAGGAAAGTCCTGAAAAAGTTGCAGAAAATTATCATGCAGGTTTCAAAGAATTCTTTCCAGATTTTCCTCATAAACCTAGAGTGCTTGCAGAAACCTCTCCAAGATTAGGTTTATATGTTCTTCCAGACAACTCTAATCAGGGAGTGCTTGACACTCTACTTCTAAACTGTGGAAAGTCTGCCTATCCTGAATTTATGCAAAGGGCGGAATCATATATTGATCAGTTTTCTCAGGAAGAAATTCAAAAGATAGGTTGGAAACCATTTGATAGGGAGAAAGCTCTTGTCGCTACAGTTGCAAGTGTTCTCAAACCCGGCAAGACTAATACAGTGAGTATCATCGATAACAACTGGGTTTGTTCTGAGACGGTAGCAGCAATTCCAGAGTTAAACAATATAGTGTCTTTTCTTAAAAGTTTGCTGTCAGTTGACAATAATTCAGCTTTGTATAATTCTCCATAAATGAGGTGGATGGGTCGATCGCTCTCATAGCAATACAGCGAATCAAATGGCGATAGCTATGTCAGCATCCGCTCCATCAGGCGATACATGCTACTGCACAGGCTGTCGTCACCCCTCTCCAACCCCACAATTCGAGAATCACAGGCAGCACTGAGGCGATCGCTGCTTTAAACTGGAGGAGTAATACGTGCGATCGCACAGGCTAGTGCCAACTCTCAAGCGGAGACAAGTATGGAATCGGCAGTTTATCAGGTCAGTGCCTTCTGGGATGAAGCAGTGGCAGTCTGGGTAGCAACCAGTGAGGATGTTCCAGGCTTGGCAACCGAAGCTGACACCATTGAGGCTCTGAGCCAGAAATTGCGGGATCTGGTGCCTGACCTACTGTTGAGTAATCATGTCATCTCTGCCGATTACACGGGGGCGATCGCGGTTCAGTTGACTAGCCATCGCCAAGAGTTGATTGAGGTCGCATCCTAGATGGCTACATCCCTAACTCCTGCGCTCAAGAAACTGCTTTTGGAGGCAGATTGTGTTCTTGAAAGGCAAGGGAAAGGAGATCATGAAATCTGGTATAGCCCCATAATGGATCGGCGATTTGTTGTAGACGGTTCAATCAAATCTCGTCATACCGCAAACGCAGTTCTCAAGCAGGCAGGATTGCCAAAAGCCTTTTAGCCATTGCTCAATGCCCTTCCTCGTTGACACTCCTCCATCTGTAAAGGTTCAGATAATTACGTCTGCATTGGAAGCTATAGCTGACGTGTATAGGTCGTTCCTGAAGTGTCTCGGAATGAGAATCGCTCCCATAGTAGAACAGCGAGTCAAACGGCGATCGCTGTTCTAAAATCCACTCCACTCCACTATGCGATACGTTCTATTGCACAGGCGATCGCCACCGCCCTCCAAGTCTACAATCCGAAAATCACAGGCAGCACCGAGGCGATTCCTTCGGAGAGCTTCGTTAACGCAGTAATACCTGCTGTTCTGGTTTATCTCATGCGTCATGGGCTGATCCCGACTCGAATCAACCCGCCCATTTTTAAGCCCTTTTCCTAATCATGCACCGTGCCATCCGGCAAAATCGCTTCTCTTAAACACGCTCCAGTCAAATTAGCGCTATTTATCTTTGCTCCTTTTAAATTAGCGCGGTGCAAGTTTGCCTCTGACAAATTGGCTAAACTCAAATTAGCGCCCTGTAAATTACCACCCCGGAGGTTTGCCCGACTGAGGTTTGCCGAATGAAGATTTGCGTCCGTCAAATCTGTCAAACTCAACGTTGCCTCTCGCAGATCCGCTTTACGAAGATTCGCCTCCACCAAACTCGCTTTGTAGAGGTTAGCTCCAATCAGGGTGGCACTTACCAACGTTGCTCGATGCAAACTTGCTCCCAAAAGATTCGCCATGCAGAGGTTTGCCAAATTCAAGTTTGCCCCGCCCAAATTGGCAGCATAGAGGGTGGCTCCTACCAAGTTCGCCATACAAAGATTTGCCATGCTAAGGTTTGTCAGACTCAGATTTGCCTCCCGCAAATTTGCCATGCTGAAGTCGGCTTCCCGCAGATCAGCTTTGTAGAGACTGGCTTCCCATAAGTTCGCTTTGTGTAAAATTGCGGTGTACAGAGTCGCCCCTTCTAGTAAAGCGGTACATAGATTTGCCTCCCGCAGATTTGCCATGCTGAGATCAACCTGGCTAAGATCGGCTTCTCTGAGGTCGGCTTTATAAAGGTTAGCCTCCCGCAGGTTGGCTTTATACAAAACGGCTGTATACAGGGTTGCCCTTTCCAACACCGCAATTCCTAGGTTGGCTCCCTCTAGGTTTGCCATACTGAGGTCGCCTCTACTAAAGCTGACCTCGCGCAGATCGGCTTTGTAGAGGTTGATCTCTCTCAAATTCGTTGCTTTGAGATTGGCTCCTTCAAGGTTGGGAATAATTTTTGGATTATCGTGCGACCAGTCGTTCCACGCTTCCACTCCCTGTTTAACTATTGCAAGGTGCCCCTCGTTTGCCATCTGGTTCATCCGTAATTGCTGTGCGGAACAGTCATAGCTCTTGCAAAAGCTGTTTCGCTCAGTGTTCCCAGTAGTTATAGAATCGGAACCAGCCGTTTCGAGTATTTATGATGGGCTGATTTTAGATGAAGATAGGGTGATGATTCAGCAGATCCTAGGGTTACAGGTGAAAAAAGAGTTGTGACTACGATCGCACTGTTGCATCTTGGCGCTGAGTAGCATAGAGCCACGTTGTTTTCATCAGAATTGGCATGAAAGGATCAACTCAGATTTCGGCGCTTATCGGTTTAGCGATCGCGGCGCAGGCTGCTATCATCGGCGCGGTTGTATATGTAAAGTCCACCAGTCGCACAGCAATGGCTAGCCAAACGGGAACTCAAACAGGGTTTGTGAAAGCAGTGATGCCCGATGGCGCGATCGCCAACGAAGTGTTAATTGTCGGTCCTGAATGCGATCGTCCCGAAGGAATTCGGGCGCGAACATTAGCTAGCAGTTTGGCAAAGCTCAACATTCCCTACCGACGAACCGAGTCTATTTCAATGAACTCTGATTCCACAGAAAACATTTTTGAAGCCATGGATCAAATGGATCATTTGATGAAGGGAGATGCCCCGGTTGTATTTATCAACGCTAAAGGCAAAGCGAACCGGTAATGTTATAAACTTGTTGTTTTGCCCTAAATAGATAAGCCGAACTCATAGCGATTAATAAACAACCCAATGACCACATCATGCATCAGCACTGACTTGGAAAAGCAAATGGTTTTGCGAGCCAGTCGTTTAATCCGAGTCCGTAAGGTTAAATGCTTGCGTTCAATCTTCTGAGTATTGCGTTTACCCACCGTGTGCAGACTTGGGTCGAGATGTCTTTCATAAGCTCCCCAACCATCTGTGTAAAACTGCATAATGCCAAAGGTTCGAGTAACGCTTTGAGTCGAATAAATGCCTCATCCTGATGCTCTGCTAACA
>QBMH01000100.1 GCA_003249025.1 Leptolyngbya sp. | reverse complement strand
TGTTAGCAGAGCATCAGGATGAGGCATTTATTCGACTCAAAGCGTTACTCGAACCTTTGGCATTATGCAGTTTTACACAGATGGTTGGGGAGCTTATGAAAGACATCTCGACCCAAGTCTGCACACGGTGGGTAAACGCAATACTCAGAAGATTGAACGCAAGCATTTAACCTTACGGACTCGGATTAAACGACTGGCTCGCAAAACCATTTGCTTTTCCAAGTCAGTGCTGATGCATGATGTGGTCATTGGGTTGTTTATTAATCGCTATGAGTTCGGCTTATCTATTTAGGGCAAAACAACAAGTTTATAACATTACCAGGTGGTGTTGCGACCAGAGCAAACCAAAGGATTTGTGGTACTCAAAAAGCGGTGGGTGGTTGAGCGCACCTTTGGCTGGTTAATGGGCTGTCGGCGATTAGTTAGAGACTATGAGTTACTGCCAGAAACATCGGAGACTTTTATTTATCTGGCGATGATCCGAATTATGCTCAGGCGGTTGGCATGAAATTTGACCCCTCAATACTTTTAAAACGTCCTCTTAAAGAGAATTAGGAGTTAGGGCATAGTTAGCTAGCCCCTAACCCCTAGCCTCCTATTCCTACAAGCTTGCCATCACTTCTCGTGCGGCTGCCAGCGTTTGATCGACATCGGCATCGGTATGAGCGAGAGAGGTGAACCCTGCCTCAAACTGAGAAGGAGCCAAATAAACGCCTCGCTCTAACATGCCGCGATGGAAACGGCTGAATTTGCTTAGGTCAGATTTTTTGGCATCTTCGTAGTTATGAACCGGTCCTGGGTTAAAGAAGAAGCCAAACATGCCGCTGATTTGTCCGCCACAGGCTGCATGTCCAGTTTCTTTGGCAACTTGCAGCATTCCTTCGGCAAGGCGCTTGGTAATGCGATCGAGTTGTTCATAAGTACCCGGTTGGCGCAGTAACTCCAGGGTTTTGATGCCCGCTGTCATTGCCAATGGATTCCCTGAAAGCGTTCCCGCTTGATACATGGGTCCCGCTGGGGCAACCATCTCCATAATGTCGCGCCGTCCCCCATAGGCACCGACAGGCAAACCACCGCCAATGATTTTACCCAGAGTGGTTAAATCTGGCGTGATGCCAAATTTTTCTTGAGCGCCGCCATAGGCAATCCGAAAGCCCGTCATCACTTCATCAAACACTAGCAGTGCACCGTTTTCATGGGTCAGTTCCCGCAGTCCTGCCAAAAAACCGCCATCGGGTACGATGAATCCGGCGTTGCCCACCACGGGTTCTAGAATAACCCCGGCAATTTCACCGGGATTTTCATCAAATAGAGCTTTGACGGCTTCCAGGTTGTTGAAAGGTGCCGTCAGCGTGTTGTTTGTGGTAGATTTAGGCACACCTGGAGAATCGGGTAAGCCTAACGTGGCAACGCCTGATCCCGCTTTAACCAGGAACATATCGGCATGTCCGTGGTAACAGCCTTCAAACTTGATTAGTTTGTCTCGTCCGGTGAAGGCGCGCATCAATCGCAAAACCGACATGCAAGCTTCAGTGCCCGAATTGACAAAGCGCACCATTTCAATGCTGGGAACGGCATCAATCACCATTTCTGCCAGCACGTTTTCTAGGCGACAGGGTGCGCCAAAGCTGGTGCCTTTTTGAGCCGCTTCACAAATAGCGGTGATCACGTCGGGATGGGCATGTCCGCAAATGGCGGGACCCCAGGTGCCGATGTAGTCGATGTAGCGGTTGCCATCTACATCCCAGGCGTAGGAACCCTTTACGCGATCGAACACAATGGGTTGACCACCCACTGACTTAAATGCCCTCACGGGAGAACTCACTCCACCCGGCATTAATTTCTGGGCAGCCGCAAAAATCTCGTCTGATTTGATGGTTTTAAACGAACTTGTAATCAATGGTGACTCCTTGGGGTGCTACTCAACGTCCCATCTATTCATTGTGTAACGAGACTTGTTTTGTTGGAAGACTTTTCAATCTAAAGATACAAGTGAATTTAGGCGATCTAGATTACTGTTTGGCTATATAGTCGAGCAAAGATTTTTTAAGATGCTTTATAAAACTAACTACGACTTGCCTTCTCACATGCGTGAGCCATTGTCTGAATCAGCGCGGCGTTTCTATCGCATTGCCTTTAACTTGGCGATTCAATGGTACGGAGAGGAGTTAAAAAAAGCATCGGATTGCTTTGAGCGCTATCAAGAGCCAGTCGGCTAGTTTGAACAGCGCGATCGAGTAATGTTTTTCTAGAAAGCTATACAGAAATCATTCCAAAGCGTGACTATAGCCCGGTTTGATTATTAGTGCTTCTGTCATGGCACTTCTTAGCTTTTCATGGGAGCCAACATGATAGAAGTGCTGATGAGGGTGTATGTCTAAATTTGACCAACATTGTTGAATATGCTCATTTTGACGATGGCGATTCTCTAGCCACATGGAGACGGCAAAACCGCAGGGTAATTGTTGGGCGATCGCGGCGAGTTTTTCTGCGTCTTCTAGGTTCCATCGGTTGTGATAGTCAGCATGACGACCAATGTAGGGCGGATCGAGATAAACATAATCATTGGGCTTTGCCTGTTGAAGCGTTTCTTGCCAATCGGCTACGCGAAATTTCCAGTCTTTGCCTGTCATGCGTTGGGCAACCCAACCCACTTGATTAGAAATTTTGGTGATGTAGCTTTGAGAAAATCGCTGAGGTTTGTGACAAAAAGGCACGTTGAATTTTCCTTTGCTGTTAAACCGCATTAACCCATTGAAACAAGCTCTATTGAGAAACAGAAAGTCTAACGGAGATGCGGTTTGGTTGAAGCGATCGCGCAGTGTGTAGTAATATTCTGCACCCTGTTGCCGTAATGTTTCCCCTTCCTCCGCTAAAAATTTTTGCACCTCCGCGCGATCTATCTTGCCCTGCTGAATGGCTTGATAAAATCCGATAATATGTGGATTGGCATCGGCAAGCACTGCCCGATGAGGCATCCGATTAAAAGCAACCACACCTGATCCTAAAAAGGGTTCAATCCAAGTTGCATCGCTTGTTTGTTGCCAAACAATTTGGCTCAAGATGAAAGGCACCAATTTCGTCTTGATTCCCTGGCATTTAATGGGGGGAACGCCAATATGCGGACGTTGGGGCAAGGCGGAAGGCATAGATGAAAGAGAAGGGGATGATGGGATGATGGGAAGGTAAAGGGATCAAGAGGATGAGTAGAAAGAATGGGCAATCAAGCGATTCCGGTTGAAGCCATTAAATACGACGATCGCGGTTTAGTTCCGGCAATTGTGCAGGACTATCTGGATGGCACCGTGCTGATGATGGCATGGATGAACCAGGAGTCGCTGCAAAAGACGATTGAAACGGGTGAAACCTGGTTTTGGAGTCGATCGCGTCAGGAGTTTTGGCACAAGGGCGAAACTTCAGGACATTTGCAGCTTGTGAAATCATTACGCTACGACTGTGATAGTGACTGCCTGCTGATTACCGTAGAGCAAATTGGCGAGATTGCTTGCCACACGGGCGAACGAAGCTGCTTTCATCGCGTCAATAGTCATATAGAAGCACCGCCTGCGGATACGCTGTCTCAGGTGTATTCAGTGGTGCGCGATCGCCGCGATCATCCCAATGAAACCTCCTACACCTGCAAGTTATTTGCGGGGGGCGACAATAAAATCCTCAAAAAAATTGGCGAAGAATCGGCTGAGGTAGTGATGGCTTGTAAGGATGATGACCCTGCCGCAAGTAACTCTGATACACAAGCGGCGATCGCGGGCGAAGTTGCTGATTTGTTCTACCATACGCTGGTTGCCTTGGCTTATCACAACGTAGATATCAAAGCAGTCTATCGCAAACTGCAACAGCGCCGAGGATAATCCATCAACCTACAAGCAATGCTTCACTTAGTCTCTTTAGCGATCTCTCGCGTGTAGTCTATGCTAATCGGGGCAATATAGCGACGATTGGCACGTACTAGACAAGCGGGTCGTTTTCCGACACCTAGCGGATCAGTGGCAATCACCCGCAGCCACGGACCATTTTGTCCTGTAATAATTGCATCTCCATCCTTACTATCAGGAAACGCTGCCGTCACAATCCACCCGCTGGATAGGCGAGTGGTCACCTCACCATTGGGCGTTGCGCGGCAGTTCAGTGATCGACTGGGATCAACCACTAACCAATGGGTGTTGCGATAGTAACCACGATTTCCCATCACTCTTGCCGTGGTAAAGTCTCCCGCTTTATTCGCCATCGGCACATCTGCAACTTGGGCATGGGCGGGATCAGCAAAGGGAATCACCAGGGCGATCGCCCCTGGAATCAGTGCAAAAATTCTGTTCATACCATAGGTTCCAATAAAATACATTGCCATTAGGTCGTCAGGAATGGCACATTCTAGAATTGCCGTTTCCAAGTATTTTTACATAGAAGGCGGAAAAGCAGCTTTTAGATTTATTCTTCGCTCTAAAAGCTGCAAGATCAGGATAGATAATCCTACGGTAGCCGCCAACCCTAGCCAAAAAGTGTGCGCGATTAATGGGCTTTGATCCAGCGCCCAGCCGCCGATTGGGGGTCCAATAAAATATCCGATCGCCCAACATTGAGAGTTAACTGCCAAATACACTCCCCGGAGTGATTCTGTTGCTAGATCTACCACAATCGACGACGCAGCAGGCATATACGTCACCGTGGCTAAGGATAAAATGCCTAATGCCAGTACTGCCCAAACAATGCTACCTGTGGAGGCTACACCCGTCAGCCAAATGACTGTAAAGCCCAGCCCCCATAGCACCGCAGACAGCATTAATCCACGGGTGCGGCGAAATCGGTTGAGCAAGCGTGCCGCTGGAAGCTGACAAATGACCGCAACGACGAGATGCCAGGTAAACAGGGCGCTAATCACGATCGGCGTAAATCCTTTTTCAGTGGGTGTCCCCGACACAAAGTTAGTGAAATAAAGCGGTAGGGTGCTGCTAATTTGCACAATGTAGGTGGTGAACAGCACATTCACGACGCAAAAGATCAGCAAGGTGCGATCGCGTAATGCCAGTTTCCATCCTTTTAAGCCTGAATGCTCACCCGTTGTTTGAAAGGTTTCTCGAACTGCCCACAGCACCACGGCAAATAACACTAAAAAAGAAATGCCGTCGATGATAAACAGCGATCGATAAGCTCCTGTCGTACTGATAACTAAGCCCCCTAGCACAACCCCAACGCCTAAACCTAAACTGTCGCACAGCCGATTTAGGGCAAAGGCTTCATTCCGATCTTCAGGTGCAGATAAATCAGCAACGAGTGCCTCCGCTGATGGCCAAAATAACCCAATACCCAAACCCATTAATAAATTGCCCACTACAAACATGGGAAAATTGGCGGCGAAAGCCATGACAAACGCCGCGATCGCCGACACCACCGCCGACAACAACACCGTGCGCTTGCGCCCGAACTTCCCATCCGAAAGCGATCCACCCAAAAAACGCCCCAGCACCCCCGAAATCGATTGACTGCCCAAGCCAAGACCCACTGAGGTGGCTGATAGCCCCACCTGATTTACAAAAAAGATGGGTGCATAAAACAGCGTGAAGCCTGATCCCATTTGAGACAACAGCCGCCCGATCGCCAAAATCCAAATCTGATAGTTTAACTGGGGTAGCCAAGCCGTCAATTTCGATCGCCGTAATTTCATAGCATAGGAGGTACATTCACCCCGCAATAAACCAGCAAGCTATCATTCTCAGATACTTCTGACCTTCTACCATCGCTCTACAGGGACAATTGACTTGATTGAACCGCCTTCGACAACTGGCTCTACCCAAACAATTAGCTGATTTCTCACCACTCACACACTTTTTGTTGCACTCCCAGTGAAATAACGTCGTCAGCAAACGCTAACTTAACTCGTTGATAAAATTCTCGTTCTACTACTTCGCCCGCTCCAGGCTGAGCCTTAATCCAACGTTGAACAAGACATGGTAAAAAGAGTTGGAATTGAGATGACCCAAGGCATTGCTATGGCTGCTTTTTTGTTTGTAACCGATTTGGATCATACGCTGGTGGGCAATGACCTCGCCATGGCGCAACTTAACGGTCAGCTTGACGCTCATCGTCGGCAGCATGGCACAACGATTGTCTATTCTACTGGGCGATCGCTGACCAGTTATCGCCAACTCAAAGCCGAAAAGCCTTTGCTTGATCCCGATATATTGATTGTGTCCGTCGGCACCGAGATTTATCTGGCAAACAGCGATTCGCCCGATCTAACTTGGGCAGAAGTGCTATCTGTTAATTGGGATCGAGATCAAGTGGTGGCGATCGCCAACCAGTTTGATCTGACCCCTCAACCGACATCTGAGCAGCGCCCGTTCAAAGTCAGCTATTTTCTAGCGGCAGCGATCGCGGTGGAACTCTTACCCAAACTCCAAGCCATATTGGACGCTAAAGGCTTAGAGGCTCAAGTGGTCTACAGCGGTGGTAAAGACCTAGATATTTTGCCGTGTCGAGCGAATAAGGGCAAAGCTCTAACGTTTGTACGGGAACACTTAGATATATCGCCCGATCGCACCGTTGCCTGTGGCGATTCGGGGAATGATTTGTCGATGTTTTGCGATCGCGCCGAACGGGGTATCGTTGTGGGCAACGCCATGCCAGAACTGCTCACCTGGCATCATGCCAACCCTAGTTCTACCCGCTACTTGGCGAAAAAATCCTGTGCAGGCGGAATTTTGGAAGGACTACACTATTTTGGATTTCTACCGTAAAACGTGAACTTCCAGAGACGCAAATTTTCTCTGCAAATTGCCTGATAGAGTAGCAATGTTCTTGTTTCTAGTATTTTATGCCCCTGTTGACGGTGGGTGATCCCGCTCCTGCTTTTTCCATTCCTTCAACGATGAATGCCACAGCCGCACTAGATGAAATGGGCGGTTGTTATAGCCTGCTATTTTTCTTTGGCAGTTCTCAAATTGAGCATGTTCGCGAAACGCTGGAAGCCGTTTTTGCGCTTCAGCCCTACTTTGAGCAGCGTAATCTCCGCTTTTTTGGCATCAGCATTGACTCAAATGATGTCTATCTCAAAGAGCAAATCGAAAAAACGACTCACTGCTGCATGTTATGGGACTTTCAACGCACGGTCAGCAGCCAATATGGGGTGAGCGAATCTTTAGCCGCAGAAGGCATCAGTGGTCATTTACGCTATAAGCTCACTACGTTTATTGTGGATGAAAACCTGCGGATTTGCGCTGTGTTTCCCTTTGAGAAACCCGTGGGCTATGTGGAGCGGCTGCTAGAAACCGTGGAAACCTTAACTGCGCCTGCTCAAACTTCTACGAACCTTGCCACTCGACAGGCACCTGTTTTGTTTGTTCCCGATGTGTTCGATCGCGCTTTCTGTCAATTTTTAATCCAACAGTACGAGCGCAATGGCGGACGAGAATCGGGCTTTATGCAAACTGTCGGCGACAAGCTAACGGAAGTGACGAATCCCCAGGTGAAACGCCGAAAAGATTGGGTGCTGATCGATGCAGAGATACTAAAGCAAGTGAATGATCTGATTTGGCGACGGGTAAAACCGGAAATTGAAAAAGCATTTCAATTCAGCATCACCAACGTTGAACGCTACGTCGTAGGTTGTTATGACGAAAGCGATCGCGGTTTTTTCAAAGCCCATCGCGATAACACTCTACCGGGTACAGGGCATCGCCGTTTTGCCATGACTCTCAACCTGAATGCCGAAGATTATGACGGCGGACATTTACGGTTCCCCGAATATGGCTCAACCCTCTACCGCCCTGAAACTGGAGAAGTCATCATTTTTTCATGCGCGTTACTGCATGAAGCAATGCCCGTCACCCAAGGACGACGGTTTGCTTTATTGACCTTCTTCTACGGCGAGGCAGACGCAAAAATTCGCGCCCACGAACAGCAGCAGGTTCTATTTAGCGGTGCGTCTATGGGGCAGGCTTCTAAGCAAGCGCGATCGCGTCCTGATAATGCCGCGTTTGGATTTCAGGGCGATCGCACTAAGAAGAAAAAACGATAAGAAGCAGCGAACAGATGTGCTAATTTTGGAATAACCTGTCCCTTCATCCAGTGTGTATGAGCGCGATCGCCCCTGTCTCTCAATCACCGAACATCATTCACTATCCAAGCTCAGATGGAAAACCCGTGGCTGAAACCTACGACCACTTCTACGCCATTGTGATGATTTTGGAAGTCCTGCGACAATTCCTGCAAGGACAACAGGCAACCGTTCTAGCAAACCAGTTTTTGTACTATGCCGAGGGCAATTCAAAACTGCGAATTGCCCCCGATGTCATGGTCATTTTTGGCGTGGAACCCGGTGGACGTGACAACTATAAGACATGGGAAGAAGGGCAAGTGCCCAAAGTGATTTTTGAAATCACCTCCAAAAGCACCCGACACGAGGATTTTGAGTATAAGAAAACCCTGTACGAACAGCTTGAAGTTGAAGAATACTGGCTGTTTGACCCCAAAGGCGAATGGATTAACGGACAACTCGTGGGCTATCGGTTCATCGATGATGTGCTGCAACCCGATGCCATCCGGCACTATAGCCCCATTGACGATTTCCAAAGTAGAGCGCTCAACCTGCAATTGAAAATTGAAGGTAAGCTGATTGGCTTTTATCGACTGGATACGGGTGAAAAGCTGCTGTTGCCTGAAGAACTTGCCCAAGCCCTGCAAGCTGAAACCGTTGCCCGGTCTGAAGCAGAGCAACGGGCAGAAATGGAAGCACAACGGGCGGAAGAGGCAGAGCGACAACTTGTTCAAGAGCGGCAGTTACGAGCAGAGTTGTTGCAACAGTTACGCGATCGCGGCATCGACATCCCACCCACACCATGATCGGTTACCTCAAAGGCACTGTTGCCAGCATTCAAAAGACGGGAAATCGCGTGATTCTCACCCTAGAAGTCAATCAGGTCGGCTATGACGTGCAGATTGTGCCGCGTCTAGTGATGCAGTTACCCACCGTTGGGGAAACTATGCACGTGTTTACCCATCTCCAAATTCGCGAAGAAGTCGTCACCCTGTTTGGGTTTGGAGCCGCCGCCGAGCGAGATTTGTTTCGGCAACTGGTCAGCGTCAGCGGCATTGGTCCCCAGCTCGCCGTGGCGCTATTGGATACCCTCGGATTGCAAGACTTGGTGCAGGCGATCGTCTCTGGCAACACTCGCGCCCTCTCGAAAACGCCGGGAGTAGGCGGCAAAACAGCCGAACGGATTTCTTTAGAACTACGAACCAAACTAGCCGAGTGGCGACAGCAAGCAGGCATTCTCACGACTCCCGCCGCAGGACCCGCGATCGCCCTGCAAGAAGACGTAGAAATGACACTACTCGCATTAGGCTACACTAACAGCGAAATCTCTCAAGCACTCCAAGCCGTCGGCACCAACACCACTCTTTCTAAGCGCGATGATGCTGAAGAGTGGATTCGGGAAGCGATCGCCTGGTTAAGCAAATAAATGCAGGTTGCAGGTTTCGGGTTTCAGGAAGTAGCACAAATACTCTATATCTCAACCTCTATCCCTAACCCCTGTCCCCAACCTCTAGCCTCCATACTGCCAGCCCGTGCTTTCTAGCAGCAGCGGTTCGCCTTCCCGGTGAACACCCGCCGCGATCACTTCTCCCACAAAAACCGTGTGGTCGCCTTGCTCGACGGAGCCAACGACGCGGCATTCTACATAACCCAAAGAATCGGTAATGATCGGACAGCCCGTTTCACCCAAGTAAAATTCCACATCTTCAAACTTGTTGCCAACCCGTCGCTGCGATTTGAAGAAAGCTTGTGCCAAGTCTTTTTGCTCGGCTCCTAAAATGCTGAGGGCAAAAACGCCGCTGGCTTTGACCATGGCGTGAGATTTGGAATCTTGTTTAACGCAGTTGACCACAAGGGGCGGCGTAAACGACGCTTGCATCACCCAGCTTGCAGTGTAGCCATTGACTTCATCTCCCTCTTTCACGCCACAGATATATAATCCATGGGGAATTTTACGGAGCATCGTTTTTTTTGCTTGTTCGTTCAGCAAGGGGCACCACCTAGGTTAAGCACTACACCGTTTAGTGTATCAAGCCGATCGCCTTCTAACTCCGGAATCTAACTTTGGAAGTGTGTTTTGACTGATAGCGGGAATCTTAGTAGTAAGTTCAAAATAACTTCCGCATTGGGTGTACTTAACTACAGAGTCTCAATCAATCTATTTATAAATTTTTGAGGAAAATTGCATGTCTGCAACGAAATTTTTGGCTCCCGTAGTCGGCACGATCGCGATCGCAGCAGCAGGAACCGCCGCCTACATGCATTTCAAGAACACGTCGAAAGATCTTATGACCCCGCTGGCGATCGCCCAAGTTGTGCCCGATGATGCCTACATGGCTACCTTTATTTCGGCAGATGAACAAACCTGGGCAAAACTCAAACAGTTTGGCACCCCAGAAGCCCAAACGGTGATTACCAAAAATTGGAACACCTTACAGCAGCAACTTGTAACCCAAAGCAACATTGATATTGAGAAAGATCTAAAACCCTGGGTTGGCAACACAATGGTGGCGTTGCTGCCCAACCAAGGTGCTAAACAGAAACCCAGTTTGTTAGTAGTTATCAGCATTAAAGACAAAATTAGCGCGATGAACTTCGCCATGAAGTTGGCAAATCAGGGCAGCAGTAAAGCAAAAGAAAGCGACTACCAGGGCAACAAGATCATTGAAAATACAGACAATTCTGTTTTTGCGGCAGTGGTTAAAGATTATCTGGTGATTGCTAGCGATCGCAAAGGGCTAGAAGAAGCAATTAATACCACCAAAGGGCAACCTTCTTTTGCGTCTAAACCTGGAGCAGATAACTTGCTGACAAAGGGTGTGGATGTACAAAACTCGATCGCTCAAGTCTATCTGGTGGATTACGCCACTGCCATGCAGCAGTTGACAAACATCAATTACAATCAAGCGACTTCCATCCCCTCTGCCACCCTAGACCAGCTTAAACGATTCAAGTCCTTGGTGGCTGGAATCGGTACGGATGAGGCTGGAGTCCGAATCAAAGCAGTAGCCGCGATCGATCCTCAAGCGCCCAAATGGGACTACAAACCTGCCCCTGGTAAAGTCATTGCTCAGTTGCCTGCGGATACGTTGGCATTTGTCAGCGGTGCAAACTTAAACAGCTATTGGAATCAGGCAACCCAGCAAGCTAAAGCCTATCCAGACGGAGAGCAAGCGATCGCCCAAGTCCGACAAGCATTTAACTCAGCAAATTTCGATCTAGACAAAGACATTTTTGGCTGGATGGATGGCGAATTTGGCATGGCGCTGATTCCATCTAATCAAGGCATTTTGTCCCAACTGGGCTTTGGCGGGGTCATGGTGTTTAATACCAGCGATCGCAAATCTGCCGAAAATGCCCTCAGCAAACTGGATAATTTAGCAAAAGGCAACGCCGTTCTCGTCCAGCAACGAGAGGTACAGGGTAAAAAAATCACTGAATGGAATAGTCCCATGGGTGCCGTCTTGGGGCATGGCTGGTTAGACGATAATTCTGTATTCCTTGCCTTTGGCGGACCCTTGGCTGAAACCATGGCAAGCAAGCCCACTCAAACCCTAAACCTTAGCGACACCTTCCAAGGGATCACTGGCAACCTACCCAAGCAAAATTTGGGCTATGTCTACGTCGATATGGATAAAACTCTGACGATACTCAATCGCTTTGCTGCCGCATCCCCAAGACCCATTCCCGCTGACACGATCGCCGTACTAAACTCAATTCGGGGTATTGGCATCACTTCCACCCAAGCTGACTCCAGCACCGGACAAGTCGATATGTCCCTGGCACTGAAAAAAGCAAAATAAACCCTTGATATGGGTGCATTTCGACTTCGCTAAGCGCACCCAATGCGATCGCCTGGTTCTATCCGTCATTCGCCACTCGCCTCTTGTCATTCGTCATTCCCTACTCCCCACGCCTCCAACGGGAGCTAACACAGGAGATGCCTCAGATGGCATGAGTGGAGCGGGTTGCTTGCCGCGTGGCGTGACCACCCAATGGCTATGTCCATGCAAGTGATCATAAAGCCCCACAACCGAGATCATGTTTTTTAGAGTGGTATACAAAAAAATTAGAATAGCGTGCTGGGCAAAATAGTAAATCGGGTAGCGAATATACGAGACTCGCATGGTCACCACCGTTTGATAGATGCCGCTAAAGAAAGTAACAACGGTACTAAACCAAAGATAGGCATTATCCGAGGGCGGGAGGTAGCCGTGGAACAAAAATAAGCTCAAAATGAGTGGCAGAATTTGTAGCGCTAACAGGGAATAGATGACACAGTAGTACAGCAAATAAGTCCAGTAAAATTTTTGCTTAAGATTTAGGTGTTTAGATTTCCAAACGCGCCGTTGATATTTAAAGCTCACTTCTAACCAGCCCTGTGCCCACCGCTTGCGCTGAAACCAAAATGAGTTGAAATCAATGGGGGCAAGTTCGGTGGCGATAATGCTGCGATCGTGGAGAATACGATACCCATTCAACAAAGTCCGCAGCGTCGCATCAATATCTTCCGTCATCATCGTTGGGTTAAAGCGAATTCGCTTGAGTACGGCGGTTCGCCAATAGCCATTGGAACCACCAAAAATAGTGGAGTCGGTGAGAAATGATTTGGCAGGATGACTGACCCCATAAAGCGATTCAAACTCAACGGCAATGTTTTGAGTGAGCAGATTATGCCCGTGATTGCGGATAATGTTACGTCCTTGCACAACATCGTAGCCTTGCTCTAACCAGCGCCATGCCCGTAGAAAGCAATCTGGGGAGGGATGATGATCCGCATCTAAAATACAGGTCACATCCCCCGTAACGATGTTTAGAGCAGCATTCAAATTCTCGGCTTTAGAATGGCTACCCTCAACTCGTAATAAATGCAGTTCAGGATGAACTTGGGCTAATACTCTCAGGTCATCTTCAAGCGGTAAATCGACGGGGGTGTTGTATGCCAGAATAAGCTCTAGCCCTGCTGCTGGACGATAGACTGTGCTAAGAATCTGGCGCAGGGTTTCCAGAATAATGTCTTGTTCATTGGGTAAGTAGGCAACCACGATGATGGAACAACGAGGTAGGGGAGTAGTTGGGGCAGGTCGTTGAGAGCCTTTAACGCCCAAGTTTGCTTTGAGGGAACGAATTAGATGATCCCAGCGATCGCCGACAGGTTTGTCGGTGGGAACGGCAAATCTCCGAAATAGAGACGTAGAAGCCTCTAAAAGAATCATCAGGGAGCTAAAGAGAAAAAAGGTGGCGATCGCCATATGAACATTGATCAGTGGCAGCCCTCCCATCCGCAGGCAAAAGTAAAAGATAGTAGGAATTCCGATCATCAGGACATGGGTATAGATCAGCTTATGCAGATCGACTGACCACTTCTTCACGTAAGCCATCCTCCAAGTATTAGAGTGAATTGTTGAGCCATCGGTAGGCGCATGGGTAAGCCCATAGGTAAACAGTCCAATGTAAGTTCCATTGCTGGAATAACTGGGCACTTATGGCTTCTCATCAGCGGAAGTGTTTTCCGGCAGGTTCCAAATCCTCTTCATTGACCCACAGCGATCTCCGACCATCGCTGACCTGGCACAGAAAAAAGTCCTGCTCATCCAACAGCTTTTCTACTTTCAGCACAATCCACCCCGCCTCACTCCGATAGCACACTTTATCACCCACTTGCGGTTCCCTAAAACGGCGCTGTAACGATGTGGACTTTGCTAGTACATAGTCCACATCGCGCAGCAAGCCTAAGACAATTCGTTGAATTAAAGGACTGGTATGAACAGTCAAGATTGCTAAAACAAGCGTAATGACGATCATGATTGGCAGCATCACAGCATACCGTGTTGCATCACCTTGGACGACCAATTGCAAACTGCGATCGACAACCAAGCCATGTAATAGAAAGAAGGTATAGCTATAGCCTCCCATTGCAATGAAAAATGAGGCGATTTGCCTTTGCCCCGCCAAAATGCGACACATGACCATGCAGCCTAAACCCAACCCGACCGAGAGTAATAAATCTGCAAAAATCCATCCCCAAGTATAGAACTGACAGATAAAACCAGCGACATAAACTAGAGCGCCGATCGTTAAAGCACGGGGCAAACTCCAATAAACGGGTCCCTCATCCTTAAGGTAGAGATCGCCCACTGCCATGCCGATCGCAAAGGTGCCCAGTTTAGACAAAAATAGAGCGAAGGGTTGCCATCCGGCTGGGGTATTCCAAATCACATAGGTAGGGTGTCCTCCTAAGAGATAGATCGCGATCGCTCGATAGCCAATTGTCAGCAAAACACAGACCAAAACTAAGTTTGCGGCTCCCCAACGCTGGAGCAACTGCCACAAAAATGGAAACAGTAGCGCAAAACTAAAAATGAGCGAAACAAACCACCAAGACCCGCTAGTTGCCATCAGCATCTCCCCGTTGTAGTCATACACTAAG
This sequence comes from Leptolyngbya sp., assembly GCA_003249025.1. Classification (GTDB taxonomy): domain Bacteria; phylum Cyanobacteriota; class Cyanobacteriia; order Leptolyngbyales; family Leptolyngbyaceae; genus ULC077BIN1. Next base: position 2,463 of record QBMH01000100.1, on the reverse strand, counting down.
GGAAAACTAATGCCTGCAAAAACATACCAGGGATTGGGAAAATCAGTTTTAAATGCCATCGCGATCGCCCATAGCAAGGGAAACGATAACCACAGCACCGCCCAAAAAGGAAATAAAATTTGGCTGAGCCGTCGCTTTAAAAAAATTCCGACATCTAAAGGCTTGCTCTTGAGCGATAGCACCAAACTGAAGCCACTGATTAAAACAAAAACATCGATAAACTGAAACCCAAACCAGGATGGCAGGCTTAAAAAATAGGGCAACACCCCCTGTTTAGGCAGGGTACTCATTGCCGCCGCCAAATAGCGCAGATTACTGACTAATCCGGTCGGTTGAGGCGTATAAGCGGAGCCTGCAAACCCCATTTGAGCGTAGTAAAGCAGTAGCATTACCACTGCGAGGATGCGAATTCCTTCTAACCAGGCTAGGCGCTCAGATCGATCTACCCGTTGATTAATCATCTATGGTGTTGTCTCTTTTCTCTATTCAGTAGGAGATGGGCGGGAGCTTTCACAGCGCAGCTTCAAGGGTTGCCATAGGTTGAGTGACTAGAATAAGTATCCTAAATAAAAAATTTCTAATGAGAAAGGACTACCGTGACAAATTCTTCATATTCATATCATTTGGATGATTCGATAGTTCTGACAAAAGGATTTAATCGTGAGTAACGTCCCTGAATAAATACTACAGAATTTCATCTTTCTTTATAATCCATTCCTGCCTTGGCAACATGGCAAAAATAAATACTTAATAGAATAGGAGATGTCAAAAGGCTGTTATACCATGCAAAAGTTTCAACTATGACGTTGGAACTAGACTATGCTCGTTCTCTACCCAATGCTTATCACTTACTACATCCCTCAGAAAGTTAGCGATCGCTGCCTCCATCTTCGAGTAGTAGGCTGGTGTAAAGCGAGTGGAAATCTTTAATCAACGCCATGTCCCGTAGTTTAAAGTCAGAAGCTGAATTTTTTCTTCAACAAGGGTTGCAACTTAGTCAAGCGGGTGCTTATGAAGATGCAAATATGAGCTTTGATCGAGCGTTGCAGCTTTATCCTAGTTGGCATGAGATTTGGTACTTCAAGGGCCTTGTCCTATATGAATTGCAACGCTATACGGATGCAGCGGCTTGCTTTCAGCAGGCACTTGATTTAAATCCAAATTATCCAGAAGCCTTAAACAGTCATGGGATGGCGTTGTTTAGTTTAGGGAGCTATGAAGCGGCGATCGCCAGTTATGACAAAGCCATTAAACTACGCCCAGCGTTTCATCAAGCCTGGTATAACCGAGGCAATGCCCTGGATAAGTCGAATTGTTATGAAGCCGCAATTGATAGCCTCAATCGAGCGCTAAAGCTAGAGCCAGAGTATTCTAGATCTTGGTATAACCGAGCGATTATCCTTTACAAGCTGGGAAAGTATGAGGCAGCGATCGCCAGTTACGATAAAGCGATCGAGTTCCGCCCTCACTATTCCAATGCTTGGTACAATCGCGCCAATATTTTAAATCGACTGAAGCGCTATCCCGAAGCTTTGGAGAGCTACGATCGCGTGCTGATGATTAAATCAGACTGGTATGCTGCCTACTACAATCATGGCAACGTCCTCCACAAGCTAAAGCGACACGAAGCAGCCGTTACTAGCTATGATAAGGCTCTAAAAATCAAGCCCACTCTTTATGAAGCCTGGTATAACCGAGGCAATGCGCTGGATGCCTTGGGGCGCTACGATGACGCGATCGCCAGCTATCGTCAAGCCTTAACGCTCAAACCCGATTTACGAGAAGGCTGGTACAACTGGGGCAGTACTCTTCACAAAGCCGGACGGTATGAAGCAGCGATCGCCAGCTATGACAAAGCGATCGCCTTAGATGCCAAATTTGCCAGAGCATGGCACAGTCGGGGCGTTGCCTTCCGCAAGCTAGGCATGTATGCAGCAGCCATTACGAGCTATGACAAAGCTGTACAGCATAATCCCAATTTATATGAATCTTGGTATGGACGGGGGGTTACCCTAGGGCATCTAGGACGAAATGAAGCCGCTGTTTCTAGCTACGATCGCGCCCTAGAGATTAATCCTTCTTTTTATCCTGCTTGGTATAGTCGTGGGGTTGCCCTGAGCCATATTGGGGATTATAAAGCTGCCATCACCAGCTACGATCGCGCCCTAGAAATTCGTCCTGAGTTTCCATCGGCTTTGCGTCGCCGCAATTTGGCGCTCGATCCCAACAGTCCTTCCATACTTGCGCCTGACATCGATAATTCTGACATTGATAATAATGAGGATTTTAATGAGTCAGTGTTCTCTGAAGATGTAATTGAATAGGCCTTACGCAAAAGTCATCTTCAGCGCTGGACTTTTAAGCTGCTGACAAAGGTAATCATCAAGCAACCCGTGCTTAAGTTGATAAACTGTTTGACCCGTTTGAATCGCTAACCCTTTGAGTTTGACCCAAACCAGGAAT